>JAOPWM010000285.1 GCA_025965695.1 Blastococcus sp.
GGGCCCGCGAGCGCGACGCCGCGCTCGAGGCCGCTGCCCGCCGGGCCGGCGGCACGACGGCGCCCGGCAAGGACTCTCCGGCCGCGCAGGGCGATCCGGAGCTCGACGATCCCTGGGCGTCCCCGACCCGGCGTCCCCGGAACTGACTGGAGTTCTCAGCCCCCCGGGGGCACGAACCGCAACACGTCCGCGACCGGTCGGCGGCCGCTGACCACGTCACCGGCCGTCTCCTGCGGGTAGCCCATGCGCAGCAGCATCTGCGGGTGTCCGACGAGGGACAACCGCGACTTCATCCGGCTGCGGGTCGCCGGCCAGTCGAGGGCCTGGGTGAGTGGGGAGGCCGCCACACCCGCAGCCGTGGCCTGCAGCAGTACCCGCCCGAGAGCCCGGCCGGACAGCAGCCAGGCGTACCGGTCGTCCCCGTCAGTGCCCATGAGGACGACGGTCGGCCGCTCCACCTCCGCCGGCGGCGCGGCGGCGTCACCGCCTTCGAGGAAGACGTGCTCCGGCTCCCGCTGGCCGACGACGAAGTCGCGGATCAGCCAGTTCGACGCGCGGGCGCGCGGGTCCTGCGCCGGGACGGCGTCCACCGGGACGCCGTCGACCGCGGCCGGGTCGGTCCGCATCCAGCTCTCCAGCTCGGCGACGTACGCCGGATCGCTCTGCTCCATCTCCTCGGCCCGGGAGACGAGGAAGACGGTCGCGACCTCCTCCTCCGACCGCGTGATCGGCTTGAACCATGTGCCGAAGCCGCCGGACTCGCGCTGCAGGCGGTCGACCAGCTCCTCCGGCACCGCTCGCGGCTGGAAAGGCGCCCGGACTGTGTGCCGACGGTTGATCGCCGCAGCCAGGGCACGGTCCTCGTCAGAGGCCTCGTGAGCGCCGGTCACCCGCACTGTCGCCAGGTGGTCCGGATCGGTGTCGTCGGTCATCAGGTCCACCTCGGCGGAGAACCCGGCGGCGGCCAGGGCGACGACGGTGAACTCGACAGCGCTGCCGCAGCTGATGATCTGCTGGCGACCGGTCGGGTCGAGAACCGGCAGCGCGCGCTCGGTGTCGAGGTACACCTCGAGGCGGTTCGGCGCCGCGACGAACCGCCACGGCTGCGTGTTGTGGATCGACGGCGCCCGCGTGGCCGCGACCACCACCTGCGCCCAGTCCTGCTCCTGCACGCGAACCTCCTGGCTCTGAATCGATCGGACGCGTCGGCGACGCGCTCCTTTCGTGCCTACCCCCTCAGCGCCCACCCCGGTGCGTCCGCCGGCCGCCATGGCCGGGACGCGCATGCCGGACAGCGCAGTCCGGGAGCCGACCCGACGATGCCCGTCAACTATGGACCGGGCGGAACCACCGTGGTGATCCGCACCCGTCCCGAAGCCGCCGGACTCTGATACGCCGCACGCTCAGAGCGTGGAACCGGCCTCCTGCGGTACCGGCACCGGCGGCCGGAGCCGGCTGCGCCGGCGGGACAGTGCGACCCCGGCGAGGCAGATGGCCCCGCCGACCAGGGCGAGCCCCGGCGGCACCTCGTCGAGCAGCAGCCAGCCCAGGAGGATCACCAGGGGCGGGACCAGGTAGGTGGTGACGCCGAGCTTCCCCGCGTCCATCCGGCTGAGCGCGTACGCCCAGGTGCTGAAGGCCAGCGCCGTCGGCACCGCGCCGAGGTAGACGATGCCCGCGATCGATCCCGTCGGGGCCGAGCCCAGGTCGTCGATGAGGGTGCCGGCCCACGGCAGGCAGCAGACGGCGCCCATCGCGCAGGCGGTGAACGTCATCTGGAGCGCGGGCAGCCGCCGCAGCAGCGGCTTCTGGGCGACCACGCCGGCGGCATAGGTGACCGCCGCGACGACGCACAGGACGACGCCCACCACCTCGGTCTCGGCGCTGCGGGTGGCCACCCCGATCAGCACGACACCCGCGAAGGCGACGGCGATTCCGGCCACGAGCCAGCGGGGGAATCCCTCCCCCAGCAGCAGCCCGGCGAAGACCGCAATCAGGATCGGCCCGATGTTGACCAGCATCGCCGTCGTCCCGGCGTCCAGGTGCCGCTCGGCGGCGTTGAGGGAGACGTTGTAGACGCCGAACCAGCCGACGCCGCAGACGACCAGCAGCGCCCACTCCCGGCCCGTCGGCCGGACCCAGCCACGCCCGACCAACAGCAGGCCGAGGACCGCCGTGCCGATCAGCAGCCGGCCCAGCGCCAGCGCCCCCGGGGAGAAGTCCTCCCCCACCGCGCGGATCGCGACGAAGGCCGACGCCCAGGCGAGCAGCGTGACGACGACGGCGAGGATGGTGCGGCCGCTCGGCGGCGCGGCGGACCGAGTGTTCACGGTCGGACCCTAGGCGGGCCCTCCGACACTGTCCGGCGGGTATCGGACAGCGCGTCCAGGACGGCCGTTCCGCTCCGGTAGCTGGCAGGAGCCCTGCGGTCGCCGGAGTCGCTCAGCCGTTCAGGTGCTCGGTGTAGGTGCGGCGTCCCCGGGCGCCGCCGGAGGGCAGCGCGGCGCCGTCCCGGACGGCCGTGCTCAGCTTTCCGGGCACCGGGGTCGCCACTACGTGGGCGCCCGGGGCACGGGTCGACGCCCAGGCACGGGCGAGGTCGGCCGCCGACAGCTCCTCCGGACCGCCGAACTCCACCACCCCGCCGGCCGGTGGAGCAGCACACACCTCGGTCACGTACTCGGCCACCTCGCCGACGTCGACCGGCTGCAGCCGCCAGCCCATCGGCACGGGAAGCACCGGGCCCCGGCGGGCGGAGTCGAGCAGGAAGTCGACGAAGTCGTGGAACTGGGTGGCGCGCAACAGGGTCACGGGCAGACCCGAGGCCAGCAGCACCTGCTCGGCGGCGAACTTGGCGCGGTAGTAGCCGTAGGGGATCTTGTCCACGCCCACGATCGACACATAGACCAGGTGCTGCAGCCGGCCCCGGTCGACCGCCTCGACCAGACGCCGCGTGCCGGCGACGTCGACCTGCCACGGGTCCCCGCGCGGATCGCTGGCCGCATGCACGACGAGCTCCGCCCCCGCGAGCGCCGACGCCAGGTCGCGGCCGGTGGCCAGGTCGGCCCGGACGCCGCCCGGCCCGGTGCCGCGGCGCGACAACTGCCGTACGGAGTGCCCGGCCGCCTGCAGCGGACCGAGGAGCCGTTGACCGAGGCGGCCTGTGCCGCCGGTGACGAGTACGTCCACCCACATATTCTGACCGTCAGCGGCGCACGGCGGTTCGATGCCGGGCGTTATCTCACATGCGAGATAACGTGTCGCGGTGACGCTCACCGATCTTCCCTCCAACGGCGCCGGCAACCGGGCGCACGAGGCCAGCGCCAAAGCCCCTGCGCACGAGTCCAGCGCCACGGCACCTGCGCACGAATCCAGCGCCACGGCACCCGCGCCCGAGTCCAGCGCCATGCAGCGCATCGGTTCGCTCGTCCGCGACGCCCGCCGCCATCGCGGGCTGACCCAACAGCAGCTCGCCGACCGGCTGGGCACGAGTCAGAGCGCCATCGCCCGGATCGAGCAGGGCGGCCAGAACCTCACTCTCGAACTGCTCGGCCGGCTCTCCACGGCGCTGGAGAGCGAGCTGATCAACCTCGGCCCGACCGGCCCCACCCACCTGCGGGTCGAGGGCGGCCGTCCGCTGCGCGGCAGCGTGGTCGTGAAGTCCTCGAAGAATGCGGCGGTCGCGCTGCTGTGCGCCGCACTGCTCAACCGCGGCCGGACGACGCTGCGCAACGTGGCCCGCATCGTCGAGGTCGAGCGCATCCTCGACGTGCTGCGCTCGATCGGCGTCTCGGCGACCTGGGACGCGACGGGCCACGACCTCACGCTCCTCGTCCCCGACGACCTGGACATGGCCGGCATCGATGCCGACGCCGCCCGGCGCACCCGAAGCATCATCATGTTCCTCGGCCCGCTGCTGCACCGGGCGCGGACCTTCCAGCTTCCCTACGCGGGCGGCTGCGACCTGGGCACCCGCACCGTGCAACCGCACATGATCGCCCTGCGCCCGTTCGGCCTGGACATCGAGGCGAGGGCCGGTGAGTACCACGCGACGGTGACGCACACCGGCGCCCCGGCGCGGGCGATCGTGCTCACCGAGCGCGGCGACACCGTCACCGAGAATGCGCTCCTGGCCGCCGCCCGCACCGACGGCACGACGACCATCCGCAACGCCAGCTCCAACTACATGGTCCAGGACCTCTGCCTCTACCTGCAGCTGCTCGGCGTCGGCGTCGAGGGCCTGGGGACGACGACACTGGTCGTCCACGGCCGCCCGGTCCTCGACGCGGACGTCGACTACACGATCAGCGAGGACCCGGTCGAGGCGATGAGCCTGCTGACCGCCGGGATCGTCACCGGCTCGGAGTTGACCGTGCAGCGGGCGCCGATCGACTTCCTGGAGATCGAGCTCGCGGTCCTCGCCGAGATGGGACTGCGCTACGAGCTCTCCCCCGACTACCTCGCCGACAACGGGCATACCCGGCTGGCCGACATCACCATCTCGCCGTCGGTCCTGCGGGCGCCGATCGACAAGATCCACCCGATGCCGTTCCCCGGCCTCAACATCGACAACCTGCCGTTCTTCGCCGTCATCGCCGCCCAGGCCGAGGGTGCGACGCTGATCCACGACTGGGTCTACGACAACCGCGCCATCCACCTCTCGGACCTGACCCGGCTCGGCGCCGACGTCCGGCTGCTGGACCCGCACCGCGTGCTCGTCAACGGGCCCACCCGGTGGTCGAGCGCCGAGGTCGTCTGCCCGCCGGCGCTGCGTCCCGCCGTCTGCATCCTGCTGGCGATGCTGGCCGCCAAGGGGACGTCAGTTCTGCGCAACGTCGACATCATCGCCCGCGGGTACGAGCACCTCTACGAGCGCCTGGTCGAGATGGGCGCCCACATCGAGGTCTTCCACGACTGAGTACGGCTGACGACTGAGTACGGCTGACAAGGAGCCGGGAACTCGCCTACCTCCGGCTGCCCGTCGAGCTTCATTCCGAACTCGTCGAGGATGGGACCGAGCGTGGAGATCCACTCGCTCATGGCGTCCGGCGAATCCCACAGGTCGAGTACGTGGAACACGTCACCGGTCATCCAAGCGGTGTGGCTCTGCCGTCCCGCGGGATGACGCAACCCCTGCTCGTCCAGACAGGCCCTATGCAATGCCGAAGCTGTTGACCTTCTCCGGGTAGATGCGGATGAAGGCATCACCGAATCCGGGCCCGAGATGTGCGCCGCCGGTCGGGATCGCCTCCGCGCGGCCGCGGATCTCGCCGAAACGGGGCGTACAAGGATCGACGGACGCCAGGTCGTCGATGACGATCGCGTCCCAGCCGTTGGCTTTCACGTCCAGGTACTTCTTGGTGTCCGCGACGTGGAGACCCCCGACGTCCACCGTGCCGAGCTCGGCGTTGTACCTGAACGACGTCGGCGCGACGTGTGGCTTGTGGTCGGCTCCGGCGGTGGCGAGCCGACCCAGCGGTTGGCTTGCGAGGTACTCGATCTGTGCGGCACTCATTTCGCTCATGCACGTAGTGAACAAGCGGAACCTCACGCGAAGTCCGGTCGCGTCCTTACGGCCCGAGAGCATCACACCCGACGTTGACGGGGGCTCGTTCGGCCGGCGATTGAGCACCGTCCATCAACATCTCCTGCCGAGCGCCTCCACGACCGAGGTCAGCTGAGCACCCGGCCTCCCCGGACCACGACCCGCGGCGGCTCGTGCCGGGCGAGCAGGTCGACCGTGCGCGCCGCGTGGTGCACCAGGAGGTCCGCCGGCCCACCCTCCCGGAGGCCGTAGCCGGAAAGGCCGAGCACGCGCGCGGCCGACGTCGTCACCAGGTCGACGAGCACCTCCAGTTGCGGCGCGGAGCGCATGTCCAGCAGGTGCGCGGCGAGGAACGCCACCTCGAGCAGGTTGTGCCGGCCGAACGGGTAGTAGGCGTCCTCGATGTCGTCCTGGCCCAGTGCCACGGCCACGCCCCGCTCCAGGGCCCGCTCGACGGGCAGGGCCACCGAGCCGGTGTGCGGATCGCTGACCAGCCCCAGGCCCACGTCCCGGGCCAGGTCGAGGAGGGCGATCTGCCGGTGCTCGTCGTAGTGGCCCAGGGCCCTCGCGTGGCAGGCCACGCCACGCCCCTCGAGACCGTGCCGGCGCATCGCCTCGGCGAGCATGCGGGTGGTGTCGTAGGCGGGATCCGGCGCGTCGTCGGTGAGCATCGCCACCCGCCGTCCCAGCCGAGCCGCCAGCGCGCAGGCCCACTTCACGTGCGCCTCCTGGTCGGAGGCGCCCGCCTCGATCCACGGGATGCCGCCGACGACGTCGGCACCGGCGGCCATCGCCTCCTCCACCAGCCCGGCGGCCCCCGGGTCACGCAGCACCCCGTCCTGCGGGAAGGCCACCACCGAGATGTCCACCCGCCCCCGGAACTCCTCCCGGGCGGCGAGCACCGCCTGCACGCCGGTCAGGCCCGCGGCGGTGTCGACGTCGGCGAAGGCCAGGACGTGCAGGACGCCGTGCCGCTCCCCGTCGGCCAGCGCCTGCCGGATCGAGGGCAGCAGCGTGTCCAGCCGGTAGTGCTGCTTGACCGCCCGAGCGAGGTCGATACCACGCGCGGAGTCGGCCATGCCGTCGGCGGTGTAGGCCTGCAGGGCCGCGTCGCCGATGAGCGGCAGCGTGCGCACCTTGTCCAGGTGGAGGTGGGCGTCGACGAGGGGCTCGGTGACCAGCCCGCCCGCCGCCTGCACGAGCTCGGCGTCGGGCGGCACGGGCAGCGTCCCGGTCGGCACGAGCGCCGCGACAGCGCCCCCGGCGCAGTGCACGTCCACCACTGTCCCGCTGCGCAGCCGCGCCTCGGTGACGACGAGCGACCGAGGGCCGGCGGACGAGAGTGTGATCACACCGGAGGAGTAGCAGACCCGGATGCCGACCGGCAGTCGTCAGCGCTCCTGATCGGTGGGCCGGACGAGCACCTCGTTGATCGCCACGTACGGCGGCTGGGTCACCACGTAGAGGATCGCCCGGGCGATGTCGTCGGCGTGCAGCGACCGCATGCTCGTGTACATCTGCACCGACGCCGCCTTCGCCTCGGGTTGGGTGATGTGGTCGGTCAGCTCCGTCGTCACGGCCCCGGGCTCGACGAGCGAGACCCGGACGCCGCGGCCGGTCACCTCCTGGCGCAGCGACTCGCTGAAGGCGTTCACCGCCCACTTGCTGGCGTTGTAGACACCGGAGCCCTTGCGGGCCACCCGGCCCGCGACGCTGGAGATGTTCACGACGTCCCCGGAGCCCTGCTCGACCATGCCCTCGATCGCCGCGTGGGTCATGTACATCAGGCCGAGGACGTTGGTGTTCATCATCCGCCGCCAGTCCTCGGTGTCGGCGCCGACGATCGTGCCCAGCAGCATGACGCCGGCGTTGTTCACCAGGACGTCCAGCCCGCCGAGCTCCTCGCGGGTCCGGCGGACGGCGTCGCGGCAGGCCTGTTCGTCGGTGACGTCGAGGCCCAGCTGGAGCACCCCCGCGCCGCCGTCCCGGAGCCGGTTGGCGAGCGCGTCCAGCCGGTCCGTGCGCCGGGCGCCGATGGCGACCGCGGCACCCGCCTCCGCCAGCGCCACGGCGGTGGCCTCGCCGATGCCCGACGACGCACCGGTCACCAGGGCGACCTTGCCTTCCAGGGGACGACCGGCCTCGGACATGCACGACCTCCTCCGGCGCCACCCCGCGCAGCACGCTCGTCCAGCCTGCGCCCGGGATCGGAATCCGGCAGCACGGGCGCCGGATGGGGGGTGCCTAGGCTGGCCGCGGTGCGTGACCTGGCCCTTCTGGCGACCGCGCACCTGCACGTCCACCGACCGAGCGCGGTTGGTGGCCGGCATCGACGCCTGGCTCGACCCGTCCCCGGACGTCAGGCAGGCGTGACCCCGAAGCCGTGGACGGCCAGCCGCAGCAGAACGGGTCCCGGGCGCAGCAGGTCGGCGACCCGGGCTGAGCTCGCGGCCTCGAGAGCCGAGAGACGGACGGCGTAGTCGGCCGCACCGCGAAGTCGCGCGTCGTGCAGGGCACCGGCGTTGGCCCACACCTTCCGTCGGGACTCGCGCAGGAACAGCCGGCTGGCCCCGCGGTTGGCCGGGGCCAGGACCCGGTCCAGGAGGCTCCGACGGCCGCCGGCGAGCTCCAGGGCGACGTCCTCGGCGGCGACCCGTCCGGCAAGGACGGCGTCGATCCGCTCATGGTCGCGGCGGCGGACGTCGAGCCGTCCCGGGACGGCGAATTCCTCCTGCGGGATCACGCGGACCAGCGACTGCGGCAGATCGAAGTTGATGTGCGCGTTCATGCCGAGGAGGACGTGTGCCTCCGGCGGCAGGCCCGGCTTCGCGCCGAAGGCCAGCCGCCAGGGCGCGGCCGGCCCCGCCGGATCGGCCCGGTAGGCCTCGAGGGCGTCGAGGTACAGACCGGCGAAGTCGACGTCCCAGCGTGCGACCCACTCCGGGTCCTCGAACATCCCGGCGTCGAGAGCCGCCTCGACGGCACGGGTCGTGCGCAGATAGGTGCCCAGGAAGAACCGGGCGGGGTCCTCGGCGTCCTCCAGCGGACGCAACAGGGCCGCCATCCGGGCGATCAGCGCGGCGACGTCCGGGGACATGGTGCGGTCGGCTCCGGGGGTCAGAGCAGGGAGTCGAGGCCGTCGACCGTCGCCGCGGTGTACCCCGCCTCGACCGGCGGCCGGTGCGGCTGATCCAGGCCGCGCATCCGGGCGGCGTGCAGGGCGAGCAGCAGGTTCAGGCGCAGCGTCGGATCGGTCGTGAAGGGCCCGAGCATCCGCTCCAGCTTCCCGATCCGGTAGCGCATCGTGTTGTAGTGGAAGTGCAACCGGCGAGCCGATTCCGCGACGTTGAGGTTGGTCTCCAGCAGGACGCGCAGGGTCTCCCGGAGGTCGGCGGAGTCCGCATCCGCGGCGTCGGCCAGCGGGCCGAGCACCTCGTCGACGTACGTGCGCAGCTCGGTGCTGTCCGGGATGAGCGACAGCAGCCGGAAGACGCCCAGCTGGTCGAAATGCGTGACCGAGGCGACGCCGTGGATCTCCTGCCCGACGCCCAGGGCCCGCTGCGCCTGCCGGTGGGCCTCCTGCAGCGCCGAGAGCAACCCCGCCGGCCGCCCGATCCCGGTGCCCAGCACGCGGCCGACCCGCCGCAACCGGCCGTTGACCCGGCCGGTCACCGCGGAGACGAGCGCCGAGAGCTCCTCGGGCGTCCGGCCGTCGAGCGGAAGCAGCGTGACGATCTCGGTGGCCAGTCCGGCGACGGCGGCTCCGGCCACCTCCGGCTCCAGCGCCGCCCGCCAGCCGTCGGCCAGCCGGTCGAGCACGTCGAGGGCCTTGGTGGGGTCGGCCGCCGCGTCGGCGACGGTCTCCGTGGCGGTCACCAGGACGGCGACCGGACCGTCGAGCCGCCAGCCGAAGGAACGGGTGTAGGCCAGTGTCCGCTCGGTGTGGCCCACGGAACCGCCGACCAGCCGGCGCACCAGGTCTCCCTGGAAGCGCAGCTCCACCGAGTGCACGGCCTGGAGGCGGATGACCGAGAGGGCGGCGATGACCGCTGCCCGTTCCAGGACACCGCCGGCGCCCAGCATCATCGCGCCGTGGCGGTGCACCGCCACCAGCCACCCGTGCCGCTGGTCACCGGCCATGATCGGCGCGACGGCGTACTCCCCCACCCCGCCGGGCAGTTCGTGGTGACCGGGGACCAGCAGGATGCCGTCGGCCGGCGAGAGGTCCGCGTCGGCCAGGACATCGGCAGGGGTGACGACGGTCTGGTCCGCGCGGACACCGGACAGCCGTCGTGAGGGCGTGAGCTCGGCGAGCGCGTCGTCGGCAGCGGCGTCGAGCAGCCAGAGCCAGTCGCTGATCTCGGTCACGTCGTCGACCGGGCCGGCGCTGGTCACGACCTCGCGGTCGGGACCCAGGCCGAGGACGGCGGTGCCTTCCAGCATCACGGCCAGCCGCTGGGAGACCTGGGCGAGCCCGCCGCCGGTGAGCGCCACTTCCATGAACTCGTCGTCCATGCGGGAGGACAGAGCGAGTGCCTGCCCCTGCTTGGTGACGACGGTGCCGAGGACCTCCGATACCACCTCGTCCATGCGGACGCCGGGAGGCAGCGCCAGGACGGGCAGACCGCGACGGTCCGCTTCGGCGAGGACCTCGCCGGGCACGGGCGCGGGGCCCTCGGTCCGGCGGAACGCGAGGGCGGAGGTGCCCATCGAGTCCAGCCGCTCGACCAGGGCCCGGCAGTTCGCCGGGTCCGCCGGCGGGAGCCGGGCACCCAGGACCACGAGCACGTCGACGCCGGCACCGGCGAGCGGATCGGCCGGCTTGTCGATGACCATGTGCCGGACCGATCGCGACAGGCCGCTCGAGCCGGCGGCCACCGTGGTGACCGCCAGCCCCGGGAGGTCCAGCGCGTCCTCGACGGTCAGTCCCATGCGCTCCTGCCAGCTCCCCCGCTCGCTGCGTGCGGACTCGGTGCGCGGCGGTTCCTCGACGGACCAGCCGAGTCGAAACGGCACGGTTCCGTCACGCTGAGTGGACGACGCCGTGGACGTATCACTCTGCGTCACGT
>JAOPWM010000317.1 GCA_025965695.1 Blastococcus sp.
AGGGTCCGGTAGTTGACGCCCGAGGCGATCAGCAGCGTCGAGGCGCTCACCTCGGTGCCGTCGGCCAGCCGGATCACCGTGTACGGGTCCTCCCGGCGCAGTCCCGCCACCTCGGCCGGCACCAGGATCTCCGCCCCGAACCGGATCGCCTGCTCGCGGGCGCGCAGCGTCAGGTCCGCCCCGGAGAGCCCGACCGGGAAGCCCAGGTAGTTCTCGATCTTGCTGGTCGTGCCCGCCTGCCCGCCCGGCGCGTTGCACTCCAGGACGAGAGTGGACAGGCCCTCCGAGGCTCCGTAGACCCCAGCCGCCAGCCCTGCGGGGCCGGCGCCGGCCACCACGAGGTCGTAGGCGGACCGCTCCGCCCGTACCTGCAGCCCGATCCGCTCCGCCACCGTGTGCAGATCGGGCTCGACCAGCACCTCGCCGTCGTCGGTCACCAGGATCGGCAGCGCTCCGGCGTCGGTCCGTGCGGCGTCGAGCAGGACGCGGGCCTGCGGATCGGTCTCGACGTCGAGCCAGCGGTAGGGCACCAGGTTGCGGGCCAGGAACTCGCGGAGCGCGTGGCTGGACGGCGACCAGCGGTCGCCGACCACGCGTAGGTTCGCCGACGGCGCGGGCCGCCGCCAGGTCTCGAGCAGGTCGTCGAGCACCGGGTAGAGCCGCTCCTCCGGCGGGTCCCACGGCTTGAGCAGGTAGTGGTGGACATCGGCGTCGTTGATCGCCCGGATCGCGGCGTCGGTGTCGGCGTAGGCCGTCAGGAGCACCCGCCGCGCGTCGGGGTAGAGCTCGCGGGAGGCGGCGAGGAAGTCCGTGCCGCTCATCCCCGGCATCCGCTGGTCGACGAGCAGGAGGGCCACCGTGTCCTCGCGCAGCCGCAGCCGGCGCAGGAGGTCGAGCGCCTGGTCCCCGGAGGATGCCGTGATGACCTGGTAGTGCTCGGCGTAGCGGTCGCGCAGATCGCGTTCCACGGCGGCGAGCACCGGGCCGTCGTCGTCCACGGCCATCAGAACCGGTCGGCTCATCGATCTCCCCCAGCGTCTTCTCCGGTCATCGGGAGCGGGAGCTCACGGCCCGCTGGTCCCGCCGCGACTCGAGCGCGGAACGGAGGACCGCGGTCGCCAGCGAGACGGGCGCCTCTCCGTCGGACGGCGCGTTCTGCAACACCGTGAGGACGGCGTCATCCGGACCGCTGTCCGTGAGCCCGGCCGCGACGGCGTCGGCGACGGTGGTGAGCGCGGTCGCGAGTGCGGCCGAGGGCTCCGGCAGGTCGAGGTCCCGGCGCCACTGCGCCCCCGGCCTGACGTCGGCGAGGACGTCGGCCACCCGTTCCGGGGCGTGCTCCAGGGCCTCGGCGGCCGCCTCGGCCCAGGCGGTGACGATGGTGAGCTCCGGCGGGGCCAGCGCGGCCCCGGTCACGCCTCGAGGCCCCGGGGAACGGTCGGGGTCACCGGGAACCGCCGTCACCTGGTGCACGCCGGCGACGACCAGCCCCGTCGCGTTGTCGACCGGCGTCCGCCCGTCGGCGCAGCGCCGCCGTGCCCGGGTGGCGGCCACGCTCATGACCAGGGCGTGGGCGCCGGGGTCCAGGGAGATCTCCCGGAGCCCGCGGGTCGGGTCCTTCCACAGCGCCACCACCGACGACGGCGGCGCACCCACCGGCCGGCTGCGCGCCACCATCCCGGCCGCGGTGAGCGTGAGGACCGCCGTCCCCGGATCGTCGGCCAGGACGCTGGCATAGCGGGCCGTCCACCGGGAGGCGAGTTGCGGCCCGTCGAGCAGGATCGTCACGACGAGCGACGGTCCGACGTCCCGGAGCAGCTCGGCGACCTCGTCGAGGCGGGCCAGGTCCTCACAGACGACGGCGACGACGGTGAGCCCCTCGCTGAGCTCGAGGAACTGCAGCGAACGGCGCGGCACCTCCATCGCCTCCCACCAGCGCACCGACGGATGCAGCGCGCCGGCCAGGTGGTACTGGTTGATCTGACTCTCGTCGAGGAACCACCGGTGGTGCTTGTTCTGCCGGTAGTGCGACCAGCATCCACCGACGAGCACCCCGAGGTGGACCCAGTTGCCCGGCAGCCGGTCGGGCGCCGGCGCCGTCTCCCGGGCCCCCGCGAGCAGCATCGTGATCCCGTAGCGCGCGAGCAGCGCCTCGAGTGGCTCCAGGTCCTCGGCCGGCACGCAGCTCTCGGGGAGGACGACGGCGTCGACGCCGTCCACCTCGTCGAGGGCGCCGATGATCACCCGCTCCACCAGGTCGAGGTCGAACGGTTCGGCCGGGGCGAACTCGAACGTCCCGAACGGCTCGTTCTCCGCCCGCCGCACCGATCCTGTCAGCGGCCGGAAGTCCCGCTGCCGCACCCGCAGCGGCCACGGGAGGAGCAGGACGTTGGCCAGCTGCTGCCCGGTCCCCGCCCGCCGCGCGGGGGCCTTGTGCCAGGCGACGTCGACGGAGGCGCCACGCAGGCAGAGGTAGCGCGACAGCGAGCGGAAGGAGATGCCGCCGGGCGGCGTCCGGCCCTTCGGCAACACCCGCAGCCGGTAGGTCGGAACGGCGGACAGCGAGCCGGTGCGGGCCAGCAGCTCCCCGGCACGACCGCGGAACCGGAAACCGGCCGCGCGCTCCGGGTCCAGCGCGGCGGCCACGCCGGCGCAGGCCTCGTCGCTGAGTGCGAGCAGCATGAACAGCGCCTCGCAGACCTCCCATGCGCGGCCGTCGGCGATGTCATCCAGCTCGACCGACGCCGCGTCGACCAGCACGGCCCAGGTGTCCGCCACGAGGTCCGGTGGTGGCCCGTTCGGTGCCTCCGTCCAGGCGCACCACTCCTCGGCGGCCGTGGTGACCACGTCGTTCCAGCTGGCGAATCGGCGCGGCGGCCACTGCCGGCCGGTCGGTGGCGACACCGCGAACCGGTAGGCGTGGGTGCGGCCGAGGACCGTGCCGGCGAGGGCGAACACGTCGGGTGGCCACTCGAGGCCCTGATCGGCGAGGTCCCGCCCGCTCAGGTCTGCCCACAGCGAGGCAATCGTCGGCGCGGCCGTCGCGGTCCGGATAGGCCGCGGGACGACGTCCATCAGCGGCTCCCTCGTCGTCGCCTCGTCCGGCGCTGGGACGCTCTCGCTCCTGCGCCGGAGAGTAGTGACGACAGCGCCCTCCGCGGGGCAATCCGCGCTGCCATCTCCGTCAAACTGCGGTGGAGGCGGCGATCTCGGCGAGCCGCAGGTTCACCGGTGCGGCCAGGAACCGTGCGCGCAGGTCGTCGTCCTGATCCGGCCGGACTGCTCGCGCAGACAGGCCGCCGAAGGACAGGCCCACCCGCACTGACACGCGCTCACCGGATGGTGGCCGGCGGAGTCAGCTCATTCGCAGCCGATGCCGTCGCCGTCGCGGTCGAGGTGGCGTCCGTAGCCCGGTTGACCGACCAGGACGGGCGCCGCGCCGGCGGCTCGCGCCGCGGTGCAGTTGGCGTAGTAGACCTCGGCCGGCGGAGCCGGGACAGGATCCGGCTGGGGAACAGGTTGAGGTACAGGCTTGGGAGCAGGCACCGGACGTGGGGCCGGCGTGGGTGCCGAGGCCGGCTGAGGCGCCGGGATGTTGGCGACGACGCCACCCGGAAGGAGCTCGTTCGGGCAGGACGAGAGGACGGTGGCGACGGCGTTCTTCTCCGCCTGCGTCATCCAGAGGCCGTAGGAGACCTTCACCGCCACCTGTCGCGCCACATAGGCGCATCGGTACGCCCGATTGGGCGGCAGCCACGTCGCCGCGTCACCGTCCCCCTTGGCCATGTTCAGCGGGCCGTCCACGGCCAGCAGGTTCAGCGGATCGTTGGCGAACGCGGTCCGGCGGGCGGCGTCCCAGCTCTGGGCACCCTTCTGCCAGGCGTCCGACAGGGCCACGACGTGGTCGATCTGCACTGCCTCACTGGTCCCCTGCCCGCGCTGGAAGGCGATCATCCTTCCCGAATAGGGGTCAGCCAGGGTGCCGGTCACGACGACGCAGTCGTGTGTGCCCGGCTTGAACGCTTCCCCGGTCAGGTCGCGCGCCAGGACGTCGTTGCGGGTATCGCACCCGTTGCGGTTCGTGTCGACCCAGCCGGAACCGAACAGGTCCCGGTCGTAACCGGTCCGGGGCGCCCGCCCCTTGGCCTCGACGGCCGCCAGTGCGGCGAGCGCAGACGTCCGGTCGGCCGACGTGACAGCCGCACTCGTAGCGCCGTCCGTGAGCAGACCGGTCGTCGAGTCGACCAGCGCGTCCGTGGTCTGCGCACTTTCGCTCGTCTCCGCCTGCGCGAGCGCCGCCTCGGCCGCCTCGAGGGCCGCGGCCCGGGCTGCGGCGTCCGGCGTCCGGGTGGCGGAACTCGTATCGGAGGCGGCCGTCGAGGCCGCGGAGGTCGGCTGTGTCGGCGTTGCCGTCGCGGTGCCGGCCACCAGTCCGACAAGACCGACGAGGGCGACCGCACCACCGATCTTGCGGCTGGCGATGAAGGCCCACCGTGCGCGGCCGGCGATGGTCGCCCCCACACCGACGAGGAAGAGAGTGAGGCCGGCCATCACGAGTCCGCCGGGCAGCCCCAGCGCCGCCAGGCCCGCGATCTCGAACAGCAGGGCGACCCCGGCGACGATGCCGAAGACCATCCACCTGTTCTTCGGTGCGGGTCGGTCGGCCATGCATTCCCCCTCGATGACTGGCAGAGCGGGGGGAACGTACAGCCGAACCGGCAGGAATCGGGTCGTGGGAGACCAGCATCTGCACGAGTCGATCCCAGCAGCCCCAGGCGCCACAAACCTCGCGCGCTGCCCCCTCGATGCCGACCCGGCCATGCGGCGGACATGCGCCGGTGCACGCCGTCCTCGACGCGGGGGTGGGGCTGCTGGACACCGCCGTCAACTACGGCTCCAACGCCGCCGAACCCGGCACAGCGAGGCGCTGGTCGTGCGAGACCAGCCTGCGGTCGCCGAGGGGCACCAGTTCGGGCTGCCAGCTCGTCGGCCTTGCCGCGCTCGATGCGGGAAACGACTCAGGCCGCCCTCCCCGCGGGAGAACGGTCGTACGGCCGATGCCTCCTGCGTGCCGCGCCCGATCAGTCGTCGGCTGGTCGTGCGCCGGGCGCGGTCAGGCCCGTCCACGGCACGGGGGCCAACTCGTCGATACCTAGCCGCATCAGCGCACGACGCGCAGTGTGGTCCACGAGTTCCGCCACGCTGGCCGGGCGAGCGTAGAGCGCCGGCACAGGCGGCGCGATGATGGCGCCGGCCTCTGCGGCCGCGGTCAATACCCGCAGGTGCCCCAGGTGCAGCGGGGTCTCGCGCACCAGCAGCAGAAGGGCCCGGCCCTCCTTGAGGCAGACGTCGGCCGCCCGGGTGATCAGGTCGTCGGCGTAGGAGTGCGCGATCGCCGACGCCGTCTTCATGGAGCAAGGGGCGATCACCATCGCGTCGACCGGGAACGAACCCGATGCGATCGAGGCCCCGACGGCGGACGGCCGATGGATGACATCGGCCAAGGCCCCGACCTGCCGGACGGTGAGGTCGCACTCCTGGCCCAGGGTGAGCGCTCCCGCGTGGGAGACCACCAGGTGCGTCTCGACGTGCGGCAGCGTGTGCAGCAGCTCCAGCACCCGCACGCCATAGGCGGCGCCGCTGGCCCCGGTGATCGCCACGACCACCCGCTTCGGCCGCCGCGGTGGCGAGTCCGTCACTGAGCGCTCCAGGCGAGATCGCCGCCTCGCCAGACCCGCGACACCAGCGGTACGCCGGGCCGGTAGGCCAGGTGCACGTGCGACGGCGCGTCCAGCAGGACGACGTCGGCCCGAGCGCCCGGTGACAGGCGGCCGACGTCGGTGCGACGGAGCGCGCGGGCGCCGCCGGCCGTGGCCGACCAGACCGCTTCGCTGGGCGTCATACCCATCTCGCGGACGGCGACCGCGATGCAGAACGGCAGGCTGGTCGTGTAGCTGGAGCCGGGGTTGCAGTCGGCGGCGAGCGCGACGGTCACGCCGGCATCCAACAGTGCCCGGGCGTCGGGATAGACGGCGCGGGTGGAGAACTCCGCGGCCGGCAGCAGCGTGGCCACCGTGGTCCCTGACGCGAGCGCATCGATGTCGGCGCCCGAGACGTGCGTGACGTGGTCGGCTGAAGCCGCGCCCAGCTCGACCGCCAACTGGATGCCCGGCCCGTGCTGCAGCTGGTTGGCGTGCACGCGCGGTGCCAGACCGCGGGCCATGCCGGCCTGCAGGACCGCCCGCGCCTGGTCGCCATCGAAGGCGCCGCGGTCGCAGAACACGTCCACCCACCGCGCCAGCGGCGCGCAGGCATCAAGCATCTCGCCGCACAACAGGTCCACGTAGTCATCGGGTCGACCCGCGTACTCAGGTGGCACGACATGCGCGCCGAGGAAGGTCACCTCGTCGGTGTGCCGGCCGGCGACCCGGAGGCTCCGCGCTTCGTCGGCGGTGGTCAGCCCGTATCCGGATTTCGTCTCGAACGTCGTCGTCCCGGAGCGCAGCGACTCGGCGGCCAGCCTGACGACCCCCGCGTCCAGCGCCGCGTCGTCCGCCGCCCGGGTCGCCGCAACGGTGGTGCGGATCCCCCCGGCGGCATACGGGCGGCCCGACATCCGGGCGGCGAACTCAGCCGCCCGGTCCCCGGCGAACACCAGATGCCCGTGGCTGTCCACGAATCCCGGGATGACGCAGCGCCCGGCTGCGTCGTACCGCTCGGTGGCGGCACCCTCCGGGACGGAGCGGCGGGGACCGGCCCACAGCACCCGGCCTGCGTCGACGACGAGCGCCGCGTCGCAGATCACGCCGAGCGGGCCGTCACCCAGGGTGTGATCGTTGGTGACCAGCTCACCCACGTCGTCGATCAGCAGGCTCATGCCGCCACTCGTCCCGTCACCTCGTGCACCGCCGCGGTCAACGCAGCAGGTACGTCCGCGACGAGTCGGTGCCGCCCGCCGTCCACCACTATTCGGCCGTCCACCACGACGTCCCGGACGTCGGCAGCGGTGGCCGCGAAGACCACCGCGCCCACGGCGGCGTCCGTGTCGGCGCCGGCGGTCCGGACGCTTCCGAGGTCGACGGTGACGAAGTCCGCCAGCGCGCCGGCCTCCAGCCGGCCGGCCTCCGGCCAGCCGAGCGCCGCCGCTCCGGTCGATGTGGCCGCCCGCAGCAAATCCGCCGGGGGCCAGTGGCCCCGCGTGCGGGTGAGCAGCCGCTCGTCCAGCTCGACGGCGCGGGCCTCCTCCAGCAGATCGATCACCGCGTGGCTGTCGCTGCCCAGGGACAGCGGTGACCCGGCGTCCACCAGCGCCCGTGCGGGGCCGATGCCGTCGGCCAGGTCGCGCTCGGTGGTCGGGCACATGCAGACCCCGGTGCCCGAGCCGCCCAGCAGGACGATGTCCCGGTCGGTGAGGTGCGTGGCGTGCACCGCCACCGACCGCGGGCCCAGGGCCCCGGCCTCGGCCAGCAGCGCGGTCGGGGTACGCCCGGTCGCGGCGAGGCAGTCGATGTTCTCCGCCTCCTGCTCCGACAGGTGCATGTGCAGCGGTACCTCCCGTTCCGCGGCCCAGTCGGCCACGGTGGTCAGCTGGTCGGCGGGCACGGCTCGGACGGAGTGGATGGCCGCACCGATGCGCACTGTTCCGGTCGGCCGCAGCTGTGCCGCCCGGTCGGCCCACCGCTGTGCGTCGCCGTCTGTGAACCGCAACTGGGTCTCCGACGGCGGGCGGCCGATCCCGCCGGCGAGGTAACAGGCGTCCAGCAGCGTCAGCCGCACACCGGCGTCCTGTGCGGCAGCCATCAGCGCCTCCCCCATCGCGTTGGGGTCGGCATAGGAACTGCCCTCGGGCTGGTGATGGAGGTAGTGGAACTCGCCCACGCAGGTGATCCCGGCCAGGGCCATCTCGGCATACACGGCCGTGGCGAGCCGGTGGTAGGAGTCCGGCGTCAGGCGGGTGGCCACGGCGTACATCTGCTCCCGCCAGGTCCAGAAGGAGCCTTGGGCTGCGTGGGTCCGGCCCCGCAGCGCCCGATGGAAGGCGTGCGAGTGCACGTTCACCAGTCCAGGCAGAGTGACGCCCCGCAGCAGCCGGGCCCCCGGTGGCGGCACAGACACTCCGGGTGTGACCGATGTGATCCGGCCGCCCGCCGTCTCCAGGACGACCCCGGCCGTCACGTGCGGCCCGCCCAGCCACGCCGTCTCGGCGTACCAGCTGGCTATCACGACGTCACCAGGTCCTCGAGGACCGCGGCGAGCGCCTGCACGCCCGCCAGGCAGTCGGCCACCTCGGCGCGTTCGGCCGGGCTGTGGCTGACCCCTGTGGGGTTGCGTACGAAGAGCATCGCCGTAGGGACGTGAGCTGCCAGGACCCCGGCGTCGTGTCCGGCCCCGGTGGGGAGCACCGGCACCCCGCCGAGCACACCGACGAGGTGGTCTCGCAGGGCCGACCGGAAGTTCACCACCGGCGACCAGGACTCCTCCTCGAGCCGGAAGCCGACCCCGTGCCGGTCCGCCGCCTCCTGAGCGGCTCCGGCGACGGCGTCGACGAGGGAGCGCACGGTGGTCTCGTCCGGTGCCCGACTGTCCAGCCAGGCATCGACCACAGAGGCGATGACGTTGGTGCCTCCGGGTCGGACCAGGACCTTGCCGAAGGTGGCGACTCCCCCAGCCCGCTCGGCGACGTCCCGTGCGGCGAGGACCGTGCTGGCGAACGGCAGCATAGGGTCGCGTCGGTCTGCCAGCCGGGTCGTTCCGGCGTGGTTGCCCTCGCCGTGGAAGCTGCACCGCCAGCGGCCGTGCGGCCAGATCGCGCTGGCGACGCCGATCGCCGCGCCGACGTCGTTCAAGTGCACTCCCTGCTCGACGTGCAGCTCGACGAACACCCCGATCCGGTCGAGGGCCCGGACATCCCGCCCCAGGGCGGCCGGGTCGGCCCCTGCTGCGCTCATGGCATCGGCGAGCGTGGTGCCGTCGGCGTCGGTGAGCCGGCGCGCCCGCTCGGGGTCCAGCACACCGGTCAGCAGCTGACTGCCGATGCAGGCGATGCCGAACCGGGCTCCTTCCTCGTCGGCGAAGTTCACCACCGCCAGGGAGCGGCCCGGCCGGACGCCGCGCGCCTGCAGGTCTGCCACCGCCAGCAGCGCGGATACGACGCCGAGGGGACCGTCGAAGGCACCGCCGCCAGGCACGCTGTCCAGGTGGCTACCCGTGACCACGGCGCCGGGGCCGGGGGTCCCCCACCACGCCCACTGGTTGCCGTTGCGGTCGTACTCCACCGACAGGCCCATTCCGGCCGCCCGCTCGGCGAACCATGCGCGCAGCTGCAGGTCCACTTCGGTCCAGGCGTAGCGCTCGTAACCGCCGGTGCGATCGTTCCGGCCGAGCGGCTCGAGCTCGGACCAGAGGTCGTGGAAGGAGGAGGTCATGCTCATCCCTCGAGCATCGGGATGCGAACGCCCCGCTCCGCGGCCACCTCGGCGGCACGGTCGTACCCCGCATCGACGTGCCGCATGACGCCCGTCCCCGGGTCGTTGGTGAGCACCCGCTGCAGCTTCTCCCCGGCCAGAGCGGTCCCGTCGGCCACCGCCACCTGCCCGGCGTGGATGGAGCGACCCATGCCCACCCCGCCGCCGTGGTGGATGGACACCCACGAGGCGCCGGAGGAGACGTTGAGCATGGCGTTGAGCAGCGGCCAGTCGGCGATGGCATCGGAGCCGTCGAGCATGGCCTCGGTCTCCCGGTAGGGAGAGGCGACCGAGCCGGAGTCCAGGTGGTCGCGCCCGATCACGATGGGAGCAGACAGCTCACCCGAGGCGACCATGTCGTTGAACCGCACGCCGGCCCGGTCGCGCTCGCCGTACCCGAGCCAGCAGATCCGAGCGGGCAGCCCCTGGAAGGCCACCCGCTCGCCGGCCATCCGGATCCAGCGGGCCAGCTTCTCGTCCTCGGGGAAGAGCTCCAGCACCGCCCGGTCGGTCGCCGCGATGTCCTTGGGGTCTCCCGACAGTGCCGCCCAGCGGAAGGGCCCCTTGCCCTCGGCGAAGAGTGGCCGGATGTAGGCCGGCACGAAGCCGGGGAAGTCGAAGGCGCGCCCGTAACCGGCCTGCCGCGCCTCGTCCCGGATGGAGTTGCCGTAGTCGAAGACCTCCGCCCCGCGGTCGAGAAACCCGACCATCGCCTCCACGTGGCGGGCCATCGATTCCCGGGCCCGGTCGGTGAATGCCGCCGGGTCCTTCCGCGCCAGGGCGGCCATGTCGTCGTGCGCGACGCCCAGCGGGAGGTAGGCCAGCGGGTCGTGCGCCGAGGTCTGGTCGGTGACGATGTCGATCGGGGCGTCGGCGGCCAGCATTGCCGGGAAGACGTCCGCGGCGTTCCCGACCAGGCCGATCGAGAGCGGCCGGCGGGCATCCCGGGCCTCGATGGCCATCCGGAGAGCGGAGTCGAGGTCGTCGGCCTGCACGTCGAGGTACCGGTGCTGGATCCGCCGGGCCACGCGGCTCGGGTCGCAGTCGACGCAGATGACCACGCCGTCGTTCATGGTGACCGCCAGCGGCTGGGCCCCGCCCATGCCGCCCAGCCCGGCAGTGAGCATGATCGTGCCGGCGAGCGAGCCGCCGAACCGCTTGGCCGCCACGGCCGCGAAGGTCTCGTAGGTCCCCTGGAGGATCCCCTGGGTACCGATGTAGATCCAGGAGCCCGCCGTCATCTGGCCGTACATGGTCAGACCCAGGGCCTCGAGCCGCCGGAACTCCTCCCAGTTGGCCCAGTCGCCGACGAGGTTGGAGTTGGCGAGCAGTACGCGCGGCGCCCACTCGTGGGTCTGGAACACGCCCACCGGCTTGCCCGACTGGACGAGCATCGTCTCGTCGCCCCGCAGCGTCCGCAGGGTCCGGACCATCGCGTCGAAGGACGCCCAGTTGCGCGCCGCCCGCCCGGTCCCTCCGTACACGACGAGGTCGTCGGGATGCTCAGCCACCTCCGGATCTAGGTTGTTCATGAGCATCCGGAGGGCGGCCTCCTGCGGCCACCCCTGGCAGGAGAGCTGCGACCCACGGGGCGAGCGCACCGGCCGCGGGCCGGACAGTTCGGACGTCGTGCTCACAGGTTCTCCTCCAGGTCGTGTCGGCGTCGTACGGTGGCGACCCCACGAGCGGTACCGCCGATGCAGAGCCTGCCACTGAGCGGTACTTCCTACCGCTAGGCGGTAGCTGGGGTGCCTGTCTAGCAACGCCACGTTGCGACGGCGTTACCGCGACATTGTGAGACATCCTCGCGCCCGGTGGGACGGAACACAGCACTATTTTTGCCGCCAGATGGCATAGTCCCCCGCAGAACGGCAAGCCACGGGTGGAGGTGAGCGGGGCGTGCGCCCAGGGCCAGACGGACAGGGGACCACGTACGACGCGGTCGTCGTCGGCGCCGGTGTCATCGGCTCAGCGGCTGCGCTGGCCCTCTCCCGGCGCGGCTGGCGGGTCCTCGTGGTGGACCGCCACGGCGCCGCCGGCCACGGCTCGACCAGCGCATCCGCCGGCATCGTCCGGGTGCATGCGACCTCCATCGACTCGGTGGTCCTGGCCGAGGAGGGACTGGCGCACTGGGAGTCCTGGCACGACTTCCTCGACGCGCCGGCCGACGAACCGCTGGCGTCCTTCCGCCGCTGCGGGACCGTCGTCCTCGCCGACGGCACCGACTACACCGCGGAAGTGGCAGCCGCGCTGACGGCGGTCGGGTCCATGTACGAACGGTGGAGCCACGACACCCTGGCTGGTCACCTCCCGGACTTCGACCTGTCCCGGTTCGGCCCACCCCGGTTGCCCGAGGACGAGGCGTTCTGGGACGACCCGGTCGGAGTGCTGGACGGCGCGGTGTACACGCCGGCTTCCGGTTTCGTGGCCGATCCGGCCCTGGCGGCACAGAACCTGCTGGCCGCCGCAGTGCGGGCCGGTTGCTCCTTCCGCCCCGCCGCCGAGGTCATGGGCCTGGCCGGGGCCGGGACCCGGATCACCGGGCTGGAGTTCGCCGACGGTTCGCGCGTCTCCTGCCCCGTCGTCCTCAACGCTGCCGGCCCGGAGTCCGCCCGACTCAACCGCCTCGCCGGAGCCGACCGCGGCATGGCCGTGCAGACCCGGGCCATGCGCCAGGAGCTGCACCACGTCCCGGCTCCGCCCGGGGTCGACTGGTACCGCGACGGCGTGCACGTCGTCGACGGTGACCTGGGGATCAACTTCCGGCCAGAGGTGGGCAACGCCCTGCTCGTCGGGGGCAACGGCGCGGCATGCGACGGCGAGACATGGGTCGATCCCGCGGGGCCGTGGTCACCGGCCGCCACCCAGGCCGCGTGGAACCGGCACGTGCTGCGCCTGGCGCGCCGCATGCCGGGGCTGCGGGTGCCCTCACGCCCCAGCGGCGTTGCGGGGCTCTACGACGTGACCCCCGACTGGCTGCCGGTCTACGACCGCACGGACATCCCTGGTTTCTACGTCGCGATCGGCACGAGCGGCAACCAGTTCAAGACCGCACCCCTGGTAGGCGAGCTCATGGCCGAGTTGATCGAGACCGTCGAGGGTGGCCGGGACACCGACGACAAGCCGCTGGTCGTCGCCGGCACGCGCACCGGGCGCGACATCGAACTGGCCGCCTACTCGCGGCGCCGGGAACCCGCCCCCGACGGGGTCCGCGGATGACCACCGCACATTCGTCCCGAGGAGACCAGCGATGAGGAGCACGACGTCGGCCGCCGGGCAGGCGCTCCAGGCCTTCTGGCCCGACCAGCAGCCGCGCACCTTCGTCGGTGGGCAGTGGTGCGATCCGGTCGCGTCCGCACCCACCGACGATCCTTCGACCGGCCTCCTGCTCGCCGACGCGCCGGTCTCCTCCCCCGCGGAGGTCGCGGCCGCGGTCGAGGCCGCGGCACAGGCGCAGCCGGCCTGGGCCGCGGTCGGCCTCGAGGCCCGCGCCGCCGCCCTGCAGGAGTTCGCTCACCGCCTGCGCGAGCGCGGCGAGGAGTTGGCCCTGCTGGAGTC
>JAOPWM010000313.1 GCA_025965695.1 Blastococcus sp.
AGCCGACGACGGTGGCCTCGGCCGACTCCTCCATCTGTTCGGGGCTGAGCAGCTCGGTCGGCCGGCGGCGGCGCAGCAGTGCCCACGGGCCGCGGGGCCCGGTGCCCGAGCCGCGGACCTCGGTCGCCTGGACCTCCGTGCCGGTGCGGCTGGCGGCCTTCGCCGCGGCCTGAGCAACCGGGCGCACGGTGCCGCGGCGGACGGGACGCAGACCGCGGTCGGCCGTGGCGGGCCAGACACCGACGGCGTCGGCCACCGAGGGGAGCAGGACGGCCGCGGCCTGCGCGTAGCCGACGGCGCTGGGGTGGAACTCGTCGACGCTGAACATGCTGCGGTCGGAGGCGAACGCCGGCCCGAGGACGGAGCCCAGGGACACGGTGCGACCGCCGGCCTCGACGACGGCCACGGTCTGTGCCGCAGCCAGGTCGCGGCTCCACTTCCGGGCGAACGTCCGTAGCGGCTGGGCGATCGGCCGGATGGTGCCGAGGTCGGGGCAGGTGCCGACGACGACCTCGGAGCCGGCCGCGGTCAGTCGCCGGACGGCCTCGGCGAGGTGCCGCACGGACACCGCCGGGCGGGCGCGGCTGGTGATGTCGTTCGCGCCGATCATGATCAGCGCGATGTCCGGCTGCTCGGCGAGGGCCTTGTCGACCTGTTGGTCGAGATCGCGGGACACGGCGCCGGAGACGGCCAACCGGACGAGGCGGACGGGCCGCTCGGCGAGCTCGGTGAGTGCGGCGGCGATCAGCACTCCGGGTGTCTCGGTCGACCGGTCCACCCCGAGGCCGACGGCGCTGGAGTCGCCCAGCACCGTGAGGACGAGGGGCTTGCCCCGACCGCGGCCGTAGATGCCGTCGCCCGAGGGCGGTGCGTCCTTGGAGGTGCGGGCCTCCACCTTGCGGCGGGCGGCGCGGGCCTCCTCGCGCAGGAGGGCGTACAGGGCCGCGCCGGCCAGGCCGACACTGCCCCCGCTGAAGGCAGCGCCGGCCGCCAGCCGTCGCGCGGTCGCCGCTCGCGTCACGTTGCCTCCGCCCGGTCGTCGTTCTCGTCCTGCTCACTGAGGTTATCGGCCCTCTACGGTTCACCCTGTGGCCCACTCACTCGCAGGTGTGACCCATTCCACAGAACTGCCCGAGCGGGCCCAGCTGATCGTCGACGTCCTGGTGGACGCCTTTGCCGACCTGATGGCAGCCGACGCAGACGCTTTCCGGTCGAAGTTCCGCAAGATGGCGGCCGATCCGTTCGCCTTCTACCGGGGGAGCGCTTGTCTGTTCTACGCCGACATGGCGACACTCCAGGATCGTTGGAGCGACGAACGGACGTCGAGGGTGTGGATCCAGGGTGATCTGCACGCCGAGAACTTCGGCACCTACATGGATGGCACCGGGCGGATCGTCTTCGACGTCAACGACTTCGACGAGGCCTACCTCGGCCACCTGAGCTGGGACCTGCGCCGGTTCGTCGCCAGTTTCGCGCTCCTGGCCTGGCGCAAGGCGCTCGGCGACGATGTCATCGCCGAGCTGCTGCGGAACTACCTGAACGCCTACCTCGACCAGGTCGAGGCGTTCACCCGCTCCGACGAGGACCGCTCCTTCGCGCTGCTGCGGGAGAACACCGAGGGCGCGGTCCACGACGTGATCCTCGAGACCACCGCCCGCACCCGGCTGGGGTTGCTGGACCGGTTGACGGTCGTGGAGGACCACGCCCGGCGCTTCGCCGACCGGGCGCGCACCCGGCGGCTGGACGACGACGAGCGCGACCGTGTGCTGGCGGCCCTCGACCGCTACCGCGAGACGTTGCCGACGGGCCAGCGCCGACGCGAGGTGGCCTTCGACGTGAAGGACGTCGTCGGCAGCGGCGGGTTCGGCATCGGCAGCGCCGGCCTGCCCGCTTACAACGTGCTGCTCGAGGGGTACGACCAGGCGCTGGAGAACGACGTCGTCCTCTCCTTCAAGCAGGGCAACGTCCCGGCACCCAGCCGCATCGTCGACGACCCCGAGATCCGCCGGTACTTCCACAACGAGGGCCACCGGACGTCGCTGAGCCAGCGGGCGCTGCAGGCGCACGCCTCCCAGTTCCTCGGCTACACCGAGATCGACGGCGTCGGGTTCGTCGTCGCCGAGCTCTCGCCCTACGAGCTCGACCTGGACTGGGAGGACCTCACCGAACCCGAGGACATCGCCCCGGTCATGGTCCAGCTGGGCCGGGCGACGGCGAAGCTGCACTGCGTGGGCGACGCGGACAGCGACCACACCCTCGTGCCCTTCCAGACCGAGGAGGCGATCACTGCGATGATCGGGGACCGGCGCGAGGAGTTCCTCGCCGATCTCATCGAGTTCGCGCACAGCTACGCCCGGCGCGCCCAGGAGGACCACCATCTTTTCGTCGACGCCTTCCGCGCCGGCGCCATCCCGGGCATCAGCTCGAGCGGCTCGCACCCGGAGTCGGCAGGTCGATGACCATGCCCAGGTGCGGGCCGATGCCGGGCTTGTCGTACTCCCCGGTGACCACGGTGAAGCCCATCCGCTCGTAGAACCCGGCGGCGGCCACGCGGGCGTCGCACCACACCAGGTCCCCGCCGCGGGCGGCGACCCGGGCCAGACCCTGGGCCACCAAGGCTCGGCCGGCACCGGTCCCGCGGACGGCGGGATCGGTGGCCATCCCGCGCAGCTGCCAGGCCGCCTTCGCCCCGGGACGCCACGGGCACGGCGCCGGGTGGAACCGCACGACGCCGACGATCTGACCGTGGGCGGTCCTGGCGGCCAGGTGGAGGGTGGCCGGGTCGTCGTCGCCGTCGATGGCGGCCGGCCGCCCCGGGCGGAGGACGGCGCCGCGCAGCGGCAGGGTCTCGCCGGCGGGAACCTCGTCGACGGTCACGGCGGTCGGGGTGGCGTCGGTCGTCACGTCGTTCAGCGTGCCCGACGGCCCCGGCGCGTTCTCAGGTAGTCGGCGACCACGTACTCGCCCAAGCGCTCGGTGTCCGGCTGGAACACCCGTCCGCCGGCCCGCTGGGTGAGGTCGTGCACGAAGTGGATCAGCCCCGGGTCGGGATCGAGGGCGAACACGTTCACCGTCGCGCCGGTGCGGGCCACTCGCTCCATCTCTGCGACCGTGCGAGCGATGGTCTCCGGCATCGGCGGCCAGCAGAAGAACGGCGTCCCGTCGTCCTCCAGGTGTGCGGTGGGCTCGCCGTCGGTGACCACGAGCACGACCGGCTCGGCGTCCCAATGGTGGGCCAGGAACCGCCGGGCGAGCATCAGCCCGTGCTGCAGGTTGGTGCCCTGCAGGGTGTCCACGGAGAGCTCGGCGAGGGTCTCCGGTCGCAGCACCTGGGCGACGGAGGAGAACCCGATGATCTGGATCGCGTCCTGCGGAAAGCGGGTGGTCACGAGCGAGTGCAGCGCCATTGCCGTCGACTTGGCCGCACCCCAGGTGCCGCGCAGCGCCATCGAGTAGGAGAGGTCGACGAGCAGCGCGACGGCGGCGCCGGTGCGACGCTCGGTCTCCACCACCTCGAAGTCCTCGACGGCGATCTTCACCCGGCGCTGGTGCTCCGCGCGCGGCTCACCGGCGGTGCGCAGGACGGCGTTCTTCACGGTCCGGACGACGTCCAGGGGTTGCTCGTCGCCGAACCGCCACTCCCGCGAGCTGCCGGTGAGCTCGCCGGCAGCGCCGGCGTCGGCAACGTCGTGGTCACCGCGCCCGGTGGCGTCGAGCTTGGCGAACACCCGGCGCAGCGCCGTCGCCCCCAGCCGCCGGACCGCCTTCGGGGAGAGCTCGAGCTTGCCGTCGGAGCGGTTGAGGTAGCCCTGACGCTCCAGCTCCCGCTCCATCTGCCGGAGAGCCGCGAGGTCGTCGACCGCCGGGCGGCCCAGTGCCCGCTCGAGCAGTTCCTCGTCGATGTCGGCCAGCGAGGCGCCCGCGTAGCCCTGGGACAGCTGGCTGGACAGCGACTCGAGGTCGGCGAGCTCGGCGACGGCGCTGGTGGCGTCGCCCATGCCGAGGGCCTGCTCGCCGTCGGGCACCTGCCCGCGCTGCCCCCACGGCAGGTCGGGCCGGGCCTGGCGGAGGGCGTCCTGCAGGTGGGACATCTCGCTGGCCAGGCCCATGTCGGCCATGGTCTGGGCCATCAGGTCCGACAGCTCGGCACGCTGGTCCGGCGACAGCCCGGCCATCATCCGTTCCTGCGCGGCCGCCCGGCGGGCCAGGGAGTCGATGAGCTCCTCGATCGACTCGGGGTTGTCCGGGAAGAACTGGCCGTGCTTGTCCATGAAGTCCGCGAACCGCTGGTCGGTGTCCTCTCCGCGGTTGTGCGCGTCGATGAGCTGCGACAGGTCGGCGACCATGTCCTTGACCGCCTGCATGTCCTGCTCGGTGGCGTTCTCCAGGGCCTGCTTCATCGACGCGAACGAGCTGTCGAGCACCTCCCGGCGCAGCAGGTCCTGGATCTGCTCGTAGGCCTGGCGCGCCTCCGACGAGCGCCACGGGTAGTCCTTGAGCGCCCGGACGGCGCCGGCCGTGTCGTCGGGAAGCGCCTCCAGCTCGTCCTCCGCCAGCCGGGCAGCGTCGTCCGGGTCGGGGAACAGCTCGCGCTTCTCGGCGGTCAGTGCCTTGTCGAGCAGCTCACGGACCTCCTGCAGGGTGCCGTCCATCCGCCCGGCGGTGCGCGCCTTGCGCAGCCGTTCACGCACCGACCGGCGCAGTTCGTCGAGGCCTCGTCGTCCTTCGGCGCCCCGGCGGAGCAGTTCGCGCAGGGCTTCCCGCACCCCGCTGCCGGCCAGCACCGAGTCGCCGATCTCGTCGACGGCGTTGCCGAGGTCGTAGGGCGGCGCGAGCGGGTCGGGCCCGCCGTGCCAGCGGCCGTACCGGTATCCCCGGCCACTCCGGGGTCGCCCTGCCATGTCAGGCCCCGTACACCGTGCGGATGCCGTCGGTGTCCTTCGCCAGCCGGCGGGTCAGGTAGAGACCTTCGAGCGCGAACTCGACGGCGGCGGCGGCCTGCTCGGCCGACTGCTCGCCCTCCGGGACGCCGAGCCGGCCCAGCAGCTCGGCGAGCTTGGGGATGGTGCCGAGCTGGCCGAGCAGGGCTGGTGCGGGCACCAGCTCGCCGGACTCGACGGTCTCGCCGCCGGTGAAGTGCTCCTGCAGCCCGGTGAGGTCCAGCCCGGCACAGCGGGCGCGGAAGGTCTGAGCGGTGGCCTGCCGCAGCAGGTGCTCGAGGATCTCGACCTCACGCTCGTCGTCCGGATCGGCGCCCGAGTCGGCGAACTCGACCTTCCCGCGGCTGGCCGGGACCACGCTGGGCAGGTCGACGACCCGGGCCACGGGCCGGGTCTCGCCGGCGATGGCGGCCCGGCGGACGGCGGAGGCGGCGATCGTCTCCAGGGAGGCGATGGCGAAGCGCGCGCTGACCCCCGAGCGCTGGTCCACGTGGCTGGACTCGCGGACCAGGCGGGTGAAGCGGGCGATGATCTCGACCAGGTGTTCGGGGATGATCGGGTGTTCGAAGGCGTCGTGCGCGCCGTCGGCCCAGGCGACGTGCGCCTCCTGGTGCACCAGCCGGATCTCGTCGGCCAGCTCGAGCGGGTAGTGCGTGCGCACCTCGGCGCCGAAGCGGTCCTTGAGCGGCGTGATGATCCGGCCACGGTTGGTGTAGTCCTCGGGGTTGGCGCTGGCCACGAGCAGCAGATCCAGCGGCAGCCGCACCCGGTAGCCGCGGATCTGGATGTCGCGCTCCTCGAGCACGTTGAGCAGCGCCACCTGGATCCGCTCGGCGAGGTCGGGCAGCTCGTTGACGCTGAAGATGCCGCGGTTGGTGCGCGGGACCAGCCCGTAGTGCACCGTCTCGGGGGCACCCAGGGTGCGGCCTTCGGCGACCTTGATCGTGTCGAGGTCGCGGATCAGGTCGCCGACGCTGGTGTCCGGTGTCGCCAGCTTCTCGCCGAACCGTTCGCTGCGGTGCAGCCAGCCGACGGGGGTGGCGTCGCCGTGCTCGGCGATCTGGCGACGTGCCCAGACCGAGATCGGGTGCAGCGGGTGCTCGTTGAGCTCACTGCCGATCAGGACCGGCGTCCACTCGTCCAGCAGACCGACGAGGGTGCGGATCAGGCGCGTCTTGCCCTGGCCGCGTTCGCCCAGCAGGACGAGGTCGTGCCCGGCGATGATCGCCCGCTCGACCTCGGGCAGGACGGTGTCCTCGAACCCGACCATGCCGGGCAGGCTGGGCTCGCCGCGGCCGAGACGGCCCAGCAGGTTGGTGCGGAGCTCGGCCTTGACCGGGCGGAAGGCGGCTCCGCCGTCGCGGAGCTCACCGAGAGTCGTGGGGGCGGGGGAAGGGCTGCTGGGCGCCGCGGTGGCTCCAGGGATGTCCGTCACCTCCACCACGGTACGACGGCCGGGCGGGTCCGGACATCCCCCGGCACCCCCGCCTGCGAAGATCGCGCCGTGACCGGTCCCGGCGAGCTCCCCCTGGTCTCCGGTGCCGACGTCGAGGCCGCGGCCGAACTGCTCGCGGACGTCGTCCGGCACACCCCGCTGTGGCATTCCCGGGGCCTCGCCGACCTCGTCGGGGGTCCGGTGTGGCTCAAGTGCGAGAACCTGCAGCGCACCGGGTCGTTCAAGATCCGTGGCGCGTACACGCGTATCTCCCGGCTCACCGCCGCCGACCGGGCCGGGGGGGTGGTCGCCGCCAGCGCCGGCAACCACGCTCAGGGGGTCGCCCTGGCCGCCCGGTTGCTCGGCGCGAAGGCCACGGTGTTCATGCCGGAGACCGCGCCGCTGCCCAAGGTCGCGGCCACCCGGGCCTACGGTGCCGAGATCCGGCTGCTGGGCCAGTCGCTGGCCGAGCCGCTGGTGGCCGCCGCGGAGTACGCCGAGCAGACCGGCTCGGTGTTCATCCACCCCTTCGACCACCCGGACGTGATCGCCGGCCAGGGCACCGTGGGCCTCGAGGTCCTCGACCAGTGCCCGGAGGTCGCGACCGTGGTGGTCTGTGCCGGGGGAGGGGGCCTGGTCTCCGGGGTGGCCGCCGCGGTGAAGGGCCGCCGGCCGGACGTGCGGGTGGTCGCCGTGCAGGCCGAAGGAGCCGCAGCGTTCCCCGGCTCGCTGGCCGCCGGGCGCCCGGTGGCCCTGCCGGTCATGGCGACGATGGCTGACGGGATCGCGGTGGCCGCGCCGGGTGACCTCACCCTGGCCCACGTGCGCGGCCTGGTCGACGAGGTCCGCACGGTCACCGAGGAGGACCTGTCCCGGGCGCTGCTGTTCTGCCTGGAGCGGGCGAAGCTGGTCGTCGAGCCGGCGGGGGTGGCCGCCGTCGCTGCCGTCCTCGCCGACCCGTCCGCCTTCCCGCCCCCGGTCGTCGCGATCGTCTCCGGCGGCAACATCGACCCGGTGCTGCTGCTCAAGGTGGTCCAGCACGGCATGGCAGCGGCAGGTCGCTACCTCTCCCTACGGGTCCGGGTGCCGGATCGGCCGGGGTCCCTCGCCGCGGTCCTGGCCGTGCTCGCGGCGGTCGGTGCCAACGTGCTCGAGGTCGAGCACGAACGCACGGCGACCAGGCTGGACATCGGCGAGGTGGAGGTCTTCGTCGTCCTGGAGACGCGCGGCCCCGACCACGCCGACGAGGTGACCTCTGCCCTGACCCGGGCGGGCTTCGCGGTCACGTCCGACTGAGCCCTCGCCTCCGAGTCGATCATCGGATGCGGGCCGGGTTTTCCCGGCGAGTCCGACCGTGTCGCGTGCACGCGGGCGATGATCAACTGTCCCGGCGATGAGTTCCAGGGTGTCCGGACGTCTCGACTGCCATGGACCTGAGTTCCCGACGCCGTTCCGTTCGCCGGTCGCAAAAAGGGGTCGGGAACCGTCACCGGTGCGGCCTAGCGTTGCCGTCATGACCGATGCGATCGTCGTCGAAGGGCTCGTGAAGCGCTTCGGCGCTACGACCGCCCTCGACGGAGTGGACCTGACCGTTCCGGAGGGCTCGGTGCTCGGGCTCCTCGGACCCAACGGCGCGGGGAAGACCACGGTGGTGCGGATCCTCACCACGCTGCTGCGCGCCGATGCGGGTCGTGCGGAGGTGGTGGGCCTCGACGTGGTGCGTGACTCGGACGCCGTCCGCGCCTCCATCGGCCTCACCGGCCAGTACGCCGCCGTCGACGAGTACCTCACCGGTTTCGAGAACCTCGAGATGGTCGGCCGGCTCTACCACCTGCCGAAGCGGGACGCGCGATCGCGGGCCGACGAACTGCTGGCCCGCTTCGACCTCTCCGACGCGGCCCACCGCCCGGCCAAGACCTACTCCGGCGGCATGCGCCGGCGGCTCGACATCGCCGCCTCGCTCATCGCCCGCCCCCGGGTGCTGTTCCTCGACGAGCCGACGACCGGTCTCGATCCCCGCAGCCGGCTCGGCATGTGGGAGTTCATCGCCGATCTCGCCGACGGGGGGACGACGATCCTGCTGACCACCCAGTACCTGGAGGAGGCCGACCGCCTCGCCGACCGGATGGTCGTCATCGACCACGGTCGAGTGATCGCCAGGGGCACCGGCGACGAGCTCAAGGCGCAGGTCGGTGGTCAACGTCTGGAGTTCACCTTCGGCCGGTCGGTCGACGTAGCCGAGGCGGCGGACCGGCTGCGCCACCTGACCGTCGACCAGCCGCGTGCCGACGAGCAGACCCGTCGGCTCAGCCTGCCGGTGCGCGGCGGCACGGAGGTCCTGGCCGAGGCGCTGCGCCGGCTCGAGGGCAGCGGCGTGGACGTGCTCGACGTGGGGCTCCGCCGCCCCGACCTCGACGACGTCTTCCTCACCCTCACCGGCCACGCAGCCGAGCAGGACGACGACTCGTCCCCGGACCCCTCCCTGGCCGGACGTGAGCCGGCGGCGACCACTGGGAGCACCCGATGACCTCGCTGTCGATGACCGTCGCCGACGGCTTGACGATCACCCGACGCAACCTGATCAAGGTGAAGCGCGTCCCGGACCTGATCGTCTTCGCGACGCTCTCGCCGATCATGTTCGTGCTGCTGTTCCGCTACGTCTTCGGCGGCGCGATCAACGTGCCGGGCGACATCAGCTACGCGGAGTTCCTCCTGCCCGGGATCTTCGCCCAGACCGTTGTCTTCGGGAGCACGATCACCGGCGCCAGCCTGGCGGACGACCTGCAGAAGGGGCTGATCGACCGGTTCCGTTCGTTGCCGATGGCGCACTCCGCGGTGCTGGTCGGACGGACGGTCGCCGACCTCGCGCTCAACGCGCTGTCCATCGCGGTCATGGCGCTGACCGGGCTGGCCGTGGGATGGCGCATCCACACGTCGGTGGGCGAGGCGGCGCTCGGGTTCCTGGTCCTGCTGGGCTTCGCCTATGCCGTCTCGTGGCTGATGGCGCTGGTGGGGCTGATCGTCCGCACGCCCGAGGTGGTCAACAACGCCAGCTTCATCGTGATCTTCCCGATCACCTTCGTCGCCAACACGTTCGTGCCGCTGGAAACCTTCCCCTCGGTGTTGCGGCACTTCGCGGAGTGGAACCCGGTGTCCTCGGTCGTGCAGGCCGCCCGGAACCTGTTCGGCAACTCGTTCGGCGCCCCGGATGTGTGGTCGCTGCAGCACCCGGTGCTCTACGCCGCGCTGTGGGGGGTGGCGATCCTGGCCGTCTTCGTGCCGCTGTCGGTACGCACCTACCGGAGTACCGCCAGCCGCTGACTTCTCGTGGCGACCGGCCACCGACCCGCGACCGCTCGGACGTGTCGTGCGGACGGTCGTGTCGCTCGTTCCGGGTCGCCCCGCAGAAAGGGGCTCTGCGCGGCTGTCCGTAGGGTCCGCACATGGCGAGTGATCTTGCACCGGTCGATCTCAGCTTTTTCACCTCGGCACCGCACCGCACCGTTCGGGACGTGCAGATCGCGGCCCCGCCCGAGAAGGTGTTCGACGCGCTCGCCCGTGACCCGGCGGGATGGGGTCAGTGGTTCCCCGGCTTCTCCCGCAGCGGGCGGTACCTGACCGCACAGCCGCACGGCGTGGGTTCGGAGCGAGAGATGCGGCTCGGTGGCACCCGTCTGGTCGAGACGGTGCTGGCCTGGGAGGAGCCGAGCCGGTGGGCCTTCCGGGTCTCGTCCGCCGCCATGCCGGGCGTCCGGGCGATGGCCGAGGACTACCGCATCACGCCGAAGGACGGGGGCAGCCTCCTCACCTGGACCGTGGCCCTCTCCGGGGCGGCCCCGATGACGTTCGCAGTGGGCGCGGTCGGTGCCGTTGCGGGTGCGTTGGTCGCGCGGGCTGCGCGGAACCTGGAGCGCCGACTCCAGGCGGCAGCCGGGACGGACTGACCGGCAGGCGCGTGTCGTCCGGTCAGGGCGTGCCGCGCTCGTGAGCGGGCCGTGCGAAGGGTGCAGGATGGGCGTCGATGAGCGCCGCCGGCCCCGCCACCGTGTCCTCTGACAACCCGCTGCGGAACCCCTCGCCGCTGCCGTTCGCGCTGCCACCCTTCGGTGACATCACCCCCGAGCACTGCCGCGAGGCGCTGCTGACCGGGATGGCCGAGCAGCGGGCGGAGGTCGCCGCCATCATCGGTTCGGCGGAGCCGCCCACCTTCGACAACACGGTGGTCGCGCTCGAGCGGACGGGCCGGCTGCTGTCCCGGGCAGAGGCGGTGTTCGGCAATCTCGCGTCGTCGGTCTCCACGCCGCGGCTGCGCGAGATCGAGCGGGAGATCGCCCCGTTGGAGGCGGCGCACTCCGATGCGCTCCGCCTCGACCCGGCCCTGTTCGCCCGCATCGACGCGGTGCATTCCGCCCGGCATGACGCCGCGCTCGACGACGAGGCCGTGCGACTGGTCGAGCGTTACCACCTGGACTTCGTCCTGGCCGGGGCGCAGCTGGACGAGGCCGGCCGGGCCCGGCTCACCGAGCTCAACCAGGAGCTCTCGACGCTGTCGACCACGTTCGGGCAGAACCTGCAGCTGGCCACCGAGGCCGCCGCCGTGCGGGTCACCGATCCGGCGGAGCTGGACGGGCTGGACGACGAGGAGATCGCCGGGGCAGCCGCTGCTGCCGCCGACCGGGGCGTGGAGGGGTACCTGATCACCCTGCTGCTGCCCACCGGCCAGCCGGTGCTGACCAAGCTCGGTAACCGCGACCTGCGCCGTCGGGTGTTCGAGGCCTCTGTCGCGCGTGCGTCCTCCGGGGAGCACGACAACCGGCCGGTCGCGGTGCGCATCGCCCAGCTCCGGGCCGAGCGGGCCCGGTTGCTCGGGTTCGACACCCATGCCGACCTGGTCCTGGCCGACTCCACCGCGCGCACCACCGCGGCCGTCGACGCGATGCTGGCCTCCATGGTGCCGGCGTCGGTGGCCAACGCCGAGGCGGAGGCGGCGGTGCTCGCCGAGGCCGCCGGCCGGGACGGCGTCGAGCTGGCGGCCTGGGACTGGGCGTTCTACAGCGAGCAGGTCCGTGCCGAGCGGTACGCCGTCGACACCACGGCCCTGCGGCCGTACTTCGAGCTCGACCGCGTCCTGGTCGACGGTGTCTTCCATGCCGCCGAGCTGCTGTACGGCTACCGCTTCACGGCGCGTCCGGATCTCCACGGCTACCACCCCGACGTCCGGGCGTGGGAGGTCAGTGACGCCGACGGCGCCGCGGTCGGCCTCTACCTCGGTGACTTCTTCGCCCGGGAGGGCAAGCGGGGCGGGGCGTGGATGAGCTCGTTCGTCCGCCAGTCCCGGCTGCTCGGCACCCAGCCGGTGGTGGTCAACAACCTCAACGTGTCCCGGGCGGCGGCCGGTCAGCCGACGCTGCTGACCCTCGATGAGGTGAACACGTTGTTCCATGAGTTCGGGCATGCCCTGCACGGGCTCAGTTCCGCGGTCACCTATCCGCGCTTCTCCGGCACCAGCGTGCCGCGGGACTTCGTGGAGTTCCCCAGCCAGGTCAACGAGATGTGGGCGCTGTGGCCGCAGGTGCTGGGCAACTACGCGCGGCACGTCGAGACCGGCGAACCGCTGCCGGCCGCCGTCGTCGAGGCGATCGACGCCGCGCGGCTGTGGGGGGAGGGCTTCGGGACCCTCGAGTACCTCGCGGCGACGCTGCTCGACCAGGCATGGCACCGGATCACTCCGGCGGCCGAGGTGAGCGACCCGATCGCGTTCGAGCAGCAGGCGCTCGAGGACGCCGGGGTTGCCTCCGGCCTCGTGCCGCCGCGGTACCGGACGACGTACTTCCAGCACATCTTCGCCGGGGGCTACGCGGCCGGCTACTACTCCTACATCTGGTCGGAGGTCCTCGACGCCGACACCGTGGAGTGGTTCAAGGAGAACGGCGGCCTGCGCCGGGAGAACGGCGACGTGTTCCGTAGCCGGCTGCTGGCCGTCGGCGGCTCGGTCGACCCGCTGGCCGCCTTCCGGGCCGTCCGCGGCCGCGACGCCGACCCGGCCCCACTGCTCCGCCGCCGGGGATTGGTGG
>JAOPWM010000315.1 GCA_025965695.1 Blastococcus sp.
GCTACGGCGGTGACATCACCCGCAAGCGCAAGCTGCTGGAGAAGCAGAAGGAGGGCAAGAAGCGGATGAAGATGGTCGGCCGCGTCGAGGTCCCCCAGGAGGCGTTCGTCGCCGCCCTCTCCACCAACGAGTCGACCGCCTCCAAGAAGTGAAACCCTGGCTCGAGGCGGTCTGCGTCTCCGGCGCAGACCTGCTCCCGCTGCCCGGGCGGAAGCCGAACCGCAGCGGCATCGACAAGCGGCCGGTGACCGGCAGGGTCGCCGTCCACGAGCTCGGTCTGGACGGCGACGTGCAGGTCAACCGTAAGTACCACGGCGGCGAGGGGCAGGCCCTCTACGCCTACGGCCAGGAGGACGCCGACTTCTGGAGCGTCGAGCTCGGCCGCGAGCTGCCGCCCGGCCGGTTCGGTGAGAACCTGCGGATGCGCGGTCTGGACCTGACCGGAGCGCTGCTCGGCGAGCAGTGGCGGATCGGGACGACGCTGCTCGAGGTCACCGCCCCGCGCATCCCGTGCGCCAACTTCGCCCGCTTCTGGGACGAGCCGCAGCTGGTCAAGCGGTTCACCGCCCACGGCGCGACGGGTGCCTACCTGCGCGTGCTGGAACCTGGCGAGGTGGGCGCCCGCGATCCCGTGGAAGTGGTCGTCCGGCCGGACCACGGCGTGACCACCGGTTCGGCCTTCCGGATCTTCACGACGCAGAAGCACCGGGTCGCCGAGCTCGCCCCAGCGCTGCAGTACCTGCCGGTGAAGGACCAGCCAAAGTTCCGCGCGAAGATCGAGGCGAGGGTCCAGACCGGCGTCCGCGCCTGAGCGCGGCGGCGCGCTACTGTCCGCCGCGGTACGCCGGGAGTCCGCCCGGCCGACGGGGAGGTCGTCGTGTCGCTGCGCCGTAGGGGTGTCGCGCTGCTCGCGCTGGGCCTGTTCGCCGGACCGGTGCTGGCCGGCTGCTCCGGCGGTTCGTCGGCGGAGTCGGCACCGGACCTGCTGGCCCACGCCAAGCACACCCTGGACGACGCGAAGAGCCTGCACTTCGTGCTCAGCAGCCAGGGGGCGCCCGAGACCGGGACCGAACTGGTCGGGGGAGCGGGCGACGTCGCGCGGCCCGCCTCGTTCAAGGGCACCCTCAAGGTCCTCGCCCTGGGCTCCACCCTCGACCTCGCCGTCGTGTCCGTCGACGGCACCGTCTGGGCGCAACTGCCCTTCGCTTCGTCGTTCTCCACGATCGACCCCGCGCAGTTCGGCTTCGGTGATCCGGGCGCGCTCCTCGACCCCGGGACCGGCATCTCGCAGCTGCTCGGCAAGGCGACCTCGGCGAAGCTCGGCGACGAGCGGCGGGTGAGCGGCGAGGTCGTGCGCGAGGTGACCGCCGAGCTGCCCGGCGACCTGGTCGAGCAGGTCCTCACCAGTCAGGACCCGAGCAAGCCCGTGCAGGCCCGCTTCTCCATCGCCGCCGACAGCGGGGAACTGCGTCGCGCGGAGCTGACCGGGCCGTTCTTCACCGCCGAGGGCGACGCCACGTACACCCTCGAGCTGAGCAACTTCGGGGCCGATGTCCAGATCACCGCGCCGCCCACCGGCTGAGCCGGCGGCTGAGCCGACCGGGTTGCCCGGCGTCCGCGAGCGGCCAGGGCTGACCGTCGTCGTCCTCGCCACGCTCGCCGTCCTCGTCACGGCCGCCGACACCTACGTCGTCGTCCTGGCGCTGCCCGACATCCTCACCGGGGTCGGGGTCGGCCTCGACGAGCTCCAGCGGGCGACGCCGATCATCGGCGGCTTCCTGCTCGGCTACACCGCCACCCTCCCGCTGCTGGGCCGGCTGGCCGACCTCCGGGGGCGGGTTCCGGTGCTCGTGGGCTGCCTGCTGCTGTTCGCCCTGGGCTCGCTGCTGACGGCGACCGCCCACGGGCTGGGTCCGGCCGTACTCGGGCGGGGGTTGCAGGGCGTCGGCGCCGGTGGCCTGGTGCCCGCCACGCTCGCGCTCGTCGCCGATCGCTGGCCGCCCGAGCGGCGGTCGCTGCCGCTGGGGGTCGTGGGTGCGGTGCAGGAGGCCGGTGCGGTGCTGGGCCCGCTGGCCGGCGCGGCGGTTCTCGCCGTGGCCGACTGGCGCGCCATCTTCTGGCTCAACCTGCTCCTCGGGCTCGGGCTGGCCGGCGGGGTGCTGTTCTCGACGCAGGGGCGGCGGCCCGATCCGGTGGGCCTGCTCCTCGCCGCGCTGACCGGCCTGGCGGTCGGGCTGCAGCTGGCCGCACCGGTGGCGCTGGCCGAGGACGTCACCCTGGGTCTGCTCTACGTGCCGGTCGCCCCTGCGCTGGCGCTGTCGACCCCGCTCGTGCTGATCGCGGTCGTGGCCGGTGCCGGGTTCGTCGCCCGCAGTCTCATCGCACCGGTCGGCGCCCTCCTACCGCTGCGCGGGCTGCCTCGGCTGGCCCGCGAGGTCGACGTCCTGGGTTCGGCCCTCGCCGTCGTCGCACTGGGCAGCGTGGTGTGGGCCTTCGCCGCGGCGGACCCGGCGACACAGATCGTCGCCCACGGGCCCGTCCTCCTGCCGCTCGCGCTGGCGGCGGCCGTCGCGTTCGTCCTGCACGAGCGGCGCACGCCGGAGCCGGTGCTGCCGCTGCGGGCGCTGCGACCGGTGGGCGCCTGGGGCGCGCTGGTGGTGAACCTGCTGGTCGGGGTCGCCCTCGTCGCCGCACTGGTCGACATCCCGCTGTTCGCCCGCAGCACGACCACCCCCGGCGATCAGCTCGGCGCGGCGCTGGTACTGCTGCGGCTGCTCGTCGCCGTCCCGGTGGGCGCGGTGGCCGGTGGCTGGCTCTGCCGCACGGTCGCCCCGCGGCTGGTCGCCGCCGGTGGGATGACCCTGACCGCGGTCGCGTTCGTGGTGATGACGACCTGGGACGTTCGGTCACTGGACGGCGCCGCCTCGTTCGTCGTCCTCCTGGCCGCTGGGTTCGGCTTCGGGCTGGTCATCGCGCCGGTGAACGCCGTCCTGCTGGGTGTGACCGGCGCCGAGGTGCACGGCAGCGCCAGCGCCCTGGCCGTCGTCGCCCGCACCGTCGGCATGCTCAGCGGGCTCTCGCTGCTGACCGCGGTCGCCCTCCGCCGGTTCACCGCGGAGATCGACGCGATCGGCACGCCGTTCGCGCTGTGCCCCGAGCGTCCCGCCGCCTGCCCCGCCTACGAAGCGGCGACCGAGGCAGCGATCCTCACCCAGCTGCACACGGTGTTCGCCGGCGCCGCGATCGCCGCGGGGCTGGCGGCGGTCGCGGCCCTCTTCCTTCTGCGCGAGGTCAGCACCCCAGCGCCGTCCTGATCTCGTCGCGGAGGGCCACCGGGTCCACGCCGCGGTCGGCGAGCACCTTCATGGCCAGACCCTCGCCCTCGCGAAGCAGCCCGAGGGCGATGTGACCGTCGGCGATGCTGCTGGACTTCAGGGCGATCGCCTCGCGCAGGCTGAGCTCCAGGACCTTCTTCGCCCGGGGATCGAACGGGAGGTGCCCCTTCGGTTCACGTCCCCGCCCCCGGCTCGGGACGTCGAGCGGCCCCGGCCCAACCGCTGCCTCGACGCTGTCGCGGACGGTGTCGAGGTCGATACCCAGCGTGCCGAGGGCCGCCGCGTCGAGTTCTTCCTGGTCGGCGAACCGCCGGACGGCCTCCACGGCCTCTGTCCGTGTCAGGCCGTGCCGCGCGAGCACGGCGGACCTGGGAGGGCCGTTCTGGTCGAGCAGCGCGAGGAGCAGATGCTCCGTGCCGATGACGCTCCCACGTCCAGCCCTGGTCGCGCGCGTTCCGGACCTGGAGGCCCTCGAGCCGTTCGACCAGCGCCCGGAGGGAGCGGACCGCCTTCAGCCCGACGGCGGGGCGTGTCAACCGTTGTCGACGCTCATGTCACGGGCGGGGAGAGGTCAGGGGCGGGGATGCCGACCGCGTCGGCCGAGGAAGCGCGAGGGCCGGAACGGCTCGAGCAGTGGCGAGTGGGTGCCGTCGAGGACCAGCGAGCTCAGCAGGGAGCCGGTCACCGGGCCCAGCGTGATGCCGAGCATGGCGTGCCCGGTCGCGACGTAGACGGGGGACCGGGTGGGGAGCCGGCCGATGACGGGGAGCCCGTCCGGGCTCATCGGCCGCAGGCCGCACCAGGGCTGTGGCAGCTCCGCGTCCCACGGTGAGAAGTAGGAGGGCATGGCCCGGGCGATGCCGGCCGCCCGACGGTTGTCGACAGTGCCGTTCTCCGACCCGAACTCCATTGTCCCGGCGATCCGCAGGCCGCGGTCCATCGGAGTCACGGCGACCTTGTGGTCGGTGAGGTAGACCGCGTGGCGCACCTGGACCGGTGGACGGAGGAAGTCGAAGCCGTAGCCCTTCCCCGCCCGGACCGGGATGCCTACGCCCAGTTGCGCGGCGAGGTGCCGGCTGCCGACCCCGGCCGCGATGACCAGGGATCCCGCCTCGAACCGCTCGCTACCCGCGGTCAGTCGTACACGGTCCCCGGCGTCCACGAGGTCGCTCACGGGGGAACCGGTCCGGATCCGCACGCCCACAGTGCGGCACTGCGCCATCAGACCGTCGACGAGGGACGACGGATCGACGTGCTGGTCGCCGGGGCACAGGATGCCGCCCACGACCTTCGGCCCCACCCCGGGCTCCAGGTCGGCCACCTCGCGCGCGTCCAGGGCTACAGCGGGAGGCAGGCCGGCGCGCTCGGCGGACCGCAGGTCGCGGAGGTGCGGTTCGATGCCTCGCTCGTCGAGGAACAGCAACAGCACGCCGTCCGCGTGGCGCTCGACGGACACCCCGGCACGTTCCAGGTCGTCGAACGCGGCGATCGCACCGGCGGCGAGCGCAGCGGTGGCCTCGAGCCCGCGCTCGAAGGCGGAGGGGCGGGACGCCATCAGCATCCGGGCCAGGAAGTGCACGTACGTGGCCGACGGCTCGAAGCCGACCTTGAGGGGGCCGTCCGTGCGCCACGCCCACTTCGCGGCCGTGCGGAGGCCCGCCGGCGAGGGAACGGGCTCGCTCATCGACGGCACGATCCAGCCGGCGTTGCTCCGCGAGGCGCCCGAACCGGCCTCGCCGGCATCGACGAGGTCGACCTTCGCGCCCTTGCGGGCGAGGTGGAACGCGGTCGAGAGACCGACGACCCCGGCGCCGACGACGACGACGTCGCTGCGGGTCACCACGGGATCGACCGGCCCGCGCCGGCCGCCCGCGCCCGCTGCAGAATCAACTCGACGACGGCTGCGTCCTGGACCCCGACCCCGACGCTGTTGTAGAAGGTCGGCCCCGCTGAACCGGAACCGGGGGCGTCGGCCACGAGCAGGTCGCCCAGGGAGGTCACCTGGTCCTCCCTCAGGACCCCCGACTCGAGGGCGTGGCGCACCGGACCCGCCTGGACGAGCGCCGTGGCCACGTCGTCGACGACGGTCCGTCCGCGCACGACCACGTCGTCGCCCACCTCACGCCGGTCCGGGGCGAACGAGCCCACACTCACGACAGTGGCGGCCGGGCTCAACCAGTCCGCCTCGAGAACGGGCGTCCTGCTCGTCGTGCAGGTGAGGACGAGGTCGGCGTCGATCAGGGCCTCGCGGGCGGAATCGCCCGCGACGTAGGTGACCGACGGCTCGCTCCGGGCCGTGCTGTCGAGGCTCCGCGACCACACCCGGACCTCCGCCGACGGGAACAGGGAGGTGATCGCGGCGGTGTGTGCCCGCCCCTGGGTCCCGTAGCCGATCACCGCTACCCGGTGCGGATCGGGAGCGAGTGTCTGGACGGCCAGCATGGATGCCGCGACCGTCCGAAGGGTGGTGACAGCCTCCCCCTCGAGGACCGCCGCGGGGCGACCGGTGACCGGATCCAGCGCGAGGACGATCGCGGACACCGTGGGGAGCCCGCGCTCCGCGTTGTCCGGCACGACGCTGCCCATCTTGGTGACCACGCCGGTGGTGGGGGCCTGGCGAGCGACGTAGGCGAATGAGGTCCTGCCGTCCGCGCCGGGCACCAGGACCCGCGGCCCCAGGAAGGCGGTGCCGCGGGCGAGCGCGACGAAGGCCGATCGCTGGGTCTCGATCGCTTCGCGGAGGGAGACCAGGTCGGCGAGGTCGTCTGACGACAGCAGCAGCAGTTCTGAAGAGCCGGGCACCGGCCGAGCGTGCCCGGCCGGCGATCGGATGCGGATAGGCAGTTCGCACATGCGACCTAGCCTTCTGCAGCAGATTGCTCATCGCGGCCGGAGCGAGGCGCACCTAGCGTCCTGCCATCGACGTCGTCGAAGGGAAGGAAGGCGCATGCGGAAGCTCGCGTCAGACGCGCTTGACCAGTTGACGCTGGGCGCGACGCTGCTCGGAACGGGCGGTGGGGGAGACCCGTTCATCGCCAAGCTGATGGTCCAGCAGGCCATCGAGGACTTCGGTCCCATCGACATCGTCGACCTCGACGAACTCGATGACTCCGCCCAGCTCGTGACCGTGGCGGTCGTGGGTGCGCCGACGGTCATCATCGAGAAGGTGCCCTCGGGCCGTGAGTTCACCGACGCCGTGCGTGCTCTCGCCTCCTACATGGGCCGGAAGATCGACGCGATCATGCCGGTGGAGGTCGGCGGCATGAACACCCTGATCCCGCTGGCCGTGGCCGCTGAGCTCGGCGTCCCCTGCGTCGACGCGGACGGCATGCGCCGCGCGTTCCCCCAGATCGAGATGACCACCTTCACCCTGGGCGGGTTGACCTCGTCGCCGATGAGCCTGGCCGACGAGAAGGGCAACCGGGTCGCGTTCGAGACCACCACGAACCTCATGGGTGAGAAGCTGGTCCGCGGCTCGGCGATGATGCTCGGTCTCGCCAACGCTCTCGCCTCGTACCCGATGACCGTCGCCCAGGCCAAGACCGCCGCGATCTCCGGCTCGATGCAGTACTGCAGCGACGTGGGCGGCCTGCTCCGCGACGTCCAGCGCCAGGAGGAGAACGCCTGGGACCGGTTCCTGGAGTTCACCGAGGGTCGCATCATCTTCGAGGGCAAGATCATCGATGTCGACCGGCGCACGACCACCGGGTTCGCCCGCGGGACGGTGACCATCGAGGACTTCGCGGACCCGACGCGCACGATGCGGATCGAGATCCAGAACGAGCTGCTGCTCGCGATCGAGGACGGCCGGCCGGTCGTCACCCCGCCGGACCTCATCTGCATGCTCGACTTCGAGACCGCTGACCCCATCACCACCGAGACGATCGCCTACGGCCAGCGGGTGCGGATCCTCGGCCTGCCCTGCGCCGACGAGTGGAAGCGCGGCGCATGGCTCGACGTCGTCGGTCCCGCTGCCTTCGGCTACGACGTCGACTACGTGCCCCTGAAAGGCTGACCGGAATGACTCTGAAGATCGGGATCGACGTCGGCGGCACGAACACTGACGCAGTGGTCGTCGACGCCGACGGCAAGGTCCTCGCGGCAACCAAGTCGGCCACGACGCCCGACCCCTTCGACGGCATCCGTGAGTCGCTGTCCAAGGTGATCGCCGACGTCGACCGCGAGCAGATCACCCAGGCGATGCTGGGGACGACGCATCCCGCGAACGCCATCATCCAGCGTCGCGACCTCGAGCGGGTCGGCGTCCTGCGTCTCGCGGCGCCGGCCTCGCTCGGGGTGCGTCCCGGAGCGTCCTGGCCGAAGGACCTGCTCGCCACGATCATGGGCCCGGCGGAGATCATCCGCGGCGGCAACGAGTTCGACGGCTCGGAGATCTCGCCGCTGGACGAGGACGCGGTCCGCCGGTTCGCGGAGAAGTGTGCCGGCGACGTGGCGGCTGTCGCCGTCTCCGCGCCGTTCTCACCGGCCACCTACGACCACGAGCAGCGTGCGGCCGAGATCCTGGTCGAGGAGCTGGGCGCGGACTTCTCCGTCTCCATGAGCCACCGGGTCGGCGCCCTGGGGCTCCTGGAGCGGGAGAACGCCACGATCCTGAACGCCTCCCTTCTCGGTGTGGCGCGCAACGTGGTCAACGGCTTCCATGCCGCTCTGGTGGAGAACGGCCTGTCGGTCGACGCGTTCCTGACGCAGAACGACGGCACCCTCATGACCGCGGACGAGGCCGTCCGGTTCCCGGTCCTGACGCTCGGGTCCGGGCCGACCAACTCGATGCGCGGCGCGTGCTCGCTCGCCGGGCTGTCGGACGCACTGGTCATCGATGTCGGCGGTACCTCCGCCGACGTCGGCATCCTCGTGGACGGGTTCCCGCGCGAGTCCACCGCTGCCATCGAGGTGGGCGGGGTCCGCACGAACTTCCGGATGCCGGACCTCATCTCGATCGGTCTCGGCGGCGGATCGGTCGTCCGGGTCGGGGAGAACGGCGTCGCCGTCGGCCCCGACTCCGTCGGCTACCGCGTCGTGAACGAGGCGCTGGTCCGTGGTGGCTCGACCCTGACCCTGTCCGACATCTCGGTGCGGAGTGGCCGGCTGACCGACTTCGGGGACCCGACGCTCGCCGAGGGGATCGCGGAGGACACCGTCCGCGCCGCGATGACGTGGGTCGACGACCAGATCCGCATCATGGCCGACCGGCTCAAGGCCAGCCGGCACGCTCTGCCGCTGATCGCCGTGGGCGGCGGCTCGCACCTGGTGCCGGATGACGTCCCCGGAGTCACCGAGGTGGTCCGCCCCAACAACCACGCGGTGGCCAACGCCTACGGTGCGGCGATCGCCGAGGCCTCCGGGACCATCGACCGGGTGTTCCGGTACGAGGGTCCCGGTCGGGAAGCCTGCCTCGAAGAGGCCCGGAACCTGGCCATCGAGGCGGCCACCCGCTCGGGAGCCGACCCGACGAAGGTGCGCATCACCTCCGTCCAGGAAGTGCCCCTGTCGTACGTGCCGGGCCAGGCCTGCCGCGTGCAGGTCAAGGCTGCCGGGCCGCTCGCGTCATGAGCAGCGACGCGGCGGCGGTCTGGCTCGCGTACAACGCGGCCGAGAACGCCGCCGACTTCGCGGCCATGGGCAGCCTCGTCGCGGCCGACCTGGACGTCACCGTGAACGGGCGTCCGGCGGTGGCCTCCGCCGAGGACGACGAGCGGGCGATGCGTCAGCTGATGGTGGCCTACCCCGACTACCGCCGTGAGGTCGACGAGGTCCTCGGATCCGGGGACCGCGCTGTGGCCCGCTGGAGGATGGTCGGGACGCCGGCGTCGGCGGATCTGCCTCGCCTCGACGTCCCCGGCTGCTCGGTGGTCAGGGTCGAGGACGGGCGTATCGCGAAGGCGCATCTCTACTACCAGGGCGCTGCCCTGGACGAGGTGCTCCGCAGCGCGGGGGCCGGCTCGTGACGTACCGGGTGGCGGACTGCCACAACGACCTCCTGATCGCGGTCCGTCACCTGAGGGAGCGCGGTCACACCGATCCGTTCGGCGACTTCTGGCTCCCTCAGCTCCGTTCCGGAGGCGTCTGCCTGCAGGTCCTGCCGGTGTTCACCGAGGAACAGTTCGTCGGGGAGGGAGCCCTCCGCCGCAGCCTGCTCATGGTGGAGGAGGCCCGGCACCTGGCCGAGCTGCACGCCGACGACGTGGCGATCGTGCACAGCGGTACGGAGTTGCGGGCGGTCATCGACTCGGGCCGGATCGCGCTCCTCCTGGCGATCGAGGGCGCGGAGCCCATCGGGCACTCGCTCGAGCTCGTCGACGTCATGTGGCGGATGGGGATCCGCATGTCCTCGCTGTCGTGGAACCGGCGGACCATGATGGCCGACGGGATCGCGGAGCGGGACACCGGCGGCCGGCTGACCCAGCTCGGTGTGGACGCGGTTCACCGGATGGAGGACATCGGCGTCATCCTGGACGTCTCGCACCTGTCCGAGGCCGGTTTCTTCCACCTCGCCGAGGTGGCCACCAAGCCCTTCATCGCCTCCCACTCGTCCTGCCGCGCGCTGAGCGGTCATCCCCGGAACCTGTCGGACGAGCAGCTACGGGTGATGGCCGATGCGAGTGGCTTCGTGGCCGTCAACGCGTTCGGGCCCTTCCTCACCGACGGCGAGCCCACGGTCGAGAGCTACGTGGACCACCTGGAGCATGCGATCTCCATCGTCGGACCCGATCGCGTGGGGCTGGGCACGGACTTCATCGACGATGTCGCGGCGGTGGTCGACCCGGTGTTCACCGGCCTGCTGGTGAACAAGGACGACATCCCCACGACGGCCGGGCTCCAGCGCCCCGCCGACTTCCCGGGTCTGGCCGCGGCGGTCGAAGCGCGCCTCGGAGCCGAGACGGCGGCGAAGGTGCTGGCCTCGAACCTGATCGATTTCGTCGGCACGAATATCGGGTGACGCGATACTGACGGGGTGACGAGCTCCTGGGAGGTTGATTTCGAGGTCTGTGTCCGCCACGTGCTCGCGTTGTCCCGTCTCTCGACTGCACGGGTGCTCGGCGGCTCCGGGAGCGAGGAGAAGGCCGTCGCGCACGTTCGGCTCGCTCCTCAGGGCCGGCACCCCTCCGGGGACTACAAGGCCTCCGCCGTCGTCATGGACGGCAGTCGCCTCGCGGGCGACAACTACCTCGTCGACCTGACCCTGCGCTGGATGGCCGACGTCGGAGCCCCGCTGCTCATCGTCGTCCGGCCGGCCCAGGAGGTCGGGCTGTCCAGCCGGCGGCTGGCGGACAAGGTGGGCATCGGCCTCGTCGTCGTCGACGACGACATCCTCGAGCTGGCGGACGAGATCCGCGAGGTGGTCGAAGCGCCCACCCGGATCATGTCGCGCGCGATCGTCGAGGCGGTGGACCGGCTGGCGCGGGTCTCGTCGAGTCAGGGTGTGCCGGCCTGCCTGGACGCCGTCGACGGCACCCTCAACAGTGCCTCGACGCTGGTGGGCCTGGAAGGCGAGGTCATCGCCGGCGCGCCGCTGGAACCGCCGTTGAGTCCGAAGGACCGCATCACCGTGCCCGTGACGACGGTCATCGGTGAGCGTGTCCGGCTGGTGCAGCCGGTGACCCTGGCTCGAGGCGAGCGACCCACGTTCTGGCTGGTCGTGCAGGGGACCTCGCCGACCCGCGCCTGGGAGGAGGTCGCCTCCCGGGTGGCCCGGCTCGCGGGGAGCTACATCGCCACGCGACTGATCTCCACCCGGCTGGAGCAGGAGCGGGACGCCCGCGTCCGCCTCGGCGCCCTCAACGCCATCATCGCGCTGGCCGACCGCCCGAACGCGTCGCTGCTCCAGCAGATCGGCACCCTCGGCTGGAAGACCGACGGCTGGTGCACGGCCGTGCACCTGCGCATCGGGGGGAATGCGGACCCGTTGCGGGTGCTCGCGCTCACCGACGAGATGAGGCGTGTCCTCGCCGATGCGGACGTCGCCGGCCCGTTGGTCGAGCGACCCGACGGCTGGACGAGCTGGCTGGTGGACAGCACCGAACCCGCGTCCACATCCTTCGGCGAGCTCGTGGTCCGGTTCCGCCGAGCCCTCCAGGGATTCGCCGCCGACCGCGAGGGGATGCGGGTCTACGCAGGCATCGGACGGCCGTACTCCGGCCTCGTGGGCCTCAAGAAGAGCCTCGCCGAGGCCCAGGAGGCCGCGACCATCGCGCAGGCGAGTGGCGTCCGGACGGCGGTCCAGCACATCGACGAGCTCGGGGTCCAACGGATCCTGGTCGGTTGGTACACCTCCGAGGAGTTCGGGGACTTCGCCCGCACCCTGCTGCGGCCGGTCGTGAACATCGACAAGGACGAGGACCTGCTGCGCACGCTCGAGGTGTTCCTCGACAACGAGTCCTCGCCCACGGCGACGTCGGACATGCTCGGTCTGCATCGCAACACCGTCATCAAGCGGATGGCGCGAATCCGCCAGGTCCTGTCGGTGGACCTGGACGACCCCGATCAGCGGCTGGCGGTCCAGCTGGCCTGTCGAGTGGTCAACCTCCGGGCGTAGCCGTCCGCTGGTTGCAGCCTGGTAACAGCAGCATTTCGCACGCCGGGGCGTGGTCATAGTGCCGCGCTCGAGGCTCTCAACTGTGCGATCTGCACCTGTCGGGCCCGACTCCCTGCTCCCTAGCGTCACTGCCGCTCGGCACGGCCACCGCACAAGTGACAGGAGCAGGGATGAGAATCGGGAAGAGGTACGCAGCCGGTGTCACCGCGGCGGCGCTGGTGGCGCTCAGCGGGTGCGCGGTGACCGGGTCGGACTCCTCGGCGAAGGAGGAGCGGATCCAGATCGCGTACCTCACCGCGAGCTCGGCCAACACCTGGCTGGGGGCGTCGGGCGAGGCGATGCGTGCAGAGGCGGAGAAGGCCGGCGTCAAGATCGTCGAGTTCGACGCCAAGTTCGAGCCGGGCGCTTCCATTCGGCAGATCCAGGACGTGATCGCCTCCGGCCAGTACAAGGGCATCGTCATCGCCACCAGCGACGGCAAGGCGGCGGCCCCCGCGATGCAGGAGGCCATGGACGCGGGCCTGAAGGTCGTCGTCCTCAACCAGGTCGTCGGCGACCGGCTCGACACCGCCGACCCCCAGGTGGAAGGCCTGTCGGCCTCCATCCTCCAGCCGCCGCAGACCACCGGGGAGCGCCTGGGCAAGCTCACGGTCCAGGCGTGCGAGGGCGTCTCGCCCTGCAAGGTCGTCTACATGTACGGCGCGAAGGGCACCCCTTACGACACCGCGCTGCGCACCGGCTTCGACTCGCAGATCAGTGCGGTGCCGGGCATCACCGTCGTGGCCGAGGCCGACGGCGGCTTCCTCGGCACCGACGAGCCGATGAAGGCCACCCAGGACGTCCTCCAGGCGCACCCGGACTTCGACGTCCTGGCCGGTACGGGCGACCAGCAGATCCGCGGTGCGCTCCTCGCGCTCACGGATGCCGGGAAGACCGGTGTCAAGACGATCGGTGTGGGCGGCTCCGAGCCGGCCCTGAAGGCCATCGCCGACGGGACCTGGTGGGGTGACGTGGCGGGCGCCCCGGCCGACGAGGGCAGGGCCGCGTTCCAGGCGCTCATGGCGGCGATCAAGGACGGCACGGAGACCGGCGGCGTCGACGTCACGTCGGACCTGACCGACGACGGCCTCATCACGCGGAACAACGTCGACAAGTTCACGGCCCAGTGGGCGGGCTGATCTGACATGCCGGCGCCGTTGATCTCCGTTCGTGACATCGGCAAGTCCTTCGAGGGGACGCACGCGCTCAGCGGCGTCGACCTCGACATCGCACCAGGGACGATCCATGCTCTCGTCGGGGAGAACGGCGCCGGCAAGTCGACCCTCGGCAAGATCCTCGCCGGGGTCTACGGGCCTGACGCCGGAACCATCCGGCTCGACTCCCGCGAGGTGTCCTTCCAGTCGCCGAGGGACGCCCTCGCCCACGGCATCACGATCGTCGCCCAGGAGATCGCCCTGGTCGGGACTCGGTCGGTGATCGAGAACATCTACCTGGGTTCCGAGGTCCACACGGGCCCGTTCGTCCGCACCAAGCGACTGCGGCGACTGTTCGACGAGCTGGTGGCCGACACCGGCATCGACGTCCCAGGTGACGCCCTCGTCTCGGGGCTGTCGATCGCCGACCAGCAGAAGGTGGAGATCCTGCGTGCCCTGGCGCGCAACGCCGACGTCATCGTGATGGACGAGCCGACGGCGCGGCTGGCCACGCACGAGGCCGAGGCCCTGATGTCGATCTTCGACCGGCTCCGTGGGCGGGGTAAGACGATCATCTTCGTCTCCCACTTCCTCGAGGAGGTCCTCTCCGTCAGCGACACGGTCACCGTGCTGCGGGACGGGAAGATCGTCGACGGAGGCAAGGCGACCGAGTTCACGCCCGGGAGCCTGATCGCCGCCATGATCGGTCGCTCCCTCGAGTCGGCCTTCCCCCCCAAGGCGGCGATCAGTCAGGGTCAGCCGGTTCTGAGCGTCGCCGCGCTGAGCCGAGCGGGAGCGTTCGAGAATGTGTCCTTGGACGTCGACGCCGGCGAGATCGTCGTCATCACGGGTCTGGTCGGGTCGGGGCGGAGCGAGGTCCTCCGTTCGATCTACGGGCTGGAGCCGCCGACGTCAGGCGCGATCACCTACAAGGGTGAGCCGGCGCAGTACCGGCACCCGCGCCAGGCGATCGCCGCAGGAATGGCCCTGATCCCGGAGTCGCGGAAGACCGAGGGACTGTTCGTCGGGTTCTCACTGGTCTCCAACGTCTCCCTGCCGCATCTACCCAGGTTCTCGCGGGCGGGATTCGTGCGAGCGCGAGCCGCTCACCGTTCCGCGACGGAACAGATGGCTGCCGTGGGCGTGAAGGCCCGCTCGGCGACCGTCGAGGCAGGCCTGCTGTCGGGCGGCAACCAGCAGAAGATCCTCTTCGCGCGGTCGTTCATGGCCGACATCGCGCTGCTGCTCGCCGACGAGCCCACCCGGGGTGTCGACGTGGCGGCCAAGCGCCAGATCTACGACCTGCTCGTCCAGCAGGCAGCGAACGGCACCGGCGTCCTCCTGGTCTCCTCGGAGATGGAGGAGGTCATCGGCCTCGCGCACAAGGTGGTCGTCATGCGCCAGGGCCGGGTCGTCGGTCAGCTGCGCGGCAGCGACATCCGCGAGAGCGCCATTGCCGAGCTGGCATTCGGACAGACCACCCAGGCATGAGACCGGAGCAGATCTCCATGACACTGACCGAGACCGAGAACACCACCCTTGTGGCCCCTGCCGTGCACCGGAACGTCTGGAGGAGTTCCCTCACCCGGTACGGGATCGTGTGGGCCGCCGCGGCGCTGTTCGTCATCCTGTGCCTGACGACGCCGGGCTTCTTCGGTGTGCCGAACCTGCGGAACCTCCTGGACCAGCAGGCGGCCGTGCTCATCGTGGCCGCTCCGCTGACCCTCACTCTGATCGCCGGGCAGTTCGACGTGAGCCTCTCGGCGGTCTACATCACCGCTCCGCTCGTCGGGCTTCAGGTGGAGGCGGCGACCCACTCGATCGCGCTGGCCCTGGCGGCCGGCGTCCTGGCGGGGCTGGTGTGCGGCGCCTTCAACGCGTTCCTGGTCGTCACCTGCAGGATCAACTCCTTCATCAGCACCCTGGCGTCGTCCTACGTCGTCGCGGGAATCGGATACGTCGTCAGTGACCGGGCCATCCTGACGCCCTCGGATGAGAACTTCCGCGACCTCGCCGCCACACGCATCCTGGGGCTGACGTCCTCGACGTGGATGGCCGTCATCGTCGTCGCCGTCTTCTGGATCGCATTGAGCAGCACCCGGTACGGGCGTTACGTCTACGCGACCGGCGCCAACGGCGACGCGGCCCGGCTGTCGGGCATCCGTACGGGCTGGATCGTCGCCTCGACCTTCCTGCTCACGGCCTCCGCTGCCGCGTTCGCGGGGCTGCTCAATGCATCGAAGAGCATGAGCGCGCAGGCGTCGGACGACTTCAGCTTCGTCTTCGGCGCCCTGGCCGCCGTCGTGGTGGGAGGGACGTCGATCGCTGGTGGTGCCGGAACGGTCTGGCGGACGGTGGCTGGTGCGCTGTTCATCGCCATGATGAACAACGGCTTCAACCTCAACCAGGTCGACCCGATCTTCCAGCGGATCATCCTCGGACTGGTCATCCTCGCCGCTGTCGGCTTCGACGCGTTCTCGCGCGCCCGTCGCCGATCATGAGGTGAACGCGCCACCGGAGGCAGCGGTCAGCATCGAGCGGGTGGCTGACCGCTGTACCGGTGGCGTCTGACCGGGCTCAGGCGGGCACCCGATCAGCCGCGGTCACAGCGTGAAGACGATCTTCCCGGCGGTGCGGCCCTCGAGCATGCGCTCGAAGCCCTGGCGGGCGTCGGCCAGCGGCAGCTCGACGTCGATCTGCGGCCGGATGCCGGTGGCCAGGCACATCTGGATGAGCGATTCGAGCTCCGCGCGGGTGCCCATCGTCGAGCCGATGACCGACAGCTGGGTGAAGAAGACCCGGTTGAGCTCGGCACCCGGGTTGAAGCCGGTGGTCGCGCCGGAGGTCACGACCACGCCGCCGGGCTTCAGCGACTTGATGCTGTGCGACCAGGTCGCCTCCCCGACGGTCTCCATCACGCCGTCGACCCGCTCCGGCAGCCGGGCGCCGGTCTCGAATGCCTGGTCGGCCCCCATCGCGAGGGCGGCGGCCCGCTTCTCCTCGCTGCGGCCGGTCACCCACATCCGGAAGCCGGCGGCGCGGCCGAGTACGACCAGGGCCGTCGCGACCCCACCGCTCGCGCCCTGCACCAGCACCGTCTGGCCGGGGCGCAGACCCGACTTCACGAACAGCATGCGATAGGCCGTGAGCCACGCGGTGGGCAGGCAGGCGGCCTCGGCGAAGGACAGCTCCGCGGGCTTGGGCAGCACGTTGCGCTTCGGGACGACGACCTTCTCGGCCATCGTCCCCTGGTGCAGCTCGGAGAAGAGCGTGCGTTTGGGGTCCAGCGTCTCGTCCCCCGTCCAGTCGGGGCTGGCGACGACGCCGTGGACGACGACCTCGTTGCCGTCCTCGTCGATCCCCGCCGCGTCGGTGCCGAGGATCATCGGCATCCGCTCCTGGGGCAGGCCGATGCCCTGGAGGCTGAACAGGTCGTGGTGGTTGAGGGAGACCGCCTTGACCTGGATCGTCGTCCAGCCCTCGGGCGCCTCTGGCTCTGGGCGTTCACCGACCTCCAGGACGGACAGCGGGTCCTTCGGGGCAGGCGTGGAGACGAAGACGGCGAGCATGATCGGAAGGTAACCGAGCCGCGGCCGGGTTGCGACGTCGGTGAGATGGAACCGCGTTCCGACACGGTCGTCGTCCTGTCGGAGAATTCTGCGCGCGTGGTGTCCGGGCTGCTCCTTCGACGTCTCCGTCGACTCGGCGGGCGGCCCGGTGCCGGCGCTCACGATGCCGCCCGGAGTGCGTGCTCGGACTACCGGATGACGACGACGAACTCCCCGCGCGGGACGAACTCGCCGATCACCGCTGCGCCCGGGATCTCGCCGCCCAGGAGCAGTCCACCGGAGGTCTGCGCGTCGGCGAGCAGCAGCCCCTCGTCCTCGGAGACCGCCGACAGGTCGGTGTGCGGGCGGACCCAGTCGAGGTTGCGTCGCGTGCCGCCGGAGACGAACCCGTCGGCCAGAGCCTGGCGGGCGCCGGTCAGGTAGGGGACGGCGGCGGCCTCGACCACCGCGGTGACCCCGCTGGCCCGTGCCATCTTGTACAGGTGGCCGAGCAGGCCGAACCCGGTGACGTCGGTTCCGGCCCGGATGCCCGCGGCGACGGCGGCCTTCCCGGCATCGGCGTTGAGCGCGGTCATCGATGCGACCGCCTCCTCCGAGACCTCGCCGGTGGCTTTCATCCGGCTGTTGAGGACCCCGACGCCCAGCGGCTTGGTCAGCGACAGCGCCGTCCCCGCGACCGCGGCGTCGTTGCGGATGATCCGGTCCAGGTCGACCAGGCCGGTGACGGCCATGCCGTACTTGGGCTCGGGATCGTCGATCGAGTGCCCGCCGCCGACGTGACAGCCGGCCTCCTGCGCCACCTCGAGGCCGCCGCGCAGCACCTCGGCGGCCAGCTCGGCCGGCAGCACGTCCCGCGGCCAGCCGAGCAGATTGACCGCCACGACCGGGGTGCCGCCCATGGCATAGACGTCCGACAGTGCGTTCGCTGCCGCGATCCGGCCGAACGTGTACGCGTCGTCCACCACGGGGGTGAAGAAGTCGGTGGTGAGCACCAGGCCCTGGCCGCCGGCGATCCGGACGACCGCCGCGTCGTCGCCGTCGTCGAGGCCGACGATCAGCTCGGCGTTCGGCGAGGCGGGGCCGGTCATGGTCAGGCCGGCCACGACGGACTCCAGCTCGCCGGGCGGGATCTTGCACGCGCAGCCGCCGCCGTGCGCGTACTGGGTGAGCCGGATCGTCGCGGGCGCAGTGGTCACACCTCGAATCTAGGCGCGGCCGCCGGGCAGCACGACCAGCCGGGGCGTCGCCGCCGTGGCCTTGCCCAGCGCCCGGCCCGCCGGGTGGGTGGAGTGTTCTCCGGCCGGGGGAGAGCCGAACGTCGCCGGGTCCCGCCGGGGAGCCGTCTCGGCGGTCAGCTCGGCGCTCTCGATGCGGTCCTGCCGGAACCAGCGGATCGACTGCCGCTCCCGGCACCAGGCCACGACGTACTCGCGGTCGGCCGTGCGGGCCAGGAGCTGCGGCTCCACCTCGCGCCGGCTCGCCGCACCCTTGCCGTCGCGGTAGCGGAGGACCAGCACCCGGTGCTCCACGAGCCCCTTCTCGACCACGGTCCGCACGGCGGCGGCGCGACCCGTCTCGACGCGGACGAGCAGGGTGCTCGCGGCCAGCGCCTCGCGGCGACGGGGATCCGCCTCGAGGGCTGCCAGCACCTGGTCGAGCGCCCCGCGTCCCGCGGCGGCGTACGGGCCGTCGGGCTGCCCCGCGAGCGCCACGGCGATCGCCGCGGCCTGCTCGGGCGTGAGAGTGAGCGGCGGCAGCGCCGCTGCGTGGTGGGACACGGTGCGGGTCATGCGGGGATGGTGGCAACGCCCTCCGACAATTCTCGGCCCCGCCCGCCCACGTAGGCTGCCGGCGGAGGCGTCAGGGTGTCTGGTGACCCCCGCGGCCTCTAAAGCCGACGTGGCCGAGCAGCTCGGTCAGGCGGGTTCGATTCCCGTCCGCCTCCGCCAAGGCCTCCCCGCGCCTACCCTGCGTAGCGATGATCGACGACCCGAGGCGGCACGTGCCGCGCACCGACACGCTGCTCGCCGACCCCCGCCTGACGGGCGCCGGAGAGCGGCTCGGGCACGGGCTGCTCAAGGACGTCGTCCAGCGGGTTCAGCAGCAGGTCCGCGACGGCGAGGTCGCGCCGCCGGACGCCGTCGACGCCGTCCTGGCTTCCCTCCCTGCGACGGCGAGCAGTCTCCAGCCGGTGCTGAACGCCACGGGCGTCCTCGTGCACACCAACCTCGGCCGGGCGCCGTTGTCCGCGGCCGCGGTCGATGCCGTCCTCGCGGCGAGCGGGACCACGGACGTGGAACTCGACCTGAGCACCGGCCGTCGGGGCCCTCGCGGTGACGCGGCGATCGCGGCGCTGCTGAGGGCCGTGCCGGCTGCCGAGGCGGCGATCGTGGTCAACAACTGTGCGGCGGCGCTCGCCCTCGTCGCGACGGCGCTCGGCCAGGGCCGTGAACTGGTGCTCGCGCGCGGGGAGCTGGTGGAGATCGGCGACGGTTTCCGGATCCCCGAGCTCCTCGCGTCCACCGGCGCCCGGCTGCGTGAGGTGGGGACGACGAACCGCGTCACCCTTGCCGACTATCGCGCTGCCCTCGGCCCCGACACCGGCGCGGTGCTCAAGGTGCACCCGTCGAACTTCGTCGTCCGGGGGTTCACGCGGCAGGTCGAGGTCGGCAGGCTGGCCGCCGCGCTCGCCGGCACGGCAACGCCCCTGGTGGCCGACATCGGCTCGGGGCTGCTCCGACCGCACCCGTTGCTTCCCGACGAGCCCGACCTGCAGAGCACCCTCGCAGCCGGCGCCGACCTCGTCCTGGCCAGTGGCGACAAGCTCCTCGGCGGCCCCCAGGCCGGCCTGGTCCTCGGCCGCGCCGAACTCGTCCAGCGGCTGCGCCGCCACCCGCTGTACCGCGCCCTGCGGGTGGACAAGACGACGCTGGCCGCCCTGGAGGCCACGCTGCGGGGGCCCCTGCCGCCCGTGCAGGAGATGCTCGCCGCCGACCTCGACGGACTGCGCGCGCGGGCCCGCACCCTGGCCGCCCGGTTCGCCGCGGCGGGGCTCGATGCCGTCGCCGTCGACGCGGAGGCCCGCGTGGGCGGGGGAGGGGCGCCGGAGCACCCGCTCCCGAGCGCCGCGATATCGCTTCCGCCGTCCTTCGCCGACCCGTTGCGACTCGGCTCGCCCCCCGTCGTCGGGTACGTGGAGGGCGGTCGCACGCTGCTGAACCTGCGCAGCCTGCCGCCGTCGGCCGATGACGAACTGGCCGCCGCGGTGCTGGAGGTGGCCGGCCGGTGGACGTGATCGCCACCGCGGGCCACGTCGATCACGGCAAGTCCGCCCTCGTCCGGGCGCTCACCGGCATGGAGCCCGACCGGTGGGCCGAGGAACGCCGGCGCGGGCTCACGATCGATCTGGGTTTCGCCTGGACGACGCTGCCCTCCGGTCGCAGCCTCGCGGTCGTCGACGTGCCCGGTCACGAGCGCTTCGTCGGCAACATGCTGGCCGGCGTGGGCTCGGTGCCCGCCGCGCTGGTCGTGGTCGCCGCCGACGACGGCTGGTCGGCCCAGACCGCCGAGCATGTCGCCGTCCTCGACGCGTTCGGGGTACGGCACGCACTGCTTGCGGTGACCAAGGCAGACGTCGCCGACCCCGCACCGGTGCTCACCGACGTGCGCGGGCGGCTCGCTGTCACGTCCATGGCTGCGGTGCCGGGGATCGCGGTGAGCGCCCTGACCGGCGACGGGATGCCGGACCTGGTGACGGCGCTCGAGGCGCTGCTCGCCGGGCTCCCTGCGCCCGACCCGGCCGCGCCGGTGCGGCTCTGGATCGACCGGGCCTTCACGATCCGCGGCGCAGGGACGGTGGTCACCGGCACGCTCGCGGCCGGCACGGTGTCCACCGGCGACCGGCTGCGGCTCGGGGACCACGAGGTGCTCGTGCGGGGCGTGCAGTCCCTCGGTGAGCCGGTCGAGCGGGCGACCGCCACGGCCCGGGTGGCGCTGAACCTGCGCGGCGTCGCCGTCGAGGAGCTCTCCCGGGGCGACGCCCTGCTGACCCCCGACGCGTTCCGAGCCGCCGACGTCGTGGACGTGACCCTGTCGGCCGAGCCGGAGGAGCGGCTGCCCGCCGAGCCGATCGTGCACGTCGGGTCGGCCACGGTCGGTGCCCGGCTGCGCCCGCTGGACGGCGCGGTCGTGCGCCTGCGACTGGCGTCGGCCCTGCCGCTCCGCGTCGGCGATCGATTGCTGTTGCGCGATCCCGGCAGCCGGCGCGTGCTGGGTGCCGACGTGCTCGACGTGGACCCGCCGGAGCTGCGCCGCAGGGGTGCTGCCCGCCAACGGGCCGCCGAGCTCGCCGCGCGGCCGACGGGCACCGCCGGGGCCTCGGCCGAGCTGGCCCTCCGGCGGATCGTGCGGACCGAGGACTTCGTCGCGATGGGCTGGCCGGTCCCGCAGGACGCGATCCGGCAGGGGCCCTGGCTCGTGGCCGCGGGGCTGGCCGACGAGCTCGCCGCGCGGGTGCCCGATGTCGTGACCCGGTACCGGAAGCTCCGCCCGCTGGAGCCGGGTCCACCGGCCGAGGTGCTGCGCCGCGCGCTGGACCTGCCGGACGCAGAGCTCCTGTCGGCCGTCGTCCGGTCGCCGTTCGTCCTGCGCGAGGGCCGGGTGGTCGACGGCGCCGCCGCCCTTCCTCCGGCCGTGCAGCGCGCCGTGGACGGGATCCGTGCGCAGCTGGCTGCCGATCCCTTCGCCGCTCCGGAGGCACCGGAGCTCGTCGACGCGGGGCTCGGGGTGCGGGAGTTGGCGGCCGCCGTCCGCAGCGGTCAGCTCCTGCGCATCGCCGACGGCGTCTTCCTGGCGCCCGGGGTGGCGGACGACGCCCGCGCGCGACTGGCGGCGATCCCGCAGCCGTTCACGCTCAGTCAGGCGCGGCAGGCGTGGGGGACCAGCCGGAGGGTCGCCGTCCCGTTGATGGAGTGGCTCGACGCCCAGGGCGTGACGGTCCGGCTTCCGGACAACACGCGCCGGTTGCGCTGATCTCAGGTGCGGATCCTCAGGCGCGGACGGTTCCTACGGGACGCTGGGCCTTTGCCCGGCATCCTCCTGGGCTTCACGGGCAGCGCTCTCGCCCTGCTCGTGGGTCGCGTTCTCGTTGGAATGGAAGGTGCCGGAACCCGGACCGGCCGTGCCGCTCTCGGTGCTCGTGGACGGCGTGGGTGTGGTGGGTGTGGTGGTGCTCGCCGCGTTGGCCCCCAGAGCGTTGGCCCCCAGAGAGGTGGCGATGACGGCCCCCGCCGCGAGCCCGGCCACGAGCATGCCGACCTTGGTGACCAGACCGTTCCGCTTCAGGGGCGGTGGCTGCTCCGTGCTCCAGGTGGGCGGCTGATCGCTCATGAGCGCAACTCCCTTCTCCCTTCTCCGTTCCCGGCCACGGTGGCGGGGACCGCGCTTCGCGGGCCGGCTGTGCCCAGGCGTCGGACGACCTGTGCGTTGCCCCCGGAGACGTGACGGGTAGCGGCTCAGTCGGCTGAGGGAACCCAGCGTGCAGGGCGCTTCTCCCGGAAGGAGGCGATGCCCTCCTGCCCTTCCTCGCTGGCGAAGTAGCGGGCCGAGAGGTCGAGCAGTTCGTCGAACGCGAGCGGTGGCGTCGACGCCCGCAGCAGCCGCTTCGTCTCGGCCAGGGCCGACGGCGCGCCCGCGGTCAGCTCGACCAGCTGGGCGCGCAGCACTGCGTTCACGTCGGCATCGGGCACGACGAGGTCGACCAGCCCACCGGCGGCCGCCGCCGCCGCGTCGAAGACCTTCCCGGTGAGCATCAGCCGGTGCGCGACGTGCGGCACCATCCGCGGCAGGACGACGGCCGAGATCACCGCCGGCACCAACCCGAGCCGCACCTCCGAGAACGCGAACGTCGCAGCCTCCGCCGCGACCACCACGTCGCACGCGGCCAGCAGACCCACACCCCCGGCTCGAGCGGGACCACGGACGACGGCGACCACCGGCTTCGGG
>JAOPWM010000008.1 GCA_025965695.1 Blastococcus sp.
CCCCAGCTCCACCGCCTGGACCCAGACCACCGCGCCCATCGTCGCCGGGCACAGCTACACCCTCACCCTGACCAACCAGGACGACAACTACGCCGGCGACGCCACCTACACCCGCTTCGACGACATCGCCCTCCGCTGACGAGAGCCGATCGATGATCGGTCCGGCGAGGGTCCGACCAGGTGCCCGAGGGCGGCCACGGCGGGGCTCCCGTAGCTCAGCCGGTGATCGGAGCCTTGCCCGATGACGAGCGGTTGCAGCCGACCGGCCTACGGGCGCCCCGGGCCGCGGCCAGGTCGATGATCAGGCCGGCAGCGGGCGGTCGTCGACGGAGGCAGCAACCGCTCAGGTAGCACGTCGCCGCGCCCGGACGGGCCAGCGCACGGGCGCGATGCCGACGAGGACCCGGGCGAACCACACGAGGCAGGCCACGGCGAGGACCACCCGCACGACCATGCCCGGGACGGACAGGGGCAGTGCCGCGGACGCCAGTGCCGCGGCGCCGGCGACGCCGGCGCGCAGAGTCCCCCGCCCGGTGCCTCCCCGCCGCCGCGGTGCCTTGGATAGGAGGTACTGGCAGGCCTGCTGCACCGAGAAAGCGGCCAGGGTGGCCAGTGCCGCGCCCACAAGGCCGATGAGCGGGAGGAGGACGACGTTCGATCCGATGTCGACGACGACGGCCAGCAGCGTGGCGACAGCGATGGACACGGTGGACGAGCGGGCCAGCAGGCCCCGCCGCGAGGACAGCATCATCGCGTAGGGAACCGCGCCCACGATGACGACGGCCGTCAGGAACAGCAGGCCTTCGGTGCCGAACTGGGCCGGCGCCCACAGCCGCAGGAGCAGCGGCGAGGCCACCGACAAGCCCACCATGACCGGCGCGAGCAGGCGGAAGAGTGCGTCGCGGCTGGCCGCCAGCACCGCGTCGCGGTCCGCTTCGTCGTCGACCGCGAAGATCCGCGGCAGCCAGATGCTGTCGAGTGCCCCCAGGACCAATATCGGGATCGACCCGATGGTCGCTGCCACGGCGTACCGGGCGACCGCCTCGCTACCCAGGTAGCCGTGCACGAGAAGCGTGCCGGCCGAGTTCAGCACGACCGCGCCGAGTGTGGCGGGCACGAGCGGGAGCGCGTAGGCGAGCCCCGTGCGTACCAGCGGGCCATCGCCCCGCCTGAGCATCCTCGGCCGGGCGAGCACCACGGCCACCAGCGCCGCGAGGAGCTGGGCCGCGAGCTGCCCGACGAGGAACATCTCGGCAGTGCGGCCGAGCACCAGGATGAGCACCAGGCTGGTGATCTCGGCGAGCACCGACTGCGCGAGGCTGACGGCGGTGAACCCGATCAGCCGGTCCTGGCTCCGCAGCAGGCCGAGGCAGCACGCGGTCACCGCGGAGGTCCCCGCCCACAGGACCGCCAGCCGGACGACGACGCTGTCTCCGGCAAATCCCAGCTGCGGGCCCCACAGGCTGCTGGTGGCGACGGCCGTCCCGGCGACGAGGGCGGCGGCAAGCAAGCTCACCGTCAGGAGGCCGGCTGCCGCGGCCGCGCCGCGGTCGGCGAACCTCCGCTGGACCGCGACCTGAAGTCCGCAGCCGGCCAGGACGACCAGGACCTGCATGAGGACGATGGCGGCGGCCACCCGGCCGAACTGATCCAGGCCGAGCAGCCGGGTGATGATGGGGGTCACCGCGGCCGTACCGCCCAGCTGGAGCAGCCAGAGCATCATGTAGATGGAGTCGCGGCCGAAGAGGCCCCGGACGGTGTCGTCCACACTGCTCGTGGCGGGGCCAGGGCCCGGAGGAGCCGGAGCGGGGCGGTCGACGCCGGCACGTTCGCCGGGAGACCTCATCACCGCCCGCTCCTCTCTTCGCCCGAGCTCACCCGGCGCGGCGACGAGACGCCACGACGAGGAAGCGTCGTCCGACCCCGGCCGGATCCCCATGGTGACGTGCGCAGGGACGCTAATCGGTAAGTGGCCGCGGCCCAAGGGCTTCGGTCGTCGCGGTCTCGATATCGCGACCACATTTTCCAGCGCCGGGGGCCGACCGTCACGGACGAAGCGCTATCGGGACGTCGTGTTCGCCTATAGCGTCACCGGCCGTGGACCGAGCCCACGTGATCAGCCCAGCGCCGCGAGACGCCTGGAATGCGCTGCTGGCTGCCGACCCGGACTCGATGGTCCACCAGACGCCTGCCTGGGCGGACGCCGTCCGGACGGCGACGCGCCGAGTCGACGTGAGCCGGCTCTACGTCCTCGACGACGGACGACGGCTGCTCCTGCCGTTGCTGCGCCGCTCACCCCTGCCGGGACTCATCCTCGACGACTCCCATCCGTCCCCGTGGGGCCATGGGGATCTGCTGGCATCGGGCGGTGTCCGCCCGTCCGACGTGCGCCTCGTCCTCACGGACCTCGTCCAGAACGGACGGGCCACCCGCACGCGGTTGCTCGCCAACTATGCGACCGCCGCGACATGGGAGGCCGGCCTCCTCCCGGGAGTCCTGCGCCGCTCGGGTACCGCGCACGTCCTCGACCTCGACGGAGGGTTCGAGCAGGCCTGGAACCAGCGGTTCGCCAAGTCCGTGCGGACGGCGATCCGCAAGGCGGAGAAGTCGGGAGTGGTCGTCCAGCGGAGCACGTCCGGGGAGCTGACCTCGACGTTCTACGACACGTACCTTCGGTGGGCCGACGACCGGGCGCGGGAGTCGGGCACACCGCCGCGGCTGGCGGCCCTCGTGGCCAGGCAACGGGAGCCTCTGCGGGTGTTCGAGGCCGTCGCTGCCGAGCTGGGTGCCGCCTGTCGGCAATGGGTGGCCTGGCACCAGGGGGAGCCGGTAGCGGTGTTGATCACGCTCGTCCACGGCGAGCATGCGACCGCGTGGCGGGGCTACGGCCGCAAGGCGCTGGCCGGACCGGTGCGGGCGGTCAACCTCTTGGACAAGGTGGCGATCGAGGACGCCTGCGATGCGGGGTGCCGCTTCTTCAGTTTCGGCCAATCGGGCGGCATCGCGGGGCTCGAGCGATACAAGGAGGCCTTCGGCGCCACGCCTCGTCCCACCGGCGACTACCGGATCGAGCGGCTGCCCCTCGCGCGCCTCGAGGCTCTCTGGTACCGCGCCGAAGCCGGCATGGGCACCATGCTCACCTCCGCGGGCCCTCGGGCACGCCGGCGCGCCACCCCCGGCTGAGCCCCTCCGCCACTACCGCTGCCGGCGGAAGGTCAGGCAGTCGCAGAGCGCACAGTCGAGGCCGGCACGGTAGTGCTCGTGTGCGACTCGCGGGTGACCGCACCGGCAGGTCTGTTGACCGGTCGCCCCCGGCGACGACGCCCGCAGGGTGTCGCGGACGCGGGAGCGTGCCCGCAGCAAGAAGAGCATCGAGGGACGCGGCGGCCGCTCCTCCTTGGAGGACGATGCGTCTCCCTTCGCCCAGCACATCGTCGATCCCCTGTCGTGCGGACCGGACTGATGGACCGAGCGCCCGAGTCATCCGTCGCAGCGGGAGGGTACCGCCCGCCGAACTCCCTGGAATGTCAGGGAGCCGGAGGGCGGTTCGCCGCTGAGGGGCCACCCGGGTCAGGACACCGCCGCTCACGCCGACTTGGCCCGCCCGTCGGTGGCGGTCGACCCGCTGGACACCCCGATCACGCCGGTCGGCGCCACGGGGCGCTCGCACGCGCGGCCGTCGCGGTTGAAACGCTCCACCACCAGGGCCCGCAGCACGCGCAGCCCGTCGCGCCACGTGTTCAGGTTCGTCTCGCCGTGGAGCCGCGGGTGTTCGTAGCTCGGGACCTCCGTGATGGCCAGTCCGGCCTTCGCGGCCCGGGTGTTGATGATGGTCTCGATCTCGAAACCGTCGCCCCACAGCTTGCCGCCGCCCTGTCCCACGCGGGGGTCGAGACCGAGCGCGCCGAGAGACCTCCGCCAGAAGGCGTTGTAGCCGTAGCAGAGGTCCGTGTATTCGGTCCCGAAGAGGAGGTTGGCGAGCCGGTTGAGCCACGCGTTGCCCCAGGCGCGCAGCCGGGTGATGTCACTGCTTCCCCCTCCGGAGGCGAACCGCGTCCCCTTGGCGAAGTCCGCGCCGTCGAGCAGGGCGGCGACGAACAGCGGGATCTCCTGCGGGTCAGCGGAACCGTCCGCGTCGAGCATGACCACCACGTCTCCCGTGGCTGCGGCGAAACCGCACGCCATCGCGTTGCCCTTGCCGACGCGGCCCTGCAGGACCACGACGATGTCGGGCCGGAGGGACCTCGCCACCGCGATGGTGTCGTCGACGCTGTTGCCGTCGACCAGGATCACCTCGTGCAGGTCCTCGGGCAGCCGCGACAGGACATGCGGAAGGTTCTTGGCCTCGTTCCGGGTCGGGATCACCACGCTGATCCGCGGCAGACCCGTGCGGGCGAAGGTGTCGGGATCGGGCGCGCCCACCGGCGCGATGTCGATGACGAAGTTCGGGGTGTCGATCTCCTCCTCGAGGTCGGGGTACCCCTCGACGGACGCGGTGAGGTCGGAGACCGACACGCCCCCCGCCTGCACCGGGAAGTCGTACCGGCGGCCTTTCGCCGGGCGTTGCGACGTGTCGTCGTCGGAAGAAGGCAGATTTGTGCGTGCGAGCGACATGACAGATGCCTTTCTCAGCCGACCGGGTCGGCTGGATCACGCTCGTTCTCGCTGGGGGGTCAGGGGGTGCTCGCGTGGCAGCGGGCTCTGGACGGGAGATGGGCGCGGGGGCGCCGTCCCTGTTCAGCGGGCCGGCGGGGTTCCATGGGACATGGCCGACCGCGGTGGTCACTCATGTGGATCCGGGCACCTGGCGTGCGTCGAGGAGACCGCGATCACCGCCGGGCGCGCGTGGGGGCGCCGCTCAGTCCGGAGTGAGATCGGGATGGTCGGGGCTGCGCAGGACGGCGCCGGAGTAGTCGGTCCGGCCGAGTGCGCCGATCCCGGCGACCGGGATGTCGGTGACCGCCGCCAGCACGGTCGACGGCAGGCCCACGGTGCAGTTGCCGTGACGCTGGCCGACCGAGGGTCCGGGGCACCCCGTGGTGACCGTGTTCGTGGGGGCAGGAGGCGGCGGCGCTGCCGGCGGCATCGTGTCCGGCCGCGGGCGGGGCAGGGGCGATAAGGGGGCAGGGACGTCGCGACCCGGGTCCTGATCCAGCGCCGTCGCGACGGCATCGGGACCGCCGACGGAGGCACCGGGGAGCACGCTCGTCGCCGAGTGCTGGCCCGAGGAACGTGGTGTGGAACGCCCCTCGGCCGGTGGCCGCACGCCCTCCACCCGGGGGGTCGGCTGATCCGCCGCGGCAGCCGCGGGCGAGGGCGGCGCCCCAGCCGCGACGGCCGCCGTCGCCGCGATGGTCGATGTGCTCGGCGGCGGGCAGCCGGCCACGACTGAGGTGGTGGAGGGCGCGCACGGGCCGGCGGGGCCGGCCGCCTGGGCGGGGAGACCGTGGCCGCCGCCCGACGACGCGGTCACCTCGGTGGTCGGTGTCCACGTGGACACCGGCGGCGTCGCGCACCCCGGGACGGTCCCGGTCACGGGTTCGACCACCGTGGCGGGCGCGGTGTTCCCGCCCTCGTGCGTCGTCGCCGACCCGGCGCCGCCCGCGGGCCGGCTCCCACGGTGACGCGGGCGGGAAGAGGGCGTCGCCCAGGCCTGCATGGCGCCGACGGCGGCCTTGACGGCCGGGCAGGCGGAGTGCGACGTCGTCGCCGTCGGCTCGTGCGGCCCCGAGGAAGCAATGGTGTCCGTGGGCCCGGGTGTCAGGGGCTGCGGTGTCAGGGGCTGCGACTGCGAAGTGGACGGCGTGGCCGTGCCCGCCGTCGACGGTGACGCCGCCGCCGGAACCGCCGGTGCGGTGGACGTCGTGGCCGCGGGCGTCAGGGGCCGCGACTGCGAGGAGGGCGGCGTGGCCGTGCCCGTCGTCATCGGTGGCGCCGCGGCCGGAACCACGGACACGGTGGCCTGCGGGGGCACTGCCACGGTCGCGACCACCGTGGACGACTTGAAGGAAACCAAACTGAGCTCGACCGCCGGCGCGGGTGTGGTCACCGGGACGGACGCGGGCACAGCAGTCTGCGGCGGCGCCGGCACGGTCACCGGGCTCGTCGCGACAACCGGCGTCGTCGCGACAACCGGGCTCGTCGCGACAACCGGGCTCGTCGCGACAACCGGGCTCGTCGCGACAACCGGCGTCGTCGCGACAACCGGGCTCCTCGCGACAACCGGGCTCGTCGCGACAACCGGCGTCGTCCCGGCAGCCGGTGCGGCCGGGGGGGCCGGAGCGGCGGACTGGTTCACCGTCGGTGGGGCCGGGGCCGGGGCCGGGGCCGGGGTCGGCACGACGCTCGTGGCCGCGGCGACGTCATCGGCCCGGGCGGGACTGGCCATCACGGCTGCGAACGCCCACAGCCCCACCAGGAGGGCCGCACCCGCGAGCACCCGGTGAATCCAGGTCGACGAACGGTCCGGCCGCGACGTCCCCGCCGACCGCATCGACACCAGGCCGCCCGCGAGCAGCCGGACGCGGGCGTCCAGCAACGGCGCTGGTGACGACTGGTGGTCGTCGCCAGCGCACACCGCTGACCGGTCACTCCCCAACGCTCGTCCCCTACGTCTCCGTGCTGGGGGATGGCCGTCGAGACCGTCCCCCGTCTGTCGTCCCCTTCGGGGCGTGCGTGAGGGTCCGGCGGAAGAAGGTCGCGGTCAATGCGATTCACGACGGTCGCGAGCACGACCGGGGCGGTGCTGACTTTGTGTAGTTGTATCGGATCGCAGACAGCCGAAATGTGTGTTCGCGCTGCCGTTCGGTCCGCGTAGCGATCCCGTTCGGAGCAGCTCGCCTCAGCCGCGCGCGGTGCCGTCCGTCGGAAGGTCGGGGACCACCCGAGGCAGGTCGAGGGTGTAGGCGTCTGCCTCCCGGCGCAGGGCCCACGTGGCCGGCAGCACGGCTCGCGGTGCGACACCGACCAGGACGGCCATCAGGAATGCGACGCCGGCCAGCGCTTCCCCGGACTCCTCGATGAAGGTCGCCGTCACGTACCAGGACGCCGACGCCGAGGCCGACAGCGCCGACAGCCCGACGGACGCGACTCCGTAGCCGGCCAGGGTGCCGAGCACACGGCGCCGGTCGCGGCGCTCGCTGCGGCTGAGGAACCAGAGGGCGCCGACGACGGCGACGGCAGCCAGCACGCTGACCAGTACCGCCGTGCGGGGGCCCAGCGCGTCGGTGAGGGCCGTCATGGCGTCGGCGTGCACCGTGCCGCCGGCCTTGACCGCGGCGATGCCCGCGCCGACCAGGGCGACAGCCAGCCACCAGGTGCGGCGGCCGGGGATGCTGCCTGCGGCGGTGACCGCCGCGACCGCTCCGGCGGCGAAGAGCAGGGTCACGAACATCCGCGGCAGCGCGAACGGGGCGTCCATGGAGAGCAGTTGCGCGGTGCGCCCGGTCGCCCCGTTCAGGCGGAGCAGGTAGCCGGTGGTCTCCAGCGCCACCGCGACGGCGGCCAGCGCGATGCCGATCGGGGGCAGCGGGATCGCGCGCCGGCGGACCGGGGCGGGTGCCGGCACGAACGATGCCGGCAGGTCAGCGGTGGACAGCGCCACCCCGGTGCCCGGCGAACGGCGGTCGGCCATCCGGATGCCGCGGCCGATCAGGAGCGCGAGCAGCGCTGCGCCGACGATCCAGACGACGAGCACGCCGAGAACCCACACCCACCACACGAGGACTACATCGGCAGCTCACGTGCCGAACGTGACCGTCCCGTCACGGGAACTTTCCAGGCGGTCAGATGCTCGTCGAGTGCGGTGCGCCGGCCGCGGTGATCTTCGTCAGGTCCGGCACAGTTCAGCGGCCGGACGGCGGGCTGCACCAGGCCGGGCATTGGACCGAACTTCCCTGATCAGCGCGCACGTACGGGTTTCGCCCGGCTCCGTACCGATGCCACACTCGGGCCCGTGCCCAGCCGCCCGAGGCGCCCCGCTTCTTGGCGGACCGGCACTGACGGTGCGCAGTCCCGCTCGGTGTGGCACCTGCACTGGTTCCGCCGGGTGAGTGACGACCCTTTCAGCGGGGGCAGCTTCTATGCCTGCCGCTGTGGCGTAGTCCGGGCCGGCTTCTGACCGACCGAGGCGTTCCTGCTTCCTAGGACGCCAAGTAATCGGTCAGGACGCCAAGTAATCGGTCAGTGCGGTGCGCCAGTCGCGCGGGGCGAAGCCGGTCGCGGTGATCTTCGACAGGTCCAGCACGCTGTTCAGCGGCCGGACGGCGGTGCCCGGCTTGTCGGCGAAGTAGGCCTCGGTGCTGGTCCGCCCGACGTCGTCGGCCGAGCGGCCGCGGGCGGCGAACACCGCGGCGGCGACGTCCGCCCAGGACGCCGGGTCGCCGTCATTGGTCAGGTTGTAGGTGCCGAAGGGCGCCCGGGTGCGCAGCAGGTGCCCGATCCCGGCGGCGAGGTCGGCGGTGAACGTCGGCCGGCCGATCTGGTCGTCGACCACGGTGGGTGAGACCCCGCGGTCGGCGAGGCCGGCCATGGTGCGCACGAAGTTGCCGCCGTCCCCGACGACCCAGGTGGTGCGCACCAGGTAGTGCTTGGTCACGTAGGAGGCCTGGGTGTCGCCGTCTGCCTTGCTCTGCCCGTAGACCGACAGCGGGTTCGGCGGCCAGTCCTCGGGCATCGGCCCGTCGTGCCGGCCGTCGAAGACGTACTCGCTGGAGATGTGCACGAGCGTGGCGCCCGACGTCCGCACGGCGCGGGCGAGGTACCCGACGGCGGCGACGTTAGCGGCGCGGACGGCGGCCAGGTTGGCCGGGTCCTCGGCGGCGTCCACGGCGGTCCAGGCGGCGGCGTTGAGGACGACGTCGACGTCGGCCCACCGGTAGGCGCGCACGGCTGCGGCGTCGGTGACGTCCAGCGCCGCGCGGTCGAGCGCGACGGCGTCCGGGAACTCGTGCTGCAGCGCCCGGCCGAGCTGGCCGTTGGCGCCGACGATGAGGGTCGTCACTGGCCCTGGGCCGCGTACTTGGCCTCGACCTGCTGCTTCAGCGGGCCCCACCAGGTCTCGTTGTCGCGGTACCAGGCGACGGTGGCGGCCAGGCCGTCACGGAAGTCGGTGTACTGCGGCGTCCAGCCCAGTTCCTCGCGGAGCTTCGACGCGTCGATGGCGTAGCGGAGGTCGTGGCCGGCACGGTCGGTGACGTGGTCGAAGGCGTCGGCCGGCTGACCCAGCAGCTCGAGGATCAGGGAGAGCACCTCACGGTTGTTCTTCTCGCCGTCGGCACCGATCAGGTAGGTCTCGCCGCTGCGGCCGCGCTCGAGGACGGCGTGCACCGCGGAGTTGTGGTCGTCGACGTGGATCCAGTCGCGGACGTTCTCCCCCGCGCCGTAGAGCTTGGGGCGCAGGCCGGCCAGCACGTTGGTGATCTGGCGCGGGATGAACTTCTCGACGTGCTGGTACGGCCCGTAGTTGTTCGAGCAGTTGGAGATCGTGGCGTGGATGCCGAAGGAGCGCACCCAGGCCCGCACGAGCAGGTCCGAGCCGGCCTTCGTCGAGGAGTACGGACTCGACGGGTTGTACGGGGTCTGCGGCGTGAACTTGGCCGGGTCGTCGAGCTCGAGGTCGCCGTAGACCTCGTCGGTGGAGATGTGGTGCAGCCGGACGCCGTGCTTCCGCACCGCCTCGAGGATCGTGTACGTCCCGATGATGTTGGTCTGCAGGAACGGCGCCGGGTCGTGCAGCGAGTTGTCGTTGTGGCTCTCGGCGGCGAAGTGGACGACGACATCGGAGCGACTGACCAGCTCGTCGACGAGCGCGGCGTCGGCGACCGAACCGTGCAAGAACTCGATGTCGTCGCGCACCGGCGCCAGGGACGCCTCGTTGCCGGCGTAGGTCAGCGCGTCGAGCACGGTGATCTCGTGCTCCGGGTGGTGCCGGCGCGTGTAGTGAACGAAGTTCGCGCCGATGAAGCCGGCACCTCCGGTGACGAGCATGCGCATCGCCGCTTCAACCTCCATGCGTGTTCAGCCGGGGCGGACGGCCCCGGCCGGGTACCGCCGGGACCAACGGTCCGGCGGTTCTGTTGGGGACGACGGTAGCGGGACGGCTGCACGATCGCCGTCAACGACGGCGCATCGAGCGGCCCGATGTGGGCTCAGCCGGCGCGACGGCCCAGCGCGCGGTAGGCCCAGCCGGCGGCGGTCCAGGCTTCGCGGTCGAGCGCGTTGCGCCCGTCGAGGACCCTCTTCTGCGCGACGACGCGGCCGAACTCCACCGGGTCCAGGTCGCGGTAGTCCCGCCATTCGGTGAGCACCAG
>JAOPWM010000022.1 GCA_025965695.1 Blastococcus sp.
CGTCGGAGCCGGACTGCAGCGGCATGTGCAGCTGGTGGCAGACCGCCGGGGTCTCGGCCATCGCGGCGATGACGTCGTCGGTGAACTCCCGCGGGTGCGGGCTGGTGAACCGGATCCGCTCCAGCCCCTCGATGCGGCCTGCCGCACGGAGCAGGTCGGCAAAGGCACCCCGGTCGCGGAACTCGACGCCGTAGGCGTTCACGTTCTGCCCGAGCAACGTCACATCGAGCACGCCCTGGTCGACCAGCGCCTGCACCTCGGCCAGGATCTCGCCGGGACGCCGGTCCTTCTCCGTGCCGCGCAGCGACGGGACGATGCAGAACGTGCAGGTGTTGTTGCACCCGACGCTGATCGAGACCCAACCGGAGTAGGCGGAGTCCCGCTTGGCCGGCAGCGTGGACGGGAAGACCACGAGGGACTCCTTGATCTCGACCTGCGCCTCGGCGTTGTGCCGGGCCCGCTCCAGCAGCGCCGGCAGTGACCCGACGTTGTGCGTGCCGAAGACGACGTCGACCCAGGGCGCGCGCTTCACGATCTCGCCACGGTCCTTCTGCGCCAGGCAGCCACCGACGGCGATCTGCATGCCGGGGTGGGCGTCCTTGACCGGCCGCAGGTGGCCGAGGTTGCCGTAGAGCCGGTTGTCAGCGTTCTCCCGGACGGCGCAGGTGTTGAGGACGACGACGTCGGCGTCGTCCCCCTCCGGCGCGGCGGTGTAGCCGGCCTCCTCGAGGAGCCCGGACAGGCGCTCGGAGTCGTGCACGTTCATCTGGCACCCATAGGTGCGCACCCGATACGTGCGGGCCGGGGCTTCGTGGAGGCTGCTCATGTCAGCAGCGAGAGTACGACCCGCGGGCGCGCAACCTTTGTCGTCGGTATCGATGGTCGTTGTGGTGCGCTCATGACCGCGAACGCGGTGCGGTTCTCCACCCTCACCGCGATCTGCGACGTCCTCGAGAGCCGGCCCGGCGATGTCGTCTCCGTCGCGCACCCATGGCGCACGCGCCGGTGCACCAACCGTTGCCCTGACCGGGAACTATCCGGTCCGGGGCAGATCCGTTACGCCTTCGTGACGGGCTGGACCGTCGACCGACTCCCGTCCCCCTTAGGGTCCCCAGGGTGACCAGCCGTCCGAACGGAGAGCCCCTCGTCCGCCTGTCCGGCGTCAACAAGTGGTTCGGCGAACTGCACGTACTGCAGGACATCGACCTCGAGATCGCCCGCGGAGAGGTGGTCGTCGTCATCGGGCCGTCCGGCTCGGGGAAGTCGACGCTCTGCCGCACGATCAACCGCCTGGAGTCGATCGAGAAGGGCGAGATCGCCATCGACGGCGAGCTGCTGCCCGAGGAAGGCAAGCAGCTCGCCCGCCTGCGCAGCGACGTCGGCATGGTGTTCCAGAGCTTCAATCTCTTCGCGCACAAGACGATTCTGGAGAACGTCACCCTCGGCCCGATCAAGGTCCGCGGGACGTCGAAGGCCGACGCGGAGAAGCGTGCCCGCGAACTGCTCGAGCGGGTCGGCGTCAGCGCCCAGGCCGACAAGTACCCGGCCCAGCTGTCGGGCGGTCAGCAGCAACGGGTAGCCATCGCACGGGCACTGGCGATGGACCCGAAGGTCATGTTGTTCGACGAGCCGACGTCCGCCCTCGACCCCGAGATGATCAACGAGGTCCTCGAGGTGATGATCGGGCTCGCCCGTGACGGCATGACGATGATCGTCGTCACCCACGAGATGGGCTTCGCCCGTCGTGCGGCCAACCGGGTCGTCTTCATGGACGGCGGCCGGATCGTCGAGTCCGCCGACCCCGAGACCTTCTTCAACCACCCGAGCTCGGCCCGGGCGAAGGACTTCCTCTCGAAGATCCTCGACCACTGAGCGCCCCGCACAACCGGAAGGAACCTTCATGCGCATCACCCGCTATGCCGCCACTCTGGCGGCGCTGGGACTGGCCCTCGCCGGCTGCTCCAGCAATGCCGGCAACCAGGCCCAGGACACCTCCGCGCAGAGCACCTCCGCGGTGGAGACCAACGTCAGCTTTGCCCCCGGTACGACGATGGCGAAGCTCCACGACGCCGGGACGATCACCGTCGGCACGAAGATCGACCAGCCCGGCTTCGGCCTGTTGAACCCGCGCACCAAGGTTCCCGAGGGCTTCGACGTCGAGATTGCGAAGATCGTCGCCGGCAAGCTCGGCATCGCCCCGGAGAGCATCAAGTGGACGGAGACCGTGTCGGCCAACCGCGAGTCGTTCATCCAGAACGGCCAGGTCGACTACGTCGTCGCCACCTACACCATCAACGACGCCCGTAAGCAGCTGGTGGACTTCGCGGGGCCCTACTACGAGGCCGGCCAGGACATCATGGTCGCCAATGGGAATCCGCTGAAGATCGAGAGCCCCGACGACCTCGCCGGCAAGAACGTCTGCTCGGTCGAGGGCTCGACGCCGGCGCAGAACATCCGCGACCACTACCCGCAGGCGAAGCTGACGTTGTTCGACGTCTACTCCAAGTGCGCCGACGCCCTGGACAACGGTCAGGTGGACGCCGTGACGACGGACAACGTGATCCTCACCGGGCTGGTCGCCGGGAGCCCCGACAAGCGGGAGCTGGTCGGCAAGCCGTTCACGCAGGAGCCGTACGGCATCGGCCTGAAGAAGGGCGACACCGAGTTCCGCAACTTCATCAACGACGTGCTCGAGGAGTCCTTCACGGACGGCTCGTGGGCCGCCGCGTGGGACCGCACCGCCGGGAAGATCACCGGTCAGAAGGCTCCCGAGCCGCCGCAGGTCAACCGCTACTGATCGCCGCGTGACGCCGCCGGGCGGGCTCCCGCCCGGCGGCGTCACGCCGACACACCGACCACGGAAGGGGGTGCCGTGCAGTTCCTCATCGACAACTTCGCGTTGTTCCGCGACGCGTTCCTGACGACGCTGAGCCTGTCGCTCCTGGCGGGCGTGCTCGCGCTCGTCCTGGGCACCCTGCTCGCCGCGCTGCGGGTCAGCCCCGTCGCCCCGCTCCGTGGCCTGGCCACGTTCTACGTCGAGACCTTCCGCAACACTCCGCTGACGGTCGTCTTCTTCTTCATGATCTTCGGGCTGCCTCAGATCGACTTCGTCATCGGCTTCTTTCCCGGCGCGGTGCTGTCCGTCGGGCTCTACACCGCCGCGTTCGTCGCCGAGGCGGTGCGGTCGGGGATCAACGCGGTGTCGGCCGGCCAGGCGGAGGCGTCCCGGGCCATCGGCCTGACGTTCGGCCAGACCCTGCGCGAGGTCGTGCTGCCCCAGGCCTTCCGCACGGTGGTCCCGCCGCTGGGCAACGTCTGGATCGCGATGATCAAGAACACCTCGATCGCGGCAGGGTTCTCGGTGAGCGAGCTCAGCTCGCTGCTGCCCCGCCTGGTGAACGCCAACGCCGGCGACCTGCTGACGGTGCTGCTCGGCGTGGTTGTCGGCTACATGCTCATCACCCTGCCGTCGGCCTACGTGGTGCACCGGCTCGAGCGACGGGTGGCGATCCTGCGATGACCACACCGGTCCTCTTCGACCTCCCCGGCCCGAAGGCCAGGGCACGCGCTCGTATCGGTACGGCCGTCGGCGCCCTGATCGTCCTGGGCATCATCGCCTTCGTGCTCGTCCGCCTGGCCGGCAACGGCCAACTGGAGGGGCAGCGCTGGGCGGTGCTGTTCGACACGCGCGGCGGCGTTCCTCAGGCTCTGGGTGAGGCCCTCGTGGCCACGCTCAAGGTGGCCCTGGTCGGCATGGTGCTCGCGACCGTGCTCGGGCTGCTGCTCGCCGTGGGACGACTCTCCGGCCGCCGGTGGGTCGGCATTCCGGTGGCCACGTTCATCGAGTTCTTCCGGGCCATCCCGCTGCTCGTGGTCATCTTCGCCCTGTATTTCGTGCTGCCCGGATTTGGCGTGGAGCTGAGCGCCTTCGCGGCTCTCACCGGCGGCCTGGTGCTCTACAACTCCGCGGTCCTGGCCGAGATCTTCCGGGCGGGCATCCTGTCGGTTGACCGGGGTCAGCGCGAGGCCGCCTTGGCCCTCGGCATGCGCAAGTCGCAGGTCATGATGCAGGTGCTGCTGCCGCAGGCGATCCGCCGGATGCTGCCGGTGCTGATCGCTCAGCTGGTCGTCCTCCTCAAGGACAGCTCGCTCGGGTTCATCATCGGGTACTTCGAGTTGCTCCGGCAGGCGCGCAGCCTGGTCGAGTTCTTCACGCCGACGTTCGGCAACCAGTACACCTTCCAGATCTACGTGGCCGCCGCGCTGATGTACATCATCGTCAACGTGCTGCTGTCCCAGCTGGCGAAGTACGTCGAGCGCCGGACGCGACGCAACGCGAAGACGGCCGCCACCGCTGAGGTGGAGCTCCCGGCCGACGTGCAGATGGGCAGTGGTGGCGGCATCTCCACCGTCTGACGCACCCGCCCCAGCTCGGCGCGTCGTGCGCGACACGCCGTTCCCGGCCGTGAGACTGGGGGTCACCATGGAGACGATGCACGCCGCTGGGCGGCGAACCCTGCCCCCCGTCCCCCGAGCAGGCCGTGGTCGAACCGGCAGCGCAGAGGCGGCCACCGAACGCCTCGCCCCCGAGCCGATCGCTCCCGCCGAGCCATCCGCCCTCGAGTCGGACGCCGCACAGCAGTTCGTCGAGCGGCTGCGGTCGGCGGCAGCCGATTTCGCCGTTGCCGCCGGCGCCGAGTCCGCGGTCGTGCCCGAGGCGGTGCCGCCGGCGCGCCACCGCCGCTCCCGGTGCCGCATCGTCCTGCGCTATGCCGACGGGACCGAAGCCGACCTCACCTTCCTCGGCCCCGCCGGCGAGCCCGGTTCGCCGTCCCGGCACGGCTTCGACCGCCAGATCCGGCGCTGGCTGGGCGATGGTCAGCGGCGCGACGACGCCTGGTTGGTGGCCGATCCGGACGCCCCGGACGGCGTGGCCGTCGACGTGAGCGCCTGGGTCGCCGCGAGCTGACCACGGCGGATTTCCACCCACCTGAAGGCGTTCGCCGCCGGGTTTCCCTCCGCGCCGTGATGGGCCACCATGGGCGTGCCGCTCGACGCCAGCGAGCGACACGGGATCCGCAGAGTCGCGCACAGCGCGAAGGGACCGGGGGCCGCTCATGTCCGCCACAGCCGGAGTTCCGCTGACCGGGGTTCACACCCTGACGACACCGACGGCGGCGCGGGCATGACCGCGATCGCGCCCCAGCCGATCATCAGCCGGCCGAGCCCCGAGCACATCGCGGCCAAGGGCTCCCGGCTGTCGAACATCCTCCGGACGACCGATCACAAGACGATCGGCCTGATGTACCTGACGGCCTCGTTCGTGTTCTTCATCCTCGGCGGCCTGATGGCCATGCTGATGCGGGCGGAGCTGGCGCAGCCGGGGCTGCAGTTCCTCTCCGCGGAGCAGTACAACCAGCTGGTGACCATGCACGGCACGGTCATGCTGCTGATGTTCGCGACGCCGCTGTTCTTCGCGTTCGGCAACCTCGTCATGCCGCTGCAGATCGGCGCGCCCGACGTCGCGTTCCCACGGCTGAATGCCCTGTCGTTCTGGCTGTTTCTCTTCGGTAGCACGATCGTGGTGTCCGGCTTCGTCACCCCCGGCGGGGCGGCTGACTTCGGCTGGTACGCCTACGCCCCCCTGTCCGACGCCGTGCACTCGCCGGGCGCCGGGGCGAGCATGTGGTTCGCCGGCCTCGCCGTCAGCGGTCTGGGGACGATCCTCGGCGCGGTCAACTTCATCACCACGATCGTCTGCCTCCGAGCGCCGGGCATGACGATGTTCCGGATGCCCATTTTCACCTGGAACACACTGGTCACGGGCGTGCTGGTGCTGCTTGCCTTCCCCATCCTCACTGCTGCGCTGCTGGCCATGCTGGCCGACCGGAACCTGGGCGCCCTCATCTACTCGCGCCAGAACGGCGGGTCGATGCTGTGGCAGCACCTGTTCTGGTTCTTCGGGCACCCCGAGGTCTACATCGTGGCGCTGCCGTTCTTCGGAATCGTCACCGAGATCATCCCTGTGTTCAGCCGCAAGCCCTTGTTCGGCTACAAGGGCATGGTCGGCGCGACGATGGCCATCGGCTTTCTGTCAGTGGCGGTGTGGGCGCACCACATGTTCGCCACCGGTGCGGTGCTCCTGCCGTTCTTCTCCTTCCTGACGTACCTGATCGCGGTGCCGACCGGCCTGAAGTTCTTCAACTGGATCGGCACGATGTGGCGCGGCCAACTGACCTTCGAGACCCCGATGCTGTGGTCCATCGGCTTCATGGTCACCTTCCTGCTCGGCGGCCTGACCGGTGTCCTGCTGGCCAGCCCACCGCTGGACTGGCATGAGAACGACAGCTACTTCGTGGTGGCGCACTTCCACTACGTGCTGTTCGGGACGATCGTGTTTGCCGCGTTTGCCGGGATCTACTTCTGGTTCCCGAAGATGTGCGGCCGGATGATGGACGAGAGGCTGGGCAAGCTGCACTTCTGGCTGACCTTCGTCGGCTTCCATGGCACGTTCCTGCTGCAGCACTGGCTGGGCAACCAGGGGATGCCGCGGCGATACGCCGACTACCTGCCGAGCGACGGTTTCACGGTGCTGCACGCGACCTCCACCGTGTTCTCGTTCGTCCTGGGTGCAGCCACCCTCCCGTTCCTCTACAACGTGGTGAAGTCGTGGAAGTACGGACGGCTGGCACTGCGCGACGACCCCTGGGGCCACGGCAACTCACTCGAGTGGGCGACCTCGTCCCCGCCGCCGCGGCACAACTTCATCGAGATCCCGCGCATCCGCTCCGAGCGTCCGGCCTTCGAGGCGCACTACCCGCACCTGATCGAGCGGCTGCAGCTCGAGGCCCACGCCGGCAAGGGGCACACGCCCTACGCCGACGACGTCGTCGGCTCCTCGAGCGGCCCGCGCCAGGGCCCACGGGATCCGGACCCCACCTGAGGCCCCCGGTCGAGTACCGCCTGAGCCGGCGTCCCCCCGCCTCAGGCGAGCAGATCAGGCCCGTCGAGATCGTCGAACTCCCGCGCGGCCAGTTCCTCGTCGTCGGCGATGTCCAGCGCCTCGCGGATGACGGCAGCCGCGAGCCCGCCGTTGTATCCCTTACGGGCGAGCATGCCCATCAGGCGCCGGGTGGCCGTGGTCCGGTCCAGGCGCCGCATGCTCGGCATCCGGCGCTCGACCAGCCGCTGGGCGGCAGCCCGCTCGTCCTCGTCGTCGACCACCTCGACGGCCTCGGCGGCCACCCCCGGGTCGACGCCCTTCGCGCGCAACTCGGAGCTGAGCGCGCGCCGGGCCAGCCCACGGCCGGCCTGACGGGAGCTGACCCAGGCGCGGGCGTAGGCCGCGTCGTCGATCAGCCCCACCTCGGTGAAGCGGTCGAGAACGGCCTCCGCCGCCTCGTCGGGCACGCCGCGCTGGGCCAGGAGGTCGGCCAGTTGCTGGCGCGTCTTGGGCGCCCCGGTCAGCGCCCGCAGGCAGATGCCGCGGGCGACCGACTCGGGGTCGCTCATCTCGTCCTCGGCCGGCCCGTCGGCGACGTCCGGGTTCAGGGGATCGCCGCCCGTCGGACCTGATGCCCGCCGCGCACCCGGGCGGAAGCCCGGGCCGCGGCGGCGGGTCGAGGGGAAGCCGGACACCGGCCGACTCAGAAGTCGGTGGGCGCAGCGGGGGCCGCGGGCGCGGCTGCGTCGAGCGTGGCCCCGATCCCCAGCTTCTCCTTGATCTTCTTCTCGATCTCGTCGGCGAGGTCGGGGTTGTCCTTCAGGAAGTTGCGGGCGTTCTCCTTGCCCTGGCCGAGCTGGTCGCCCTCGTACGTGTACCAAGCACCGGACTTCTTCACCATGCCCTGCTCGACCCCGACGTCGATGAGCCCGCCCTCGCGGCTAAAGCCCTGGCCCCAGAGGATGTCGAGCTCCGCCTGCTTGAACGGCGCGGCGACCTTGTTCTTGACGACCTTGATGCGCGTGCGGCTGCCGACTGCGTCGGTGCCCTGCTTGAGGGTCTCGATGCGGCGCACGTCGAGACGGACCGACGAGTAGAACT
>JAOPWM010000039.1 GCA_025965695.1 Blastococcus sp.
CCACCAACGACCTGAAGAACGGCATCGTCCTCAACCTGGACGGCCAGCTCTGGACCGTCACCGACTTCCAGCACGTCAAGCCCGGCAAGGGCGGTGCCTTCGTCCGGACGACGCTGAAGAACGTGCTCTCGGGCAAGGTCGTGGACAAGACCTTCAACGCCGGCACCAAGGTGGAGACGGCCAACGTCGACAAGCGGTCGATGACGTACCTGTACAAGGACGGCACCGACTTCGTCTTCATGGACGGCGACACCTTCGACCAGATCCACGTGTCGGCCGAGACCGTCGGCGGGGGCGCCGACTACCTCCTCGAGAACACCGAGGCCACTGTCGCGGTGCACGACGGGGTGCCGCTCTACGTCGAGCTGCCGGTGACCATGGAGCTCCTGGTCGAGCACACCGACCCGGGCCTGCAGGGCGACCGCTCCACCGGCGGCACCAAGCCGGCGACGCTGGAGACCGGCGCCCAGATCCAGGTGCCGCTGTTCATCACCACCGGCGAGAAGCTGAAGGTCGATACCCGCGACGGCCGGTACCTCGGCCGCGTCAACTGAGTCCCGGTACCTGCAATGGCCGCACGGTCCAAAGCACGTAAGCGCGCCGTCGACGTCCTCTACGAGGCCGACATCCGCAGCGGCGACCGGCTGACGGTGCTCCGCGATCGGCTCGCCGACGAGACCCCGCCGGTGCCCGAGCACACCGTCCGGCTGGTCGAGGGGGTCGCCGAGCACGCGGCCCACATCGACGAGTTGATCGACACCCACGCGTCGGGCTGGTCGATCGACCGGCTCCCCGACGTCGACCGCGCCATCCTGCGCATGGCGGTCTTCGAGCTGCTGTGGGCAGACGACGTGCCCGACGCGGTGGTGATCGACGAGGCCGTGGAGCTGGCGAAGGCGTTGTCCACCGACAACTCGCCGGCCTACGTCAACGGCGTGCTGGGCGCGATCCTGGCCGCCGAGGTCCCGACCCGGGGCCTGCCACAAGCCTGACGGCAGACCCGCCGCGACCCATGAGTTCCGTGCCGCGGGGCCCGGAGGGCTCCCGGCACGGAACTCGGCCCGGCTCAGCGCGGCCGGGGACGACTCCTGGTCACGGTGTCATCCGGCAGATGACGATGTCATCGCTCAGCGAGGGGAGCGGCGGCGCTCCCAGTGCGGGTCGAGCTCGTCGTCCTCGTCGTCGGCGGGGCCCATGTCGAGGACGGCCTCCATACCGGGGGAGAGGACGCCCCACTCGATGAGCCGGGAGGTCAGCTCGTCGGGGCTCATGTCGTAGATGATCGCGAGGGACTTGAGGTCCTCGGTGCGGATCGACAGGACCTTGCCGTTGTAGTCGTGCCGCTGCGCCTGGATGGTCGAGGCGTAGCGCGCGAGGGGGCCGGCCTCGTCCGCGGGCAGCGAGCCCAGCGATTCGAGGTTCAGCACGATCTTGGTGTTCGTGGTCACCGCGGAGCTGGGCCGCGGGTCGGGCAGCAGCTCGGAGACCGGCACGCCGTAGAAGACGGCGAGTTCGGAGAGGCGCTGCACGGTCACCGCGCGGTCCCCGCGCTCGTAGGAGCCGACCACGACTGCTTTCCAGCGGCCGTGCGACTTGTCTTCCACCCCCTGCAGGGACAGTCCTTGCTGGTTGCGGATGGCGCGGAGCCGGGCGCCGAGGGCCCGTGAGTAGTCGGTGCTCATCGCTGTCTGCTCACTGTCCGTCGTCTCGAAAAGGTCCTGATCGTCACTCAGCGTACTGGTCGGCGCTGTCGAGCAACAGCAGGACACTCCTCATGGATGAGTGAGGAGACGAGCACGTGCTGTCACCGCACAGGGCCGTGACCAGCGGCGAATCAGGCGGCGACGGAGCCGGCCGGGCGGTGCAGTACCGTCGTCGCCGGTCCACACCGCTCCTTTAACGACCCGTCCAGTGAGGCGGGGAAGGAGGCCTCATGGCCAGCTCTGTCGAGCCTGCCCGGAACGAGCCGCCGAAGTCGGGCGCTCCCTCGTCGCCCGGTGCACTGCTCTCCTCCGCCGACGTCGCCCGCGTGGTCGACCGCATGGCGCACCAGCTCATCGAGCGGGCCGCCGCGAGCGATCCCGGTGCACCGGACGGCGGCCTCTCCTCCCTCGTCCTCGTCGGCATCCCGACGCGCGGCGCCCCGCTGGCGCGCCGTCTGGCCGCTCGCATCGAGGCGTTCTCCGGCACCCGGGTGGACGTCGGCACCGCCGACATCACCCTCTACCGGGACGACCTGCGGCTGCGCGGGGTCCGCGCGCTCGAGCCGACCGTGCTGCCCGGCGCCGGCATCGAGGGGCGACTCGTGGTCATCGTCGACGACGTGCTGTTCTCCGGACGCTCGGTCAGGGCCGCCCTGGATGCGCTGCGCGACCTCGGCCGGCCACGCAGCGTGCAGCTCGCCGTGCTGGTCGACCGTGGCCACCGCGAGCTGCCCATCCGCGCCGACTTCGTCGGGACGAACGTGCCGACGTCGCGTGCCCAGCAGGTGCGCGTGCACCTGGCCGAGACGGACGGCACCGACGAGGTCCAGCTGACCGAGGGGGCGAACCCGTGAAGCGCCACCTGCTGGCAGCGGCGGACCTCGACCGCGTCGACGCGACCCTGGTGCTCGACACGGCGGCCCAGATCGACCAGGCCCTGGCCGGGCGCGAGGTGAAGAAGCTGTCGACCCTGCGCGGTCGCACGGTGGTCAACCTCTTCTACGAGGACTCCACCCGCACCCGCATCTCCTTCGAGCTGGCCGCCAAGCG
>JAOPWM010000042.1 GCA_025965695.1 Blastococcus sp.
CGCCGATGCTGGCGCCCATCGCCTCCAGCATCGAGCACAGATCGACGATCTCGGGCTCGCGGGCGGCGTTGTCGATGACGGTGGTGCCGCGTGCCAGGACCGCGGCCATGACCAGGTTCTCGGTGGCTCCCACGGAGGGGAAGTCCAGCCAGATCGACGTGCCGGTCAGCCGGGGCGCGGTGGCGACGAGGAACCCGTGCTCGCTGACGATCTTCGCCCCCAGCCGCTCCAGGCCGGAGATGTGCATGTCCAGGCCGCGGGAGCCGATCGCGTCGCCACCGGGCAGGGCCACCCGAGCGGTGCCGCAGCGGGCGACCAGCGGGCCCAGCACGCTGATCGAGGCCCGCATGCGGCGCACCAGGTCGTAGTCGGTCTCGGTCGAGGGCTTCTCGGGCACGTCGACGACGACCCGGCCACCGCCACCCCCGCCGGCCGTGCGCTCGTAGGTGACGTCGCAGCCCAGCCGCCGGAGCACCTCGCTCATGATGGCGACGTCGAGGATGTCCGGGACCTCCTCGATGGTGGTTTCCCCGGGGGCCAGCAGCGCGGCCGCCATGAGCTTGAGCGCGCTGTTCTTCGCGCCGGTGACCCGCACCCGGCCGGTCAGGGCCGTCCCGCCGGTCACCTCGAAGCACTCCACCAGGTCACCCTAAGCGGGCTGGGTACCTCGAGGACGTGGGACCTAGGCTCGCGGCCATGGTCCGGCTTACCCGCATCTACACGAAGACCGGCGACGCCGGCCAGACGCATCTCGGCGACATGAGCCGCGTCGCCAAGACCGATCCACGGCTGGTCGCCTATGCCGACGTCGACGAGACGAACAGCGTGCTCGGCGTCGCCCTGGCGCTCGGCGCGCCGGAACCGCCGGTCGCCGAACTGCTGCGCAGCATCCAGAACGACCTCTTCGACGTCGGTGCCGATCTCTGCACGCCCGTCACGGCCGACCCCGAGTTCCCCCCGCTGCGGGTGACGGCGGCCTACACCGAGCGGCTCGAGGCGGCCTGCGACGAGTACAACGCGGCCCTGCCGAAGCTGGCCAGCTTCATCCTGCCGGGCGGGACGGCGGCCGCGGCGCTGCTGCACCAGGCGCGGGTGGTCGCCCGGCGGGCCGAGCGCAGCGTCTGGGCCCTGCTGGCTGCCGACGCCGACCGCACCAACGCCGAGACCGCCCGCTATCTCAACCGGCTCTCGGACCTGCTGTTCATCCTGGCCCGGGCCGCGAACCCCGGCGGTGACGTGCTCTGGGAGCCGGGCGCGCACAGCGGCGCCCACGCGCAGCGCGCGACCGGGAGCCCTGCCGCCTCCGAGGCCGACTCCCACTGAGCGACCTCAGACGGGCTCTGCCCATTCAGCCCGGGTCAGACGGGCGGGGCCGACTCCACCCAGGACAGGAAGCCGGTCACGGTCGAGCTCTCCATCGCCAGCTCGCGTGGGCCCTCGGCGGTGGTGATGGTCAGGACGACGACGTCCGAGGGCAGCGCAAGATCGTCCCGGCCGGGGCTGCGCTGGGACGCCACCTGGAGCTCGGCCCGGCAGAACCGTTCCTGAGGGCGCACCGCCAGGGACAGCCCTCGGTACCAGAGCAGCATGTCGCCGCCGTACCAGGCGACACCGACCGACCACCGGGGGGACCGGGCCGGCCGCAGCCACATGGTGACGGCGCCGAGGCCGGAGAGCAGGAACCGCCGGCGCAGCAGGAACGCCACCGCCACGGCGACGAGCCCGACGCCGAGCAGGACGAGCAGGACCGTGATCACGGGCGTCCGGCTGCCGGCGGTCGGATCAGCGGTCGCTCAGGAGTTCTCGCCTGCCGCCCGCAGCCGTGACTGGGCACGGCGTGCGGCGTCGAGGGCTTCCGGCTCATCGGAGCTCTCCGCGCGGCTGAGCGCCTCACGGGCGCGCGCCACGTCGATCTCGGTGGACATCTCCGCGGTCTCGGCGAGGATGGACACCCCGCGGTCGGTGACCGACAGGAAACCGCCGTGGGCCGCGACGACGACGTCGTCACCGGACTCGGTACGGATGGTCACGACACCGCCGTCGGCGAGCTGGCCGAGCAGGGGCGCGTGGCCCGGCAGGACACCCAGCTCGCCCTCGGTCGTGCGGGCGATGACCATCGTCGCCTCGCCGGACCAGATCTTCCGCTCGACGGCCACCAACTCGACCTGCAGGGTCGCCACGACACTCCTCAAGATCACGGACGGGGCTCCTAGTCTACCGAGGGGGTCGAGACCGGCCCCGTCCAGGGCACCGCCCCGAGCGTGCGAGGGGTGGGGAGGACGGGGTCCTTCTACTAGCGACGTGTCGCGCGGGCGGATCCGGGGCGGTCCCACCAAGGCACCCTCCCGGGCACCGCCCCGAGCTTGCGAGGGGTGGGGGGAGGGGTCCTCTTTCAGGCGGACCGGCGGTACAGCAGCGTCCAGCGGCCGACCCGCACCCACGGGCGGCGCACGCTGGAGGCGGGGGCCCACTCCTCGGTGCCGAACCGCGCCGCCTCGACCGGCTCCCAGGGCGCGTACGGTGGCCAGCTCCAGCCGGCCTCTGCATTTCCGGGCCACTCGGCGTTCGGGTCCACGTCGTTCCTCAACACGTGCCCGTGGATCGGGCTGTTCCCTGAGATGGTCGGCACGCGCGGCGCCCTCAAGGAGAACCCTAGACGCCGATCCACCCACACGGGTGACGATCCGTTCGCCCGTCCGGGGCCCGGGCCCTTGTGCGGACGCAGATCCTGCGCAGGAAGGACGAACGGCCGGGCCCCTCGAGAGGGGCCCGGCCGTCGCGACGAGTTCCGGAGGTCAGCTCTTCTTGAGCCTCTCCGCGTTCTTCTCGAGGTCCTCGAGACCGCCCTGCATGAAGAAGGCCTGCTCGGGGAGGTGGTCGTACTTCCCCTCGGTCAGTGCCTTGAAGGCCTCCAGCGTCTCCGACAGCGGGACGAACGACCCCGGCTGGCCGGTGAACGCCTCGGCCACGAACATGTTCTGCGAGAGGAATCGCTCGATGCGCCGGGCCCGGTTGACGGTGACCTTGTCCTCTTCACCGAGCTCGTCGATGCCGAGGATGGCGATGATGTCCTGGAGCTCCTGGTAGCGCTGCAGAATCCGCTTCACCGTCTGCGCGACGTCGTAGTGCTCCTGGCCCACGTACTGCGGGTCGAGGATCCGGCTCGTGGAGTCCAGCGGGTCGACGGCCGGGTAGATGCCCTTCTCCGAGATCGGCCGCGAGAGCACGGTCGTCGCGTCGAGGTGGGCGAATGTGGTGTGCGGCGCGGGGTCGGTGATGTCGTCGGCGGGCACGTAGATCGCCTGGAGAGAGGTGATGGACCGCCCCCGCGTCGAGGTGATCCGCTCCTGCAGCTCACCCATCTCGTCGGCCAGGGTCGGCTGGTAGCCCACGGCCGACGGCATACGGCCGAGCAGCGTGGAGACCTCGGAGCCGGCCTGGGTGAACCGGAAGATGTTGTCGATGAAGAGCAGCACATCCTGGTTCTGCTCGTCGCGGAAGTACTCCGCCATCGTCAGGGCCGACAGCGCGACCCGCAGTCGGGTGCCCGGCGGCTCGTCCATCTGGCCGAAGACGAGCGCGGTGGCCTCGATGACGCCGGACTCGGTCATCTCGGTGATGAGGTCGTTGCCCTCGCGTGTGCGCTCGCCGACGCCGGCGAACACCGAGACGCCACCGAACTCCTGGGCGACCCGGCGGATCATCTCCTGGATGAGCACGGTCTTGCCCACTCCGGCACCGCCGAACAGGCCGATCTTCCCGCCGGCCACGTAGGGCGTCAGCAGGTCGATGACCTTGATGCCGGTCTCCAGCAGCTCGGTCCGGCCCTCGAGCTGGTCGAAGCGCGGCGCGTGCCGGTGGATCGTCCAGCGCGGCGCGTCCAGGCCGTAGCCGGGCTCGTCGAGGCATTCGCCCAGGGCGTTCCACACGTGGCCCTTGGTGACGTCGCCGACCGGCACGCTGATCGCGCTGCCGGTGTCGGTGACCTCGGCGCCGCGCACCAGGCCGTCGGTCGGCGCCATCGAGATGGTGCGGACGACGCCCTCGCCGAGGTGCTGGGCGACCTCGAGAGTCAGGGTCTTGCCCAGGTCGGCCAGCGTGACCTCGACCTTCAGGGCGTTGAACAGGTCGGGCATCGCGTCGCGCGGGAACTCGACGTCGACGACCGGCCCGGTGACACGCACGACGCGGCCCGCGGCCGTCGTCTGCTGGTTGGTCGGACGGTCCTCGGTGACGGTCATCTGTACTGCTCTCCTGCCCTCGGGCTGCGGTGGTCTCGCGTCTTCAGCTGGTTCATGTCAGGTCAGTCGCCGGATCCGGCCGAGACCAGCGCCTCGGAGCCGCCGACGATCTCGCTGATCTCCTGGGTGATCTCGGCCTGGCGGGCCTGGTTGGCCTGCCGCGACAGGTTCTTGGCCAGCTCCTCGGCGTTGTCGGA
>JAOPWM010000071.1 GCA_025965695.1 Blastococcus sp.
TCGACCCGCAGGTCGTGGAACAGGTCGCTCTCGGCGGTGTGGAGGCTGATCCGCTCGGCGAGGTCGGGCGCGACGTCGGCCACAGAAGAGGTGATGGTGTCGCGGATGTCCGAGCCAGCCACGATCAGCTGGCGGAAGTCGTCATTGAACACGTCGCGCACAACGCGGATCGCCAAGTCCGGCTCGCCGTAGACGAGGGAAGGCGCGTTGCCGGGCTGCGCCGCCTTGGCCTGAATCGAGTCCCACTGCGCCTTGAGACGCTCGACGTCGCTGATCAGATCCTGCTCGGAGGCGCCCTCGGCCGCGGTCCGCACGATCACGCCCGCGTCCTCGGGGACGGCCTTCTTGAGGATCGCCTTGAGCCGGGTGCGCTCGACGTCGGGCAGCTTGCGGCTGATGCCCGTCATGCCGCCACCTGGGACGTAGACGACGAACCGGCCGGGCAGCGAGACCTGGCTGGTCAGCCGGGCCCCCTTGTGGCCGATCGGATCCTTGGTGACCTGCACCAGCACCTTGTCGCCGGACTTCAGCGCGGTCTCGATCGAGCGCTGCTTGCCCGAGAGGCCGGCGGCGTCCCAGTTCACCTCACCGGCGTAGAGGACGGCATTGCGCCCCTTGCCGATGTCGACGAAGGCCGCCTCCATGCTCGGGAGCACGTTCTGCACGCGGCCGAGGTAGACGTTCCCGGCGAAGGAGGTCGACTGCGCCTGGGTCACGTAGTGCTCGACCAGGACGTCGTCCTCGAGGAGTGCGATCTGGGTGCGCTCGCCGCGCTGGCGAATGACCATCTTGCGGTCGACCGCTTCGCGCCGGGCGAGGAACTCGCTCTCGGTCAGGATCGGCGCGCGACGACGTCCGGTGTCCCGGCCGTCGCGGCGACGCTGCCGCTTGGCCTCCAGGCGGGTCGAACCGGCCACCCCGCGGACGTCGTCGTCACTGGTGGTCCGGCCGTTGCGGCCGGCCCGCTCCGGCCGGTCGTCGTCCTCGGACTCCTCGCTGCGGTCCTCGCCGGCACTGGCACCGGTACCGGTGCGACGCCGACGGCGACGGCGACGGCGGGTGCTCGAGCCGCCCTCGCCCTCGTCGGTGTCGCTCTCGGCGGCGTCCTCGATGGTCTCGTCCTCGTCGTCGGGCTCGGCCTCGCCGGCCTCGTCCTCGTCACCGTCGATGGCATCCTCGCCGGTGCGGCCACGGCCACGCCCGCGGCGTCCACGGCGGCGGCGGCGGCTGCCTGCCGAGCCGCCCTCGTCGGTGTCGTCCTGCTCGTCGGTCGCGTCCTCGGTGTCGACGTCCTCGACCACCTCGACCGTCTCGGCGACCTCGGCCTGCTCCGCCGGGCGGCGGCGTGAACGGCTACGGCGGGGAGGGGCAGCGGCGTCCTCGGCGTCGGTGTCGGCCGCCGCGGTCGGCTGCTCGACGGGCTCGGCGTCCGGCGACTCGGCCGGCCGACGGCTACGACGGCGCGGCGGGGGGGCCTCGGTCTCCGACGGCGCCACGAAGCTGATGAACGCCGGGACCGCCGGCGCGGGGGCCGGGGCCTCGACGGAATCGGGGTCGGCCGCGATCACCGAACGGGTGGCGCGGCGGCGTGGACGGGCCACCACCGCCGTCGGCTCCGGAGAGCTGAACGGCGCGGCGAAGCGCGGAAGCTCCGGTTCGGGCTCCGCCGCGGCTTCGGGCTCGGCGGGGGTCTCCTCCGCCGGCTCCTCCTCCTCGGGGACCTCGGCGCCGCCCGAGGCGACGACGTCGGTCGCCTCCTCGGCGTTCGGCGCCGAGTCGGCCGCGGGGACCGTCTCGTCGGTGTCGGTGCTGGTGTTCTCGATGTCGGCCACGAGGGCTCGTCTCCTCATGCACTCCCGGGCGCCGATCGGATGACTGGCGGCCGCGCAGGAGCACGGGTGGGGCGGGACGGGCCGCCGCGCGGGGTACGGCGGATGTGGCTCGTCCTGCGGAAGTCTGGAACCGGCCGCCGCGCGGTGGTTGCCGCGACGATGGCCGGACTGCTGGTGGTGCCCGTACCCCGGTGGAGCTCGGGTGCGGTGTTGCCGTGCTGGTCTGTCGGTGGTGCGGTGGTCTGCGTCGGCCGGGCCGGGTTCGGGCCGGTCGGGTGCGTCACGTCTGGCAGCCGTGCCGCTGGCGTCGTGAGAGCCCCGGGGATCCGCCGGTCAGATCGCCGCGTGCTCCTCGCGATGAGGGATGCGCGCCGCGCGGTCGGGACCGAGCGGATCAGCCACGGTTCCGCTGTCGTCTAGCCGGCCCTGCGCCTCACGCACGGCCCGAGCGGGCAACGGCGGGTGCAGGTCGGCGACGGCAGCCAGGGCGGCCAACACGTCGTCTGGTCGTACAGCGGGCGTCAGCTGCCGGACGACCATGTGCAGTATGGCACAACCGGGTCCTTCGACCGCCGACGCGCTGGTCACCGCCTCGCGGGCGTCGATGTCCTTCAGGCCGTTCTTGGTGCGCTTCGCGACGGTCACGACGTCACTGGCGAGGAACGCCGCCACCGCCGACTGAAGGTCGGCCAGGGCGACTCCGGGCAGCTCGACCCGCCAGACCGAGGTGTCGATGCGGTCGGCCAGCGAGCCGGTCCCCTCCCCCGCCTCCACGCAGTCCAGGACGGCGACGTCCTCGGGCAGGGCGGCGTCCAGAGCGGCCCGCACGGCCTCGGGGTCGCAGCGGACGGACAGGCCGATCTCGAGGTACTCCGCCTCGCTTGCGGCACCCGTGGGGGCCGCGCCGAGGTAGGAGATCTTGGGATGCGGGCTGAACCCGGCGGAGAACGCCATCGGCACCTGCGCCCGGCGCAGGGCGCGCTCGAGTGTCCGCGCGAGGTCGCGGTGGGAGGCGAACCGCAGCCGGCCCCGCTTGGCGTAGCGGATGCGCAGCTTCTGCACCGTTGGCGGCGGAGGCGGGCCGTCGGGCTGACGGGCCATCAGGTGGTGACGGGCGTGAGCGGGATCAGGCTGCGGCCGGTGGGGCCGATCTGGATCTCCGTGCCCATGGTGGGGCATACCCCACAGTCGTAGCAGGGGGTCCACCGGCAGTCGGCGACCTCCTCCTCCTTCAGCGCATCCTGCCAGTCGTCCCAGAGGAACTCCTTGTCCAGCCCGGAGTCCAGGTGGTCCCAGGGCAGGACCTCGTGCTCGGTCCGTTCGCGGGTGGTGAACCAGTCGAGGTCGACACCGAAGGGTGCGAGCTCCTCGGCGGCCGCCGTCGTCCATCGGTCGAAGGAGAAGTGCTCGCTCCAGCCGTCGAACTTTCCGCCGTCACGCCACACCCGCTCGATGACGCGGCCGACGCGGCGATCGCCACGGGAGAGCAGGCCTTCGATCACCCCGGGCTTGCCGTCGTGGTAGCGCAGCCCGATGGAGCGGCCGATGCGGCGGTCGGCGTTGATCGCCTCGCGGAGCACCCGCAGCCGGTGGTCGATGGTCTCGGCGCTGGCCTGGGCGGCCCACTGGAACGGGGTGTGCGGCTTGGGCACGAACCCGCCGATCGAGACGGTGCAGCGGACGTCCTTCTGCCCGCTGGCCTCACGGCCGGCCCGGATCACCTCGACCGCGAGTTCGGCGATCTCCAGGACGTCCTCGTCGGTCTCGGTGGGCAGACCGCACATGAAGTAGAGCTTCACCTGGCGCCAGCCGTTGGCATAGGCCGTGGTGACCGTGCGGACGAGGTCCTCCTTGGACACCGTCTTGTTGATGACCCGGCGGATCCGCTCGCTGCCGCCCTCGGGCGCGAACGTCAGGCCCGAGCGGCGGCCGTTGCGGGAGAGCTCGTTGGCCAGGGTGACGTTGAAGGCGTCGACGCGGGTGGAGGGCAGCGACAGGCTGGTGTTGGTGCCCTCGTAGCGGTCGGCGAGCTCCTTGGCCAGCTGGCCGATCTCGGAGTGGTCGGCGCTGGACAGCGACAGCAGCCCGACCTCCTCGTAGCCGGTCGCCTTGAGGCCCTGCTCCACCATCGAGCCGATGCCGGTGATCGTCCGCTCGCGGACCGGGCGGGTGATCATCCCGGCCTGGCAGAAGCGGCAGCCGCGGGTGCAGCCGCGGAAGATCTCCACGCTCATCCGCTCGTGCACCGATTCGGCCAGCGGCACGATCGGCGTCTTCGGATAGGGCCACTCGTCCAGGTCCATGACGGTGCGCTTGCAGATCCGCGCGGGTACGTCGTCCCGGGTGCGGGTGACCGCCGCGATGGCGCCGTCCGGACCGTAGGTGACCGCGTAGAAGCGCGGCACGTAGACGCCGTCGACCCGGGCCAGGCGGGCCAGCAGCTCGACCCGGCCGCCGGGGCTGCCCTGGGCCTTCCACGCGGCGATGACGTCGGTGATGTCGCCGACGACCTGCTCGCCGTCCCCGAGGACGGCACAGTCGACGAAGTCGG
>JAOPWM010000073.1 GCA_025965695.1 Blastococcus sp.
TCGCCCAGCGGGTGGCCCACGAGGAGGCCGACGTACACGACGCCAGCACGGCGCTGCTGGGCGCCCCGGCACCTGCACTCGTCGTGCCTGCTCCCGCGGCCGCGCCTCCTTCGGAAGAGCGGGCGACCCCGGCCGGGACGTCTCGTCACGCCGCGGCCCCGCAGGAACCCGCGGCGGCGCAGTACACCGATCAGCCGCTGAGCCGGATGCGCAAGGCGGTCGCGGCCCGGCTCACCGAGAGCAAGGCCACCGCACCGCACTTCTACCTCCGCGGCGCCGCCCGGGTGGACGCGCTGCTGCAGATGCGGGCCGACCTCAACGACGGCGCCGACGTGCGCATCTCGGTCAACGACCTGGTGGTCAAGGCCGTTGCCCGGGCCCACCAGTTGGTGCCGGAGATGAACGTCGTCTGGACCGGCGAGGCGATCAGGTCGTTCACGGGCGTGGACGTCTCGGTCGCCGTCGCGACCGGCAGCGGGCTGCTCACGCCCGTGTTGACGTCGGTGGAGCGCCGGTCGATCACCGATGTCGCCCGCGCGACCCAGGACTTCGTGGCCCGCGCACGGGAGGGCCGGCTGCAGCAGTCGGAGCTCGAGGGCGGCAGCGTCACGGTCACGAACCTGGGGATGTACGGCGTCGACGAGTTCGCCGCGATCATCAACCCGCCGCAGGCCGCGATCCTGGCGGTCGGGGCCGCGAAGCAGGAGGCGGTGGTTGCCGACGGCCGGGTCGAGGTCGCGACCGTGCTCCGCGTGACGCTGTCGGTCGACCACCGGCCCGTCGACGGTGCGGTTGCCGCCCGGTGGATGAGCGCGTTCGTCTCGCTCCTCGAGCGGCCCGTCCGCATCCTGTCGTGACGTCCGCCGAACCGGTGACGATCACCGTCAACGGCAGTGAGCACGAGGTCGCCTGCGATCCGGACACCCCGCTGCTCTACGTACTGCGCAACGACCTCGGCCTGGTGGGAGCGAAGTTCGGCTGCGGGCTCGGCCTGTGCGGCGCCTGCAACGTCCTGGTCGACGGCCACCCGACGCATTCCTGCGACACCCCGGTCTGGGCGGTGGCCGGCAGGCAGGTGACCACGGTCGAGGGGCTCGGATCCGAGGGCCGGCCGCACCGGCTGCAGGAGACGTTCGTCGAGGAGCAGGCCCTGCAGTGCGGCTACTGCACGTCCGGGATGCTCGTCACCGCCGCCGCTCTTCTCGAGCGCGAGCCCGAGGTCGACGAGGAGGGCGTCCGGCGGGCGCTCGACGGCAACCTCTGCCGCTGCGGGGCGCACAACCGCATCGTCCGGGCGGTGCTCGGCGCGAGGCCGTGCGCGCGATGACCTCGCCGAGTCTCGAGAACAACCCGCGGCTGGGCAGCTGGCTGACGATCGAGCCCGACGGGCGGGTGCTCGTCCGCTCCGGGAAGGTCGAGCTCGGCCAGGGCGTGCTCACCGCGCTCGCCCAGATCGTCGCCGAGGAGCTCGACGTCGACCGGTCGCGGATCGAGATGGTCGCGGCGTCCACCGGCGAGAGCCCCGACGAGTCCTACACCGCGGGCAGCCTCTCCGTGCAGCACTCCGGCGGAGCGCTGCGGGCCGTCTGCGCCCAGGTGCGGGCACTCCACCTGGCCGCCGCCGCGGCCCGACTGGAGGTCCCGCCCGATTCGCTGACCGTCGTCGACGGCTCGATCGTGGCGCCGGACGGTCGCCGCATCAGCTACTGGGACATGGCCCTCCCGCTCGACGTGGACGTCGCCGCCGGCGCGAGCCCGAAGAGCGCGGGCGACTACGCGGTCGTCGGACGGTCGGCGCCGCGGCTGGACGTGCCCGACAAGGTCGCCGGCCGGCCGCGGTTCATCCACGACCTCCGCCCGGCCGGGATGCTCCACGGCCGGGTCCTGCGGCCGCCGTCGCGGGGCGCCGTCCTCCTCTCCCTCGATGACACCGCCGCGCAGAAGGTGCCGGGCGTCGTCGCCGTCGTCCGGGACGGCTCCTTCCTCGGCGTCGTCGCCGAGCGGGAGGAGAACGCCCTCCGCGCGCTCGCCGCGCTCCGCGCCGGCTGCGTCTGGAAGGAACAGGACTCCCTCCCGCCGGAGCGCGAGCTGGGGGAGTTCCTGGTCTCCGCTCCCAGCGAGGAGACGGTGCTCAGCGACACGGACGGCGGAACAGCCCCGGCGGCGCGGTCGGTGCGGGCGCGGTTCACCCGGCCCTACCTCGCGCACGCCTCGATCGCCCCGTCCTGCGGTCTTGCCGTCTGGGACGGCGGACGGCTGTCGGTGTGGTCGCACTCGCAGGGCGTCTACAAGCTGCGGACGGCGATCTGCCGGCTTCTCGAGCTGGCGCCGGAGGACGTCGTCGTCCGGCACGTGGAGGGCGCCGGCTGCTACGGCCACAACGCGGCCGACGACGCCGCCTACGACGCGGTGCTGCTCGCCCGGGCGGTGCCGGGCCGTCCGGTCACGGTCGTGTGGACGCGCGAGGACGAGCTCAGCTGGGGCCCGCTCGGTCCGGCCATGGTCGTGGACGTCGCGGTGGACCTCGACGATGCCGGCCACGTGCAGCGCTGGCAGCACGACGTATGGAGCAACGGGCACGCACACCGCCCCGGACCGGCCGGCGCGCCGCTACTGGCCGCCACCCACGTCGAGGCCGCGGTGCCGACGCTGCCCGCGTCGGACCCGCCGCTGCAGAACGGTGGGGGATCGGGGCGCAACGCCGTCCCCCTCTACGATCTGCCCGGGCAACTGGTGCGCACGCACCGGCTGCAGACCATGCCGCTGCGGACCTCGGCGCTGCGGGCTCTCGGCGCACACCTCAACGTCTACGCGATCGAATCCGTGGTCGACGAGCTGGCCGCACTGGCCGAGGTCGACCCGGTCGAGTACCGGCTGCGGATGCTGACCGACGAGCGGGCGCGCGCCGTGCTGCAGACCGCGGCGGAGCGGGCCGGCTGGGGGAGCGGCGACCGTGCGCCGGACGTCGGCCTCGGAGTGGGGCTCGCCCGCTACAAGAGCCGCGGCGCCTGGTGCGCCGTCGTCGCCGAGGTCGAGGCGGAGGCGTCGGTGCGCGTCCGGCGGCTGACCATCGCGGTGGACGTCGGCCTGGTCGTGAATCCGGACGGCGTGGTCAACCAGATCGAGGGCGGGGCCCTGCAGGCGCTCAGCTGGACGACGAAGGAGCAGGTCCGTTTCGACGCGCGCACGGTCACGAGTCGGACCTGGGAGGACTACCCGATCCTGACGTTCAGCGAGGTGCCTCCCGTCGACGTCGTCGTGCTCGACCGCCCGGGTGAGGCCTCGCTGGGCGCGGGAGAGGCGTCGATCGGGCCGACCGCGGCGGCGATCGGCAACGCACTGCATGCGGCGACGGGCCTCCGCGTCCGGAACCTGCCGCTCAGCGCGGCGAACGTCGTCGCGGCGATGGACGCGGACGCGGGCTGAGGCCGCCAGGCGGCCAAAAGTGGCCATTTTGGCCGCCGGTAGGGCACGGCCCGGTCCGGCCGCCGCACCTCCCTAGGCTGCCCGGATGACGCACGAGGACGCTCCGCCGGGCATCCGGATCCGCGTCCGGATGACCGAGCGCGCGACCGATGAAGCGCATCGGGTGTCGAGCCCACTGGAACTGTTGTTCGACCTGACCTTCGTCGTGGCAATCGCCGGCCTCAGCGCACAGCTCGGCCATGCCGTCGCCGCCGGGCACGTGCCGCGGAGCTCGCCGGGATC
>JAOPWM010000044.1 GCA_025965695.1 Blastococcus sp.
AGTCCACCTCCGAGGAGCTGGAGCGGCTGATCCCGCCGCGCATCCTGAACCTGGAGCAGGCGCTGGAGTTCTGCGCCGAGGACGAGTGCGTCGAGGTCACCCCGGCCACCGTCCGCATCCGCAAGGTGGTTCTGGACCAGACCGAGCGTGGCAAGGCGAAGAACCGCAAGCCCAAGCCCGTCTGAGCCCCTGCGCCGATTGCGCGAGAATGGACCTCTCCGGAACGTCGGAGAGGTCCATTCTCGCGCACTGGGCCGGGTCGCACGTTGGTGGCGTGGCCGGTCGCACACGGGTTGTGACGACGAGCCGGAGGACGGCGACCCGCCCGGCCCCCATTGATCGGGACGCGCCCAGCGCTCGCCGTACGGTGCCATCGGGTCCGTGTGCCGGGACCCAGGGCGAACGACGAAAGGCGGCCGAGAGCTGATGACGGCGATCACCCGAACGGCTCAGGACGCGGGGTTCCGGGGCGGGATCGATGTCCGGGTGAGTCTTCGAGCCAATGCGGGCGACGGGAACTCCGCCTTCGACGGGGCCTGGTTCCCACGCAGCCGTGATCTTGCGGTCGAGGTGCCCGAGCTGATCGCCGAGCTGGACCGGCGCGGGGTCCGGGTCGAGCGCTTCACCTATGCCCTCGACGCCTGGTCGCCCGCGCCCCGCAAGGTCGTCGTCGCCGACCGGATCGTGCGCACCGGCGGCTTCCGCAGCATGGACCCCGGTGTCGTCTGCCTGACCTCGGACGGCGGCACACTGCGCGCCGACCTCCTGGTCGTGCCGCCGGAGACCGATGTGCTGACCGGCGTCCGGGCGCTGCGGCTGTGCACCCGCCGGGGGCTGCCGCGCTCGCCGCAGATGGTCCTCGCCGCCGCCCGCTCCACCCCGTTGCCGCAGGTACCCGTGCTGCCGGGCCGCCGCGCCGGCTGATTCCGCCTGCCGCGAACCGGCTGGACGGCGGGGGAGCGGCTCGGCTGGAGTGGGGTCATGCGACTCCTCGTCCTCGGTGGCACCCACTTCCTCGGCCGGCACGTCGCGACGGCGGCGCTCGCGCGCGGGCACGACGTCGCGACCTTCACCCGCGGGATCTCCGGGCCGCCCCCGGAGGGCGCGCGGGCCCTGCACGGCGACCGCGACGGCCCCCAGGCCCTGTCGGCGGCCCTCGACGGCTGGGCGCCCGAGCTCGTTGTCGACACCTCCTGCCAGACCCGCGCCGCGGCCCGCAACGCCGCCGCCGTCCTGACCGGTGTGCAGGGCTCTGGGGTTCGGGGATACGCGTTCGTCAGCAGCCTCAACGCCTACCGGAACTGGCCTCCCGGCCCGGTCGGGCCCGAGGACGGCGAGCCGACCTGGACCACCGACGACGACGAGTACGGCCCGAACAAGGCCGCGAGCGAGCGGATCCTGGGCGACGTCCTCGGCGACCGGTTCCTCACCGCGCGCGCCGGCCTGATCATCGGTCCGCACGACCCGATCCACCGGCTCGGCTGGTGGCTGGACCGCATCGCCCGCGGGGGCCGGGTCGTCGTCCCCGATTCCCTGGAGCAGCCGATCGCCGTCGTGGATGCCCGTGACCTCGCCGGCTGGCTGGTCGAGGCCGCCGAGCGGGGCCTCTCGGGCGGGGTCAACGCCACCGGGCCGACCGGCATGACCACCTTGGGCGGCCTGCTCGACCTGTGCCGCGAGGTGACCGGCAGCGACGCCGAGTGGGTGCCGCTGTCGCAGGAGGTGCTGCTGGCTGCCGGGGTCGAGCCGTGGGTGCACCTGCCCCTGTGGCTGCCGGACGAGATCGCCCGCACCGGCTGGGACGTCGACACCACGCGCGCCCGGGAGCTCGGACTGCCCAGTCGCCCGCTGCGGGAATCCGTGGCCGACACCTGGGCCTGGCAGCAGGCGAACGAACGGCCCCCGCTGCCGGCCGGGGGGCACCGGTCGGAGCCCGGTCTGCCACCGGAGCTCGAGCAGCAGTTGCTCGCCCCCCGATAGGACTTTCGGCGCCGAAAGTCCGAGGAGGAGGCCGGACTTTCGGCGCCGAAAGTCCGGATGGAGAGCGAGGCCCCGACCGGCTGGCGCAGGTCGGGGCCTCTCGTCGTACGGGCGGATCAGTCCCGCGGTGCGCTCGGCCGGCCGGCCGGGACCCGGACGTCGGAGGTCGGGGCCTCGACGTCGGACTCCGCCGGCTCCGCGACGACGTTGCGCTCGGCCACCGCGGCGATCGCGTCGGCGGACTCCAGCGCACGGTCCTTGCGGTACTGGCGGTAGGAGTGGACGACGGCCGCGGCCCAGATGAGGTACAGGGCGGCGTAGATCGGGTAGCGGGTGGAGTCCCCGGCGTCGATCCAGTCGCTCTTCAGCAGCGTGCGGGTGTTGGTCAGCACGATCACGCCACCGACCAGCGAGCCCAGCATCCGCGGCGGGATGTGCCGGACCAGCCAGGCGGCGATCGGCGCCGCGACCAGCCCACCGCCGAGCAGCCCGGCCACCCACACCGGGTTGATGCCCTGCGAGCCCAGGGCGAGGAGGAACCCGAGGCTGGCGGCGAGTGCGACCAGGAACTCGGAGGTGTCGATCGAGCCGATGACCTTCCGGGGCTCCATCCGGCCGCTCGCCAGCAGGGCCGGGGTGCCCACGGGGCCCCAGCCGCCGCCTCCGGTGGCGTCGACGAAGCCGGCGACCAGGCCGAGGGGGGCGAGGAAGCGCTTCCGGACCGGCTTGCCGAGGTTGCGCCGGTCGATGCCGCGCAGGGTGAACCGGACGAGGAGGTAGACGCCGAGCGACACCAGGATCAAGGACATCACCGGTGCTGCCAGCTCGGTGGACAGGTGGGACAGGAACGTCGCTCCGGCGAAGGCGCCGACCGCGCCCGGGACACCGACCTTGGCGACGACCTTCCAGTCGACGTTGCCGAACTTCCAGTGCGCGAGGCCGGACGCGAGCGTCGTCCCGATCTCCGCGAGGTGGATCGTGGCAGAGGCGACGGCCGGGTTGGTGCCGATGGCGAGCAGCAGGGTGGTCGACGTGACGCCGTAGGCCATGCCCAGGCTGCCGTCGACCAACTGGGCGCCCAGGCCGACGAGGGCGAGCAGGACAAGGGTTTTCACGCGACTGAACTCCGAGTCTCAAGGGGTCGCGGGCGCGCGGACATGGCGCAGCGCAGCGGGAGAGCGAGGGGGGTGCGCCGTCAGGCGCAGGAGTCAGCAGCCCGGACAGCGACTGGCGCAGACGCGCAGCAGGTCGACATGGATCCGCCCCACAAGGAGCACCGCCGTCGCCGCCACGGGCATATGTCTACCAGATCGGTCGACATATGCGACGGGACATCCCACCCTTCGGGACAGTGGAATGGATCACGCCGTCAGGACGTCGTTGCGGATGGTGAACCAGGAGATCAGGCCCCCGGCCGTGAACAGGGCCGCACACACCATGAGCGCCATCCGGAAGCCGCTGGTGAAGGCTGCAGGGTCGGTGTAGTCGTTGCCGGACAGGCCCACCGCCACGGGCAGGGCAGCGACGGCCAGCAGCTGAGCGGCCCGGGCCACCGCGTTGTTCACCCCGCTCGCGAGGCCGGCCAGCGCGTCCGGCGCCGCGCCCAGCACGGTGGCTGTCAGCGGTGCCACGGTCGTCGCCATCCCCAGGCCCTGCAGCAGCGAGCCGGGCAGCACCTCGACGATGTAGGGGGCTCCGCCGTCGACGCCGGACAGCCACAGCGTGCCGGCCGCAGCGATCAGCGGCCCGATCGTCATCGGCACCCGGGGCCCGATCCGCTGGGCGAGGGCGCCGGCGCGGGGCGAGAGCACCGTGATGATCAGGATCGACGGCAGCAGCGCCGATCCGGCAGCCGTCGCGTCGTAGCCGAGCACGGTCTGCAGTTGCAGGACGAGGAAGAGCATCCCCCCGCCCAGCGCCCCGTAGACGAAGAGCGTGGCGAGGTTGGCGCCGGTGAACTGCCGGTCCCGGAAGAGCCGTGGCGGCAGCATCGGGTCGCGGGCCCGGCGCTCGCGCACCACGAACGCGACACCGGCGGCCACCCCGATCACTGCGGCAGCGACGACGTCCGGGCGCGCGGGGTCCGTCCCGGCACCGATGAGGGCGTAGGTCACGCCACCGAGCGTCAGGGCGCTCAGGACTGCGCCGGGGTAGTCGAACCGGCCGCGGTGGGCAGGGTCCCTGCTCTCCGGGACGTGCCGACCGGCCACCGCGACGACGACCACCGCGAACGGCACGTTGATGAGGAAGACGAGCCGCCAGCTCACCGCGTCGACCAGGATCCCGCCGAGGAACGGCCCGATCAGGCCCGCGATGCCCGCCAGCGACGACCAGAGGCCGATCGCCCGGGCGCGGTCCTCACGCCGGAACGAGGACTGGATGAGGGCCAGGCTGCCGGGGGTGAGCAGGGCGCCCCCGACCCCCTGGAGGGCGCGGGCGGCGACGAGCTGTCCGGTGTTCTGGGCCACGCCGCAGATCAGCGACGCGGCGGCGAACCAGCAGACCCCGATGACGAACACCCGGCGGCGGCCGTAGCGGTCCCCGAGCGAGCCTCCGAGCAGGATGAGCGAGGCCAGGGTCAGCGTGTAGGCGGTGACGGTCCACTGCAGGCCCGACAGCGACGCATCGAGCTCGCGGCCGATGGCCGGCAGCGCGACCTGGACGGCGGTCGCGTCGAGGAATGCCATCCCCGATGCCAGCACCGTGACGACGACCAGCCAGCGGCCGGGCGCGGTGCCGAGTGCGACCGTCTGCCGTTCCTGGCCGCCGGTCACGACTCGCTCAGCCGATGACGAGGTCGGTGAGGAAGTACGCCACCGCGGCGACCGCGCCGGCGGCCGGCAGCGTGACGATCCACGCGAGCACGATGTTGCCCGCGACGCCCCAGCGGACCGCGGACAGCCGGCGGGTCGCCCCCACCCCCATGATCGAGGTGGTCGTGATGTGCGTGGTCGACACCGGGACCGCGAACACGGTGGCGGTCGTGATCATGACGCCCGAGGCCACCGTCTGGGCGGAGAAGCCCCCGGCGGGCGTGAGCTGGATGATGCGCCGTCCCAGGGTCCGCATGATGCGGAATCCACCGGAGTAGGTGCCGGCGCTGATCGCGACGGCAGCGGCGAGGATCACCCACAGCGGGACGTCGAAGGTGTCGATCTCGCCGGCGGTGAACAGCGCCAGCGTGATGATGCCCATCGTCTTCTGAGCGTCCTGCATGCCGTGGCCCAGCGCCATCGCCGCGGAGCTGGCGATCTGCGCGTGGCGGAACCCACGGTTGGCCTTGGAGACGTTGGTGCGGCGGAAGGTCCACAGGATGGCGAGCATGAACAGGTAGCCCAGCCCGAAGCCCACCAGCGGCGACAGCACCATCGGGACGACGACCTTGTCGAGGATCCCCATCCACTTCACCGAGTGGGACGCGGCCAGCGCGGCGCCGACCAGACCGCCGATGAGTGCATGCGACGAGGACGAGGGCAGCCCGAAGTACCAGGTGATCAGATTCCAGGTGATCGCCCCGATGAGGGCGGCGAAGACGATCTTCAGACCGTCGGAGCCCTGTGGGGCATCGATGATGCCCTCGCCCACGGTCTTGGCGACCTTGGTCGAGATGAGCGCACCGACGAGGTTCATCACCGCGGCGAGGGCCAGTGCCACCCGCGGGGTGAGCGCCTTGGTGGAGACCGCCACCGCAATGGCGTTGGCCGCGTCGTGGAAACCGTTGGTGTAGTCGAACGCCAGCGCGACCGCGACGATCACCAGCAGCCCGAGGAAGAGCCCGTCCATCCGGGGTCAGGACTCCTTGACGGCGATCGTCTCGACCACGTTGGCGACGTGCTCGAACGCGTCGGCCGCCTCCTCGAGCTGGTCGGCGACCTCCTTGAGCTTCAGGATCTCCAGCGCGTCGAACTCACCGCTGTAGAGCCGGGAGAGCAGCCGGCGGTACAGCTTGTCGGCCTCGTTCTCGATCCGGTTGACCTCGATCCAGTAGTCGGAGAGGTCCTTCAACGTCCGCAGCCGCGGCATCGCCTCGGCCGTGGTCTGGGCGCAGCGCTGCAGGAGCTCGACCTGCTGGTGCATCTCGGCCGGCAGGGTGCCCAGGCCGGTGAGGATGACCAGGTCGGCGGCTGCCTCGACGAAGTCCATGACGTCGTCCAGGTCGCTGGCCAGGTTGTAGATGTCCTCGCGGTCGAACGGCGTCACGAAGCTGGTGTTCAGCTGCCGGAAGATCGCGTGCGTCGTCTGGTCGCCCGCGTGCTCGAGGTCGCGGAGCTTGTCGTTCAGCTCCGGACGACGGGCGTGGTCGTGGACGAACTCGCTGAGGACGTCGGTGGCGGCCACCAGGTTCTCCGCCGAGGCGGTGAACAGCGGGTAGAAGCTCGAGTCCTTGGGGGTCAGGCTGAAGGGCACGCGTGGCTCCGTGTCGGGTGTCGGGACCGGTCGCGCCGCCGCCGGAAGCGGACACACGGCCGTCGGGCAGCATAGGTGCCCGACGTGGGGCGGCTGCCCCGGGCAGCCTCAGGCGTGAGCCGCGTCGCCCCGTCCGTCGTCCTCTGTCACCCCGACGAGGGAACCGATGAGGTCCGCCCGGGCCCGCGCCACCCGGGACCGGATGGTGCCGACCGGGCAGCCGGCCACCTCCGCCGCCTCGGCATAGGGCAGGCCGAGCACCTGGGTCAGGACGAAGGCCTCGCGGCGGTCGGGGTCGAGCCGGGCCAGCAGATCGGCGACGGCGACCCTCTCGGCCACGGCGTCGGTGGGTGCCCCGTCCCGCTGCAGGAGCGTCTCGAGGTCGGCGTCGTCCCGGATCAGGGTGAGCCGCCGCCGGCGGCGGGAGCGGACGGCGTCGGCGCACACGCGGCGGGCGATGGCCAGCAGCCAGGTGCGCACCGACGACCGGTTCTCGAAGCGGTGCAGCGACCCGAAGGCGCGCAGGTAGGTCTCCTGCGTGAGGTCGTCGGCCGACGCGCGGTCGCCGAGGGCTGCGCACAGCCGCCAGACGTCGGACTGGGTGGCCCGCACGAGCGCCGCCGCGGCCAGGGGGTCACCCCCGGCGGCGTCGGCCGCGATGCGCTCGAGCTCGTCCATGTCTCCATCTTCATCGGCCGGTGCAACCCGTCCGGGAACCAGGGGGCGTCGGCGGACGACTAATCAACCATGCCCTGTCTGCCTTTCCGGGAGGCGATCTCCGCCCGGCTCGACGCCGAGTCCCTCGGGATGCCCGCGTCGGAGCTCGACGGCCACCTCGCGACCTGCGCCGAATGTGCGGACTGGGCCGCCGAGGCGGCCCGGGTGACCCGCCGGGCGCGGCTGGCCGCGGCGCCGCCGGTCCCCGACCTCACAGCGGCGGTCCTGGCGGCGCTGCCCCGGGAACTGCCGGGCGTGGGGGCCGCCGCACGGGCGCGGCTGGTCGGCACGGCGCTGCGGCTTGCCCTGCTCGCCGTGGGCGTGGCACAGGCGGGACTGGCCTGGCCGGCGCTCGCCTCCGGGCAGGCCGCGATGAGCGCTCCCGTGCACATGGCGCACGAGACCGGCGCCTGGAGCCTCGGGGTCGCCGCCGCTTTCCTGGCCGTCGCCGCGTCTCCGCGCCTGGCCGCCGGGGCGCTGCCCTTCCTGGGCACGTTCACCGCACTCCTCGTGCCGGTGACCCTGACCGACCTCGCGGCCGGGCACGTCGACGCCGACCGCGCCGCCGTCCACCTGTTGCTCCTCGCCGGGCTCGCGCTGGTCGCGACCGTCGCCTGGCGGGGGCGCGGGCACCGCGCCCGGGCCGTCTCGGGGCAGCGAGTGCCCGCGTGAGGCGTGCCCCGCTGCTCCTGCTCACCCTGCTCGCCGGCTGGTTCCTCGCCGGTGTCGTCACCGCCGGGCCGGCCGCGGCGCACGCGACGCTGATCTCCACCGACCCGGGGGAGGGCGCCCGGGTGCAGCAGCCCCCGGCGGCGGTGACGCTGGAGTTCAGCGAGCACGTCTCGCTGGGCGCCGGGTACGCCCGGGTCCTGGATTCCGGTGGCCAGCGCGTCGACGCGGGAACGGCGTCGGTGGACGGCGACGTCCTCACCATCCCGCTGCGCAGCGGCCTGCCCGACGACGGCTACCTCGTCACCTACCGGGTCATCTCCTCCGACTCGCACCCGATCTCCGGCGCGTTCTCCTTCGTCGTCGGGAACGGCGAACTCGTGCCCGCCTCTGCCTCCGGCACCCGGGACCGCACCGACCCGGTCGTCGCCGTCGCCCTGCCGCTCGCCCGCTGGGTGGGGTTCGCCGGCCTCGCCCTGGCCGTCGGGGTGCCGGTGCTCGCGCTGCTGTGCTGGCCCGGCGGCTGGGCCTCGGCCCGGCTCCGCCGGATGGCGACCCGGGGGGCGGTCGCGGTCGCGGTCGGCGCCCTGGGCAGCTTCCTGTTCCAGGGTCCCTACGCCGCGGGGAGCGGTCCGGCCTCCCTGTTCGACCCGTCCCTGCTGCGTGCCACGGCGGCCTCGGGCGCAGGCTGGGCGCTGCTGGCCCGGATCGTCCTCGCCCTCGCGCTGGCCGGGGTGCTGCTGCCGGTCTGGCGCCGAGGCGCGGCCCCCGGGACCGGCCGTATCGCCGCTGGCGGCATCCTGGCCGCAGGTCTGGTGATCAGCACGGCCGCGATCGGCCATCCGGTCGCCGGGCCGTGGCCGGGGCTCGCCGTGACCGTCACGGTTGTGCACGTGGCGGCGATGGCCGTCTGGCTCGGCGGCCTCGCCGGACTGCTCGTGGGCGTACTCCGGCCGGAGGTGCCCGCCGGCGAGGTGGCCGAGGTCGTGCCCCGCTACTCGCGGATCGCATTCGGGTCGGTGGCCGCGCTGGTCGTCAGTGGCACCGTGCAGGCGGTCCGGGAGGTCGAGTCGCCGACCGCGCTGTTCGTCACGACGTACGGCTGGGTGCTCGTCGCCAAGCTGGTCCTCGTCGCCGTCGTGCTGGCGGCGGCCGGTGTCTCCCGGGTGTGGGTGCAGCAGCGCCTGGGGGTCCGTCGGTCCCGGCCGGGCGGGCGCCGCAGCGTCACCGCCCACGCGTTCGCCGCGACCGCCGATCCCGACGGCGGCGTGGCGGCCGCGGCGGAGGTGCGGGGCCAGCTGCAGTCGGAGAGCGCGGCCGGGCACGTTCCCGCGCTGCGCCGATCGGTGCTCGTCGAGCTCGCCGTGGCGGCCGTCGTCCTGACACTGTCGGCGGTCCTGGTCGGCCTTCCCCCGGCGCGGGCGGCCGTCGCCCAGCCGGTCGACGCGCTGCTTCCGCTGCAGAGCGCCACCGGCCCGTCCGGCAGCGTGCAGGTGTCGATCGACCCGGCCCGCCCCGGCCCGAACACCCTGCACGTCTATCTGTTCGACGACACCGGCCGGCTGACCCAGCCCGCCGGCATCACGGTGAGCCTGACCGAGAGGAGCCAGCAGATCGGCCCGCTGGACGTGAAGCTCCAGCCGGCTGGTCCCGGCCATTACGTCGGCGACGCGATGCACATCCCGGGCGCCGGCACCTGGACCCTCGCCGTCAGCGTGCGGCTCGACGAGTTCACCGCCACTACGGCCAGCACCGACTTCCCGGTGCGCTGACCGATCCCCGAGCACAGCCCCAAATCCCGAGGAGTTCCGTGTCCCTGCCCCGCCCTCTCACCCGCCTCGCCGTGGTCGTTCTGGCCGTGTCCACCGCAGTGGTGGCCTCTGCCGGCCTCGCCTCCGCGCACGTCACCGTCTCCTCCCCGGACGCCGCTCCGGGCGGCTACGGAAAGGTGACGTTCCGGGTGCCCAACGAGAGCGCCACGGCCAGCACCGTGCGGGTCCGGGTCCAGCTGCCCACCGACGCGCCCCTGGCGTCGCTGCAGACCCAGTCGCTCCCGGGGTGGACGACGACCGCCACGCGCGTGAAGCTCGACCCGCCGGTCACCGACGACGACGGCAACCAGATCAGCGAGGCGATCTCGGTCGTGGAGTTCGCGGCGGACTCCGGCGGAGGCATCGGGCCCGGGGAGTTCCAGGAGTTCTCGCTGTCCGGCGGCCCGTTCCCGGACGCCGGGTCGCTCACCTTCCCCGTGGTGCAGACCTACAGCGACGGTAGCGAGGCGGCGTGGATCGAGCCGACCGTCGACGGCCAGGCCGAGCCGGCGCACCCGGCGCCCGTGCTGTCGCTCGCCGCAGCCCCGGCCGCGGCCACGAGTGCCGGGGCGACAGCCGCGCACTCGCACGACACCGCGGTGTCGTCCGCGCCGGCCGGCCTGGCGCTGTTCCTGGCGATCCTCGCGCTGCTCGTCGCGATCGGCGGCGTCGTCCTCGGGTGGCGGGCGTCCCGACGTACCGTGTCCTCGTGAGCTCCGCCGTCCGCAGCCGCCGCCTGCGCCCGGCCCTGACGGCGCTGCTCATCTCCTCTGGCCTGGCGTTGTCAGCCTGCGGGACGGCGACCGTGGAGGGCGGGAGCGGCCACGACCACTCCGGCAGCTCCGAGCCGGCCACGGTGCAGGGGCCTGAGGACGTCTACGCCGGCCTCGATCTGGCCGAGCCCTACCGCCGGCCCTCGTTCACGCTCACCGACACCACCGGCGCGTCCTTCGACTTCAAGGCCGCCACGTCGGGCCGGCCGACGCTGTTGTTCTTCGGCTACACGAACTGCCCGGACGTCTGCCCGACGACGATGGCCGACGTCGCGGTCGCCCTGCGGGGTCTGGACCCGGCGCTGGTCGAGCAGGTGCAGGTGGTCTTCGTGACCACGGACCCCGCGACCGACACCCCCGCGGTGCTGGGGGAGTACCTCGCGCGCTTCGACGCCGATCTGCCGCAGCGGTTCATCGGGCTGACCGGTGACCAGGAGGCGATCGACCAGGCCCAGTTGTCGACCGGTGTGCCGCTGGCGGAGGAGCAGGGGCGGCTGCACTCGTCGTTGCTGCTGCTGTACGGACACGACGACGAGGCCCACGTCGCCTTCGACGCGGGCAACACCGCACGCGACATCGCCGACGACCTGCGCCTGGTGGCGGGGGCGTCGTGAGGCAGACGGCGGCCCGCCTGCTCGTGGTCGCCGTGGCCACTCTGGCGAGCCTGGCCCTCGCCGGGCCGGCGTCGGCGCACGTGGGTGGCGGGGCGGCCGGCAGCGACTTCGACGGCCGGGTCACGTCGGTGAGCCCGGACCTGCCGGGCGTGACGGTCCGCGTGCTGCAGTTCGGCGACGATCTCGAGCTGGTCAACCGCAGCGGGACCGAGGCCGCGGTGCCCGGCTACGAGGACGAGCCGTATCTCCGGATCGGCCCGGACGGCGTCTGGCGCAACGCACGCAGCCCCGCGACCTACATCAACCTCGACCGGTACGGCCGCGTCACGCTGCCCGCGAACGTCGACCCCCGGGCCGAGCCGGAGTGGGTGCAGCTCTCCACGGAGCCGCACTACGTCTGGCACGACCACCGGACGCACTGGATGACCCAGGGCCTGCTCCCGCCGGCGGTCGCCGCCGACCCCGGCCGCAGCCACACCGTCTTCGAGTGGACGGTGCCGCTCCGCTACGGCGACACCTCCGCGAAGGTGACCGGGGTGCTCACCTGGACCCCGCCACCCTCGCCGTGGCTGGTGTGGCCCCTCTACGCGGCGCTGGCCCTGCTCGCGGCCGCAGCCGGGGTGCTGGCCCGCACCGCCCGCCCGCTCGGGGCGCTGCTGCTCGCCGGTGCGGCCGCGGCACTGTGGCACGCGGGAGCGACGCCGGTGCCGGCGGTCAGCGTCTCCTCGCACACCGGCGCCATCCTCGCGGCGCTGCTGCCGGCGCTCACGGCTGTGGTCGTGGCCGGTATCGGTTTCCGGGCCGCACGCCGCGGGCGGGGCGCGATGACGGGACTGTTCGCCGTCGTCCTCGGGTGGCTGCTCCTGGTGCAGGGGCTGCCCGACGTCGACGTGCTCTGGTCGGCGAACGTGCTGTCCAACGGGCCGCAGGAAGCGGGCCGGGTGGCGGTGGCGCTCCTGCTCGCGCTGGGCGCCGGCTTCGTGGTCGGCGGGATCGCCGCCGTCCGCCGTTTCCGGGAGGTCGATGTGCCGGAGCGCGCCGCTCCGCCGGCGTCGTCGTCGGCGGTGACGTGAGCGGCTGCCGGTGCGTCAGTTCGGTGTCGTAGCGGTCCGGCTCGGGACTGCGGCGGGTGCCGAGCGGTCCCACCAGGGCCAGCGCCAGGCGGTCGTCCAGGCGACGGCGGCGAGCACCGCGCCGGCCACCGCGTAGGACGCCAGCACGTCGGTGAGCCAGTGGTCGCCGACGTAGAGCCGGCTCACGCCCATGAGCAGGGCGGCGAGGACGCCGGCTGCCAGCGCCGCCGCCCGGGCGCCGGGGCGCCGCGTGGCACGCCAGGCGATCAGCACGAGCGCCCCCGCCAGGGCAGAGGTCAGGAGTGTGTGGTTGGACGGGAAGCCCCACCCGGTCTCGGGGACGCCGAGCATCGTCGCGACGGGTGGCCGGGCCCGCCGCACCAGTTCCTTGAGGACGAGACCGCTCGCGCCGGCCCCGCCCATCGCCAGCACCACGGTGGTCAGCGGCCGCCAGACGCGCGCCACCAGGCCGACGGTCAGCATGGCGATCAGCGCCGCCGCCGGGACCACGGCGGAGGCGGCGGGGCTGCTCACGGCCTCCATCGCGGCCGTCCATCCGGGCCCGCGGTGCTGCACCAGCCAGCCGAGCAGCGGGCCGTCGTTCTCCGCCAGGCCCTCGCGGGTCAGGACCATGCCGAGCAGGGCCACCCAGGTGAGCAGCGACGCGGCGAACCACAGGATCGCTGGGGCGACGGGCCGAACGCGGGCGGTGACGGAAGCAAACACGATGTACAGCTTGACCTTTCCAACTGTGATCCGGGCGTGAGGATCCTGGGAATCGGCTGTGTGGCCGGGCCCGGTGGCGGCGGCCCTACGACCGCCGCTCACCGGGGTGTTCACCGATCAGTCCTGTGCGTCGCCCTGCTGCCCTGGCTGGTCCGGCGCGTCGGCCGGGTCGATGGAGTCCTGGGCCTGCTGGGCGAGGACCGAGGCGTTGCCCGCGTCGACCGTCACCTCGGTCACGGTGCCGTCGGCCCCGGTGACCTCCACGCTGTAGACGACGAAACCGTTCTCGTTGCCCAGATCGGTCTCGGAGACCGTGCCGGGGACGGCGGCCAGCGCCGCCTGCTCGGCCTGAGCCCCGGTCACGGTGGCGAGGGCCTGCAGCGCGGCCTGCTCCTGGCTGTCGCCACCGGCGCCTTCCTGGCCGTCGGGCTGCTCGGTCTCGGCCGGCGCAGGGACCGTGCCGGTGTAGGCGGGGTCCTGCTGTTCCTGGTCGCTGCCGGAACCACCGTCGGGGCCGTCCTGGTGCTCGCCGTCCGCCTGCTGTTCGTCGGTGGCGGGGGTCGAGTTCGTGGATGCGGCCGCGACGGTCGCGCCCCCACCGGCCAGGACCGCGACGGCGCCGGCAACCGCGAGCGTTCGCCGAGTCAGATGCAGCTTCATTCGTCGTCCTCCTCTGAGCGGAGCCCGGATGGCTGCCACTCATCCGGAGCCTGCCCCGCACGCACTGTGAGGACCCTGAAACAGGGTGTTGACCGTCTCGGCGTCCCCCAGATCGCGCGTTCAGCGGCCGAGCGCGGCCGCCTCCTCCTCGGGCACCGTCGCCTGGTCCCGCTTGGTCACGGCGAGGTAGATGACGACGGCGACGATCGTGACGAGGAACAGCACGCTGGTCCACGTCGTGCCCAGGCCGAAGCCACCCTCGTCGCGCGGCTGGGACAGCCCGTCGCCCAGGGAGGCGCCGAGGGGGCGCGTGAGGACGTAGGCGATCCAGAAGGTCAGCACCGCGTTGGCCCGGAAGACCAGGTGGCTGACCGCGACCGCGGCGATGATCAGCGCCACGATGATCGCCGTCGGCCAGTAGCCGACGCCGAACCGCTCGCCGACGAGGTCGCCGGAGGCCGTGCCCAGCGCGAACGTGAGGAGGACCGCCAGCCAGTAGAACGCCTCGCGGCGGAACGTGACGACGCTGTGGATCGACAGGGTCCGCTCACTGGCGTACCAGACGGCGAAGGTCAGGGCGAGCGCCACGGCGAACACCGCGGTGCTGACCTCCAGGGGGATGCCCAGATTGTCGGTCAGGTTGTCGGTGATCAGCGTGCCTACGACGCTGACCAGCACGACGGTGAGCCAGTACACCGCGGGTACGTACCGACGGGTGCGGAACTGCACGACGAGGCAGACGAGGAACAGCGCCGTCATCACCACGCTCGTGCCGTTCAGGCCGAGGCCCAGGCCGCTCAGGAAGTCCGCCGCCGTCTCACCGACGGTCGTGGCGAGGATCTTGATCACCCAGAACCAGACGGTGACCTCGGGAACCTTGTTGAGCAGCGTCCGCCCGAGCGTCGGCCGGGAATGTGTCGTCATGGCACGCACAGTGACTCGGTCCTTCTGAACACCGCCTGAACGGTCTTCCAGAATCGTCATGGACCATGGCTCGTCGTGGAGGGGGCGCAGGTACTCGTCGTGGAGGACGACCCCGTGCTCCGGGGGGCCGTGGCGCGGGGGCTGCGTGAGGGCGGCCTCACGGTGACGACGGCCGCAGACGGGACGGGGGCCCTGGCCGCGCTCGGCCCGGGGCCCGACACGGGCTTCGCCGCGGTTGTTCTCGACATCGGGTTGCCCGACTCCGACGGACGTGACGTCTGCCAGGCGCTGCGGGCCCGGGGGATCGACATCCCGGTGCTGTTCCTGACCGCCCGCGACCAGCTGCACGACGTCCTGGCCGGGTTCGCCGCCGGTGGCGACGATCACCTCGCCAAGCCCTTCCACGTCAGTGAATTGCTCGCCCGGGTGCGCGCCATGGTGCGCCGCGGCGTGCCCCGGCCGGTCCCCGTGCCGACCGGGCTGCACCTGGACCCCGCCGACCACGCGTTGTCCGGGCCGGAAGGCCGGCACCCCTTGACGCCGACGGAGTTCCGGCTGCTGGCGGCGCTCATGGCGGCCGCCGGGCAGGTGGTGCGCCGCCGGAACCTCGTCCTCGCCGCCTGGCCGGACGGCGCGCTGGTGGCGGACAACACCCTGGACCAGTACGTGGCCCGCCTGCGCCGGAAGGTGAGCGCCGTGGGGGACGACGGCCGGCGGATCGGGACGGTCCACGGTGTCGGGTACCGCTTCACGTGACGCCGGCCCTGAGCGCGGCCCGGGAGTGATGGCCGGCCGCAGCCTGCGCAGCCGGTTGGCCTGGTCGGCATCGGCGGTCGTCGCCCTCTGGCTGATCGCGTTGACCGTGGGGGCGAACCTGCTGCTCGTCGGGGTACTGGCCCGCGAGGCGGACGGCGTTCTCCGCGCCCGTGCCGAGGCGACCGCGGCGACCGTGCAGCCGGGGCCCGACGGCGGGGTGGCCGTGCGTGATCTCCGCGACGACCAGGCCCTCGACGTCGGCACCTGGATCTTTGCCGCCGACGGGACCACGGTGGAGCGTCCTTCGGGAAGTTCCTCCGGGCTCGACCGGCAGGCTTCCGCCCTGGCCCGTCTGGGCGCCGGGACCGCGGAGACCGGCCTGCCGGACCCGGTGCGGCTGCTCGCGTTGCCGGTGCGCGAGGGCAGACGGGTGTTGGCGACCGTGGTCACCAGCACGCCGCTGGCGCCCTACCGGCAGGTGCAGCGGCTGGCGCTGGTGGGCAGCGCAGGGCTCGCGGTGGGGCTGCTGCTCGTCGTCCACCTGGTGCTTCGGGCCAGCGTGGCGCGGGCACTGCGCCCGGTGCAGCAGATGAGCGCGCAGGCCGGCCGGTGGAGCGCCGAGGACGTGGACCGCCGCTTCGGGCATACGGCGCGCCCGTCCGAGCTCGACGACCTCGCGGGCACCCTCGACGGCCTGTTGGATCGGCTGGCAGCGGTGCTCCGCCGGGAGCGGCAGCTCTCCGACGAGCTCAGCCACGAGTTGCGCACCCCGCTGGCCCGCATCCAGGCGGAGGTGGATCTGCTGGGGTCGCGGCCGCGGAGCGGGGCGGAACGCGCTCAGGCGCTCGCGACCATCGACGAGGCGGCCGGGTCGATGCGCGACATCCTCGAGACGCTGATGACCGCGGCGCGGGCGGCGGGTGGTGCGGCTCCAGGGCGGTGCGCACCCTCTGCGGTCCTGATCCCGCTGGCGGCCCGGATGCAGGCGCGCCGTGCGGACCTCGATGTCAGGGTGGACGTCCCTGAGGACGTCACGGTCGGGGTGGACGGAAGCCTGCTGGAGCGGGCCGTCTCACCGGTTCTCGAGAACGCCCTGCGCTATGCGGCCGGCCGGGTGACCATCACGGCGGAGCCGGCGCCCACGGGGGTGCGGCTCCGGATCTCCGACGACGGTCCCGGGGTGCCCGCCGACGCTCAGGGGCTGGTGTTCGAGCCGGGGTGGCGTGGCGATCCGGTGGACGGCCACGACGGCGCCGGCCTCGGGCTGGCGCTCGCGCGACGCCTGGTCAGGGCCGGAGGGGGTGAGCTGCGCATCCAGGAGACGAGGGGCGGCGCGGCCTTCGTCCTGGACCTGCCGCTCGGGTGAGCCGGCTCGTCCCGGTGACGCCAGGCGGCGTCACCGGGACGAGGCTCAGCCGGCTTCGGCGGCCAGTGGCTGGAGGACCGGGGGACCCCAGAACAGGGTGTTGGCGCGCTCGAGATCGCGCTCGAAGTCGACCTCGACCGCGGAGAACGCGGAGATGTCGAGCGGGCGGAAGCGCAGGCCCTCCAGCGCGATCGCGGTCTCGATCGCACGCTCGAAGTAGTCCTGGTCGCCGCACGCGTCGAGATGCGCGATCAGGGCCGCCTTGTCCTCGCTGGAGACGTAGTTGATCCCGACGGCCTCGCCGAGCCCGCCGACCACGGTCTTGGACAGCTCCCGGATGTACCCGTCGGCGTCCAGGGTGTACTTGATCTCCTCGTCGGCCACCGTCGCGGTGTCGACGCAGATGAAGCTCTCGTCGGCCCGGACGCAGCTCAGCACGTGCTCCAGGACGGCGGGGTCGAAGACGACGTCACCGTTCATCCAGAGGACGCCGCCGTCGCGGCAGTTCGACAGCCCTCGCCACAGGCTCTTCGAGGTGTTGGTGCTGGCGTAGTGCGGGTTGTAGGCGAAGCGCACGTCCGGCGAGGCCGTCATCAGCAGGTCGCTGCTGAACCCGACGACGACGGTGATGTCGGTGTCGGCGCCGAAGGCGTCACGCAGCGCGTCGAGCTGGCGCCGCTGGATGGTCCGTCCGTCGCGCAGCGGCGTGAGCGGCTTGGGGGTGGACCGCCCGAGGCGGGTGCCCATGCCGGCTGCCAGGATCACCGCCTGGACCGGGGGATGCAGGTGCCGTGGCGCCGCGGTGCGGGCCAGATCTCGCGGAGAGCTCGTCAGGGCTCGGTCGGTGGTCCGCACGTTCATCCCCTTTCCATGGTGGATCGACCGGCGGAGTCGCCGGGCGGGAAGAGCAGGTCGAGCACACGATCGGTCGCGTGCCCGTCTTCGAGCGAGCAGAAGGTGTCCCGGAAGCGGGAGTACCGGTCTGCCAGTTCGGAGGCGGCGACGTCTCTGTCGGCGATCGCCTCGATGAGTTCCTCGCTGGTGCGGACGAGCGGGCCGGGGGCTACGTCGACGAGATCGAAGTAGAAGCCACGCAGGTCGTCGCGGTAGTGCTCGAGGTCGTAGGTGTAGAAGACCATGGGTTTGCCCGTGATGGCAAAATCGAACATGGCCGAGGAGTAGTCGGTGACCAGCATATCTGCCGCCAGGTAGAGCTCGGCGGATTCGGCCCGGTCGGACACGTCGATCACCGGGGCGCCGGACGGGATCTGGATCCGGCCGGCGACCATGCTGTGCAGCCGGGTCAGCAGGACGTGATCCGCGCCGAGCCGGTCGGCGAAGGCGGTCAGGTCGATCGGGACTTCGAAGTCGTGTCCGTCCTTCGTGTCGAACACGAGGTCGTCGCGCCAGGTCGGGGCGTAGAGGACGGCGGTCGTGCCGTCGGGGATGCCCAGTTCGGCGCGCACCCGCGCCCGGACGTCGTCCCGGTCCGGGCCGCTCAGGACGTCGTTGCGCGGGTACCCGGTCTCATGGATCGCGCCGCCGAAGCGGAACGCGTGACGCAGCCGCTCGGTGCTCGGCGGGTTCGGTGAGAGCAGCATGTCCCAGCGGGCGATGTCCTTGTCGGGGTTGTCCAGCCAGCCTTCCCGGACCGGGGCGTCATGGTGGATCCGCTTCAGCGGGGTGCCGTGCCAGGTCTGCAGGTAGGTGGTGCCCGGGCTCTTGGTCCACGGCATGGACATGCAGTCGTTGGCGACGACGACGTCGGCGGCCGCCAGGACGGCGACGGCTTCGGGCGTTCCGTAGAGAACGGTGTCCACGCCGGGCGGGAACGTGTCCCGGGTCTTCGGGGTGCAGAGCCAGGTGTGCGAGAGGTCGCCGTCGCCACGGGCGAGCAGTCCCTCGTAGATCGCGCGGGGGTTGTCGGCGAACAAGCCACGGAAGGTGAAGTAGACGACCTTCACCACTGGGGACCCCTGGCGGGGAGGGGCTGGACGCCCGAGGCGTGCGGCATCGCTTCCCCCTCTGTTCGGCCGTGGACAGTACAAAAGAAGGTCGTCTCAGTTCCGGTCCGACCTTGACCAGAAGTGAACGGGAGATGGCGGCTCCTGCGCAATGCCTGCCTTGTTCCAGCTCGGCAACGTTCTGTGAGGGCGCCCCGGCGGCGCGTGCTGGTGGGCCCCGCGGAGGGCGTCCGAGCCACACGAGGGCGCGGCGACGCCCCGAATGACATCCATGTCAGTAACGGGTGTGACTGGCGAGTCCTGTGAGGCGGTTCGCGCGGCGTGTCCGGGACGGCGCGCCGAGCAGGGAGTCACGGAAGCGTCACGGAATGTTTGGATATTGCACAACCGAATCGGTGAGAACGCCCTCTTCCCCACCAGACGGGCAGGTGCATGGACGCACGTATTGGCCAGGAGACCCCGACCGAGCTCCTGACTGCGGTTCGTCCCGCCCGTCGCCACGGCACCGCCCGCCGGTCCGGTCGTTCGGCCCCCCGCCGTCCCGCCCTGCTGCTGAGCGCGCTGCTCGCCGGCGGCGTCGCGGCGGCCGTCTTCGGTGTGAACGGCGCGACGGTGGCGTCGGCGGACGGGACCTCCGTCCTCGCCGCGCAGGCGGCGCTGCTGGCCAGCGATGAGGGTGCGGAGGTGCTGCCGCGGGCCTCGATCACCGTGGCGGAGGCCCAGGCCCGGCTCCAGGAGGTTGCTGCCTCCCGTGCCGCGCGGGCCGAGGCCGAGGCCCAGGCTCGGGAAGCCGCCCGGCCCAAGTTCGTCATGCCGATCAAGGGCGCCAGCATGACCAGTTGCTTCTGCTCGCGGTGGGGGACGTTCCACTGGGGCATCGACCTCGCCGCGCCGATGCGCACGCCGGAGTACTCGGCCGGGGACGGCGTGGTGCTGCGCGCCGGGGCGGCCAGCGGCTTCGGCCTGGCCGTCTACATCCTCCACGAGAACGGCGACGTCACCGTCTACGGCCACATGGACGAGATCCTGGTCAAGCCCGGCCAGTACGTGGAAGCCGGCGAGACGATCGCGCTGCTCGGCAATCGCGGCCAGTCGACCGGGCCGCACCTGCACTTCGAGGTGCACCAGGGCGGCGAGGAAGGCAAGCGGATCGACCCGGTGCCGTGGCTCAAGGCGCGCGGGGTCTCCATCCCCTGATCCAGCGCCGTGCTGGAATCGGTTGCGTGAGCAGGCTTGCGAGCTCACCAATCGGAACAGCAGCCTGCGAACGTGGCCGACGAGCGCCAGCGAGGAGGTTTCGTGAGCCGGGCGGTGGAGGAGTCCAACCGACGCCTGCTGCGCGCCCGGGACGCGATGGACCGGCGCTACGCCGAGCCGCTCGACGTCCCGACCCTGGCCCGCATCGCCCATGTCTCCGAGGCGCACTTCATCCGCACGTTCCGGGCGACGTTCGGCGAGACGCCGAACCGCTACCTCCAGCGGCGCCGGGTCGAGCGGGCGATGTTCCTGCTGCGGACCGGGGAACGCAGCGTCACCGACATCTGTATGGATGTCGGGTTCGCCAGCCTCGGGACCTTCAGCCGGGTGTTCCGCGACATCGTGGGTGAGCCGCCGAGCGTCTATCGCCGGCGTGGGCCGCTGGCGCCGGTGCCGTCGTGCTTCGCGATGGCCTGGCTGCGACCGAGCAGTTTCGGAGAAGCACCGGGGGAGTGAGGGGCCCTAGCGTTCGCTGCATGTTGAACGCCATCACCATCACCCAGATCTACGTGCCCGACCAGGACGAGGCGTTGGACTTCTACGTCGGCAAGCTCGGCTTCGAGGTCACCAACGACATGCAGTTCGGCCCGATGCGCTGGCTGACCGTCGCCCTGCCGGGACAGCCCGACCGGGCGATCCTGCTGGAGAAGCCGGGGCCGCCCTCGATGAGCGAGGAGACCGCCGCCACGGTGCGCGAACTGATCAGCAAGGGCGCCGCGGGCGGCCACCTCTTCTTCCAGTGCGACGACGCCTACAAGACCCACGCCGAGCTCAAGGCGAAGGGCGTCGAGATCACCGAGGAGCCGGTCGACCAGCCATACGGCATCGACTTCGGGCTGCGGGACCCCTTCGGCAACCACCTCCGCATCGCGCAGATGAAGTTGGGCTGACCGAGCCCTCCGGGTGGCGGCGCCCGCCACGGGCGTCGCCACCCCTGCGCGGGATCGACCGTCGTGCCCTGTAGAGTTGCCAACGGCTCGGACACACCAGACCGGGTCGGCAAGGGGCTGTGGCGCAGCTGGTAGCGCACCACACTGGCAGTGTGGGGGTCAGGGGTTCGAGTCCCCTCAGCTCCACCCCTCCGACCAGGCCGTTCTCCCTTGTGGAGGGCGGCCTGAGTCGTGTCTGGTGCCAGCGTGGTGGCCACTGGAGCACATGCGGTGCCGGATCAGTCCCACAGTGCGTTGCCCATGCGCTCGGCGGCGTCGCGGCCGAGGGCCGGCATGACATGGCTGTAGGTGTCCGTCGTGGTTCGCATCTGTGCGTGGCCGAGCACCTCCATGACGACCCTGGGGTGCACGCCTTCGGATAGCAGCAGGGTCGCTGCGGTGTGTCGCCCGTCGTGCAGCCGGACCTCACGTACGCCGGCCTCGCGGAGGAGGGCCTTCCAGGAGTGCCAGTCCGACTTCCGCTCGATCGGTCGGCCGTTGGCCTGCGCGAAGACCAGGTCGTTGTCCTCCCAGAGGGGGCCGGCGGCGATGCGTTCCTCGAGCTGGGTAGCTCGGTGGGTACGGAGGGCCGCGACGAGCTGCTCGGGTAGCGCCAGGGTGCGCCGGCTGCGCTCCGCCTTCGGCTCCTCGTAGACCAGGCCTCGTCCGCCGACGCGGTGCAGTCCGCGCCGGACGCTGAGCGTGCCGTTGTCCAGGTCGACATCCGTCCACCGCAGACCGAGGGCCTCCGACTGCCGAAGTCCCAGGGCCAGCGCGACGGTCCACCGCGCGGCGTTGCGGTGCGCCTGTGCGGCCGCCATCACGAGCCTCGCCTCCTCCGCGTTGAGAGGCAGCGCGGTCTGCGGCCTCTTGACCGTCGGTGGGTCGACCAAGGTGGCGACGTTGCGTGCGACCTTTCCACGCTGCGAGGCCACCCGAACGGCACGGGAGATCACTCGGTGAACGCGCAGGATCGAGGCGGGGCTCAGTCCGTTGTCGGCGAGGGGGGACTGCCCCGAGTTCAGTTGACTTGTCGGTTGGGGTAGTCAGGCCGCGGTAGCGGCAAGGGTGAGTGTCTCGTACTCGACCGGTGTGAGTCGTCCCAGGCGGCGTTGCCGCCTTCGGCGGTGGTAGGTCCGCTCGATCCAGGTGATGTCGTGTCGGCTAGCAGATCCGGCAAGGACGGGCTGCTGCGGCGCGGGCGGCTCGGTCCTCGTGCTGCTGCACAGTCCGGGGCTGCGGTGCCGCCTCTTGCGGTGCGGGCGCCGCACCGGTCAGTTCTTGGCGTCGGACCCGGATGGTGGCGGCCCCGATGAGCAGGGCGAGCAGTGCGATCCCCGTGGAAACAACGAACCCACTGGAAAAGCCGGCCGCGAGGGCGTGATGGTAGATGGACTCAGGGACGGGTGCGCCTAGCTTCGGCAATGGCTGGCCCGCCTTCGCGGCGGCCGCCGCCGCGTGCGCGGCCTGAGTCTTGATGCTGTCCGCGACGGCCGTCCAGGCGACGGTGCCGAGCAGCGCAAGCCCAATCGCGCCGCCGACCTGCTGGCCGACGTTGAGCATGCTGGAGGCGACACCGGAGTCCTGCTCGGCGACTTTGTGCAGGGCGACCAGTGACAGCGGGACGAACACCAGGCCGAGCCCGCAGGAGGTAAGCAGGATCGGGCCGAGCAGCTGGCCGGCGTAGCCGGCGTGTTCGGTCAGCCGGGAAAACCAGAACGTCCCGCCCGCGACCGCCGTGATGCCAGTAAGGATCAGCGCGCGGGCGCCGACCCGCGGGATCAGCTGCGAGGCCAGCGCGGAGGAGAGCACCGTCCCGACGGCGAATGGCAGGTAGGCGATGCCCGTCCGGATCGCGCTGTAGCCGAGCACGGTCTGCATGAAGAGAGTGATGAAGAAGAACATGCCGAAAAGCGCGGTGCCGATGCACAGCATGACCAGGTATGCACCTGACCTGTTGCGGTCGGCGAGTAGCCGCAGCGGGAGCAGCGGGTGGGAGCTGCGCATTTCGATCAGCACGAACGACACGAGAAGCACCACGGCCGCTGCCAGGGACGCCAGCACCTGCGCGTCACCCCAATGTGATAGCCCGTCGGATCCGGTGGCGGCCTTGGACAGGCCGTAGACGAGCAGCGCGACGCCGCCGGTGGCGGTGACCCCGCCGGCCAGGTCGATCCGGCCCGGCCGGCGGCGCGATTCGGCCAGCACCCGGGGCGCCGCGGCTGCCACCAGGATGCCGATCGGGACGTTGACGAACAGCACCCACCGCCATGACGCGTAGGTGGTCAGCACCCCGCCCAGCAGCAGGCCTACCGCGGCGCCGGCGCCGGACATCGCCGCGTAGACGCCGAACGCCCGGTTGCGCGGGGCGCCTTCGGCAAAATTGGTGGTGATCAGCGCCAGCGCGGTCGGCGCAATTACCGCGCCGCCAGCTCCCTGTATCGCCCTCGCGGTGAGGAGCCACCACTGGCTGGTGGCGAACCCGCCGAGCAAGGACGCTCCGGAGAACAGCAGCAGCCCGAAGACGAACACCCGTCGCCGGCCCAGAATGTCACCGGCGCGGCCGCCGAGCAGGAGCAGGCCGCCGAAGGTGACCGCGTAGGCGTTGACCACCCACTCCAGGCCAGTTCCGGAGAAGCCAAGCGCGCGCTGCATATGCGGCAACGCCACGTTGACGATGGTGCCGTCGAGCACGACCATCAGCTGAGCGCTGGCGATGACCAGTAGAGCCACGCCGAGGCGGCGATTGGCGCCGTCCGCTGTGGTGCTGGGTGCGGCCGCGCGGCCGGTTTCGGAATGCGCCGATCGGGTGATGGGCGCGAAGGGGGCGCTGTCCGCGCCGGGGGCTGGCGAGGTCACGGTGTCTCCCTCGGATCTCGGAGCACGTTCCTGGCGGCCGTGCGAGCTATCGTGACGGGTGCAGGCTTGCCGCCAGCGAGGTGAGAGGCCGTCACCGAATCCCGGTGATCGCCTCCCGCGCGACCGGTTAGAACCCGACCTGCTGGCGGATGAGGACGATGTGGATGCGGCCGGGCAGTTCCTGATGGATCTCGAGGATCTTCCCGACCTGGCTGTGCTGCCCATAGGCGGCCTGCGCGCGGGCGTCTTCCAGCGGCAGGCTGTGCCGGTAGATGCGCTCATGCGCCGCTGCGAGCGTCGGCACCAGCTTCTGCACGCCGACGACGGAGATCACATTCGCCGCGCCCCACGAGTATGAGGCGAGTTGGCTGCCCGACGCCGAGGCGATGACCAGGGTGCCGTCTCGGGTCACCGCGTGCACGCTGCCCAGGGCGTAGTCGGGCTGGCCGGCGATCGCCTTCATTTCCTGCGCTTGGATCGCGAAGTCGAGCGCGAACATGTTGTTCCGCGCCGACTCCCACCGGCTGCCGGCATCGTTGATCGCGTCTGCGATCCCGGTCTCGGTCAGCGTCATCGAGGTGTTGGTCATCACCGATGAGCCCTCCGGGATGCGGGCCAGCATCGCCTGGCGCGCGGCATCGAGGTCACCGACGACCTCGACACTGAAGCCGTGCTCCTCGAGCGCCATCACAGTTGCCTGCAGCGCGTGCTCATCCGGCAGCGTGGTAAACCGGTCAGGTACGGCAGTTGTGCCCATTTGCTAGTCCTCCTTGATGCAGCTCGCACCGCGGCAGGCAACCTCCGCCCTGAAGGCGGCCTGAGAACACTCGAGCGCTCTACGCTGAACGCCTCCCGGGCCGAATCCCCGAGCCAGGCGCCTGCGGCTTTGACGCAGGTGGGGGATGACCGGGCCGCCGATTTCCGCCTCGGACTTCGAACGGTTCGGGGACCGTCTCGTTGGAATCGAGCGCCGGAGCACGTGGATCAGCGCTGCACGGCGGGAGATGTTCGGCCTCGACCTGGTCGAGGTCCAGCGGGTCACGAAGACAGAACGCCATGCGACGCCAGCGCGACCGGGCCTGAAGTGCGCGGCTGTTGAGCAGCGCATCCTTGTCCGTCGGCCTTATCGTTCGGGCGCGGACGCCGCGACCGCGGACTCGAAGTCCGGCAGTACGCCCAGCTGCGCGAACATGGTGGTCATACCGATATGGCAGTTGAATTCCTGGATCTTGCCGTCGCGCACGTACCAGAAGTCAGCGGTCGGGATGTCGAGCTTGACCCCCGTCGGCTGGATGACGCCGGCGGGCGTCTCGAACGGCCCGAGGAAGGTGCCCTGGATCGACAGCTCGATCGCGACGACGTCGCCGAGCGCGTTGACCCGGTGCAGCTCCCGGTGAACGTCGGGAAGCAGCTTGCCCATCCAGCCGACCACATCGCCCAGATGCTCACCTCGGTAGCTCTCCTGGCCTGACGCACCACCGATGCCGTTGAACACACCGTCCTCGGCGAACAGGTCGATGAACCCCTGGATGTCAAGGACATCACCCTCCGCCAAGTGGTACGCGCGGCGCACGAGCGCTTCGCTGTCGGTTGTCAGTGCTCCGGTGTCGGTTGTCATTGTGATCTCCCCATCCGGGCATCGATCATGGCGGTTCCAGGCTCACTGCCGGGCGGGTGAGAGGCCGTCACCGGATTCCGGTGATTTCGCGGACCAGGCTTTCGCCGACAGGTGAATCACCTGGATGAGATGACGATTGCCGACCGGCCTAAGTCGGAAGAATGCGGACTGCCCCGAGGTGACGGAAAACTCGGCCCCAACCAGCACATTCACGCATGTCCATGGTCGATCGGTTCTGCGGTGCTTCGTCGCGCGAATCACCGTGATCCGGTGATGCCTCCTCACCTGCCTGGCAGCAAGGCTGAAAGTGGCCCACCACCCGGCAGGAAATTTCGGCAGTGGATTGACAGGGAGAAGCCCGCCCGGGAGCGCCGCCGAACCAACCTTCACCGAAAGGGAGATCCTCCGTGAGCACCGAGCAGCGAGAGAACCTCGACGCGGTCCTGCGGCAGTCAGCCTTCCCCGTCGACGGTGACGTCAGCGAGCAGCGGCGGCTGCTCCGGGAGCTGACATCGGCGCAGCCGCTGCCCGCCGACGTGACCGTGACCGCAGCCGCACTCGGTACCGTCCCGGTCGCCGAGATCACCGTCGCCGGAACCGAACCCCGCCATGTCGTCCTGTACTTCCACGGCGGCGTGTACGTACTGGGGGACGCCTTCCAAGCCGCCGGTCTGGCCTCACAGGTCGGCCGGCGGACGCGCGCCAAGGTCATCTCCGTCGACTACCGGCTCGCCCCCGAGCACCCGTATCCGGCGGCGGTTCACGATGCTCTGGCGGCCTACGAAGCCCTCCTGTACGACGGCACAGCCCCGTCGGACATCGCCTTTGCGGGAGAGTCTGCCGGCGGCGGGCTCGCCATCGCCACTCTGGTCAACGCCCGGGATCACGGGCTGCCCCTGCCGGCCGCGGCCTTCGTCATGTCGCCGTATGCCGATCTCACCCTGGCCGGGACGACCATGGAAACCAAGCGCGCGGCCGACCCGCTGCTCAGCCGGGAAAACCTCCAAGCCCGGGTCACCGACTACACGTCGGGGCAAGACGCCGCTGTCGGCCTCATCAGCCCCGTGTTCGCCGATCTGTCCGGCCTGCCGCCCCTGATCATCCAGGCCGGAAGCCACGAGGTTCTCCTCGACGACGCCGTCCGCCTCGCGCGACACGCCGCCAGCGCCGATGTCGAGGTCACCCTCGACATCACCCCCGGGGTGCCGCACGTCTTCCAGGCCTATTACCCGATCCTCGACGAAGCGGCCGCCGCGCTGGACAGAGCCGGACAGCTCCTGTCGGCGCATCTCGCTGGCGCCGACCGCGTCACCGCATGACGGGAGGCAGGTCGGAAGGGATGACGGACTCAAGAATCAGTCGAGGCCGGTCCAGCGACGCCGTGACTGCAGTCGGTATGGCGGCGACGATGCCGAAAGTGAGCGGGAGGAGTTGCCGCACCCCGCGTGTCGGGAGCGTCAACGGCTTTCCACGGCTCATCCCGCTGGTCAGGCGCGTTGCGCCGAATAGGCCGTATCCCGTGTTCCCGGCATGGCAGGGGATGCAGTACCTGCTCGACGTGTTGAGCGACGCCGTCCGGCTCGCGCCGCCCGACCACGACCGCTACGCCGGGCTGCGCTGGACGTCACTGCACGACCGCTTCACCAGCGATTACCTGCCCGGCAGCGACCGGCAACGGAAGGAAGACCTGTGACAGCCTTCGGCGCGACGTCGCGGAGACCGATCGCGGTGGTCGGTGCGACCGGCCTCCAGGGCGGGGCCACCGTCCGGGCACTTCTGGGCGCGAACGCCCCGGTCCGGGCGTTGGCACGCCGCACCGACTCCGATGCGGCGCGCGCCCTGACCGAGCTCGGCGCCGACCTCGTCGCGGCTGACCTCGACGATCCCGAAGGCCTCCGCGCAGCCTTCACCGGCGTGGACGGAGTCTTCGCCATGACCACACCCGGACACGACCAACGTACCGACCTCGAGGTGACGCACGGGCACATGATCGCCGACGCGGCAGCAGCAGCCGGCGTCCCGCACGTGGTCTATAGCTCGGTTGGCGGAGCGGAGCGCCACACCGGGATTCCCCATTTCGACAGCAAACGCGACGTCGAGGAATACCTCGTCGCGCGGGGTCTGCCAGCCACCTTCGTACGACCGGTGTTCTTCATGGACAACTTCGCACAGTTCATGGCACCGACCATGGAGGACGGCACGCTGACGGTGCGGATACCGCTGCCACCCGGAATCCCTCTACAGATGATCGCCGCCGAGGACGTCGGTTCAGTCGCTGCGGCTGCGGTGCTGGACCCCGACCGCGTCGCCGGAGGGTCGATAGAAATCGCTGGCGACGAGCTGACCGGCGAGCAGATCGCCGATGCCTACCAGCACCGCTACGACGTCCCCGCACGATACGAACCTCTGCCGATCGAAGTGCTTGGTGGCGACACCGACCAGCGAGCGATGTTCGAGTGGTTCGCCCACGTGCCGGCGTTCCAGGCCGATTTTGCCGCCACCAGGGCGTTGGCGCCGCGAACGAAGACCTTCGAACAGTGGCTGGTGACCCGACCCGATCTGTGAATCCCGGTTCACGTGGCGATCGAGGGAATGGTCGCAATCACATCAGATGACCCCCGCCCGATCACACCGGAACAAGAGGAGCAACAGGCATGACCATAAAAGACAAGACGGTCCTGGTGACGGGGGCCAACCGCGGCATCGGGCAGGCACTGGCAGTCGAAGCCCTGGCCAGAGGCGCCAAGCGGGTGTATGCCTGCACCCGCCAGCCGCTGGCCCACCCAGACGAGCGGGTGACGCCCCTGAGGCTGGACGTCACCAGCACGGCGCAGATTCGGGCAGCTGCCAGCCAAGTCGAATCACTGGACATGCTGATCAACAACGCCGGCATCATGCTGCGCGACGACCTAACCGACCCCGCCGTGCTCGAACGCCACCTGGCCGTCAACCTCTTCGGGACCTACGCCGTGACCCAGGCCTTCCTGCCGGCGCTGACCCGTTCCCGCGGGGCCATCGTCAACATCCTCTCGGTGAACG
>JAOPWM010000303.1 GCA_025965695.1 Blastococcus sp.
TGGCGAACACCGCCGCCTGGACGTCGGCCACCGCGGCGGCGCGGCACAGCACCGACAGCATGTGCGCGGGCCGGCCCTTCTTCATCAGGATCGGGGTCAGCCAGGCGTCCGACGCCCCGGCGGTGAACAGCGTGTCGAGGACGCCCGGCCACAGCCGCGGGTCGAGGTCGTCGACATTGGTCTCCAGGACGACGGGGCCGGCCGGGGTCGGCTCGTCCGGCGACCCCAGCACCAGCCGGACGACGTTCGGCAGCTCGACCGGGTCGCGTCCGCCGGCGCCCATGCCGACCCGCTCGACCCGTATCGGAGGCAGCGTCGTCCATTCGTCCACCCGGGCCGCGACGAGCGCCGCGCCGGTGGGCGTGCACATCTCGGTCGGCACCGCACCGGCGACCACCGGAATGCCGGCGAGCAGTTCCAGCACGGCAGGACCCGGGATCGGGACGACGCCGTGCGCACTCCGGGCCGAGCCGCTGCCGAGCGCGACCGGCGAGGCGAACAGCCGGGACAGTCCAAGGTGCTCGAACCCGGCGACCACCCCGACGACGTCGGCCAGCGCATCCAGCGCGCCGACCTCGTGGAAGTGCACCTCGTCGGCGGAGATCCGGTGCACACGGCCTTCGGCGACGGCCAGCCGCTCGAACACCGCCAGCGCGCCGTCCCGGACGGCCGGTGCGAGCGAGGCCTCGGCGAGAAGGGCTCGGACGTCGGTCCACGTGCGGTGGTGCGAGGAGTCCGGGGCCTGCACGTGCACCCGGGTGGCGCCGAGTCCGTGCCGGCTGACCGACTCGGTGACCAGCCGGATCCGCTCCACGGGCAGTGCGGCGACGGCCGCGGCCGGCACGTCGAGGGGCACCCCGGCGTCCACCAGAGCGCCCAGCAGCATGTCGCCGGAAGCCCCCGCCGCCAGGTCGAGCCACCCGACGGTCACGGAGCGAGCCCGGCCGAGTTGATCATCGGCTTCGTGCCGTTCCCCGCGGCGTGTTGCGCCGTGTCGGCGGCAACAACACGATGATCAACTCCGAGAGGCGCGGCGGGCCACTCTCGCGGCGAAGACGCCGGCGGAGTAGCCGTTGTCGATGTTGCTGACGACGACGCCCGGCGCGGCCGAGTTGAGCATCGTCATCAGCGCACCGAGGCCGCCGAACGCGCTGGGCTGACCGGTCGACGTGGGCACGGCGACGACCGGCACATCGGTCATGGCGCCGATCATCGTGGCCAGCGAGGCGTCCAGGCCGGCGACGACGATCAGGCAGTCGGCGTCGGCGAGCAGCGTGCCGTCGGCCAGCAGTGCGCGGATCCGGCTGCCGCCGATGTCGTCCACCCGCACCACCTCGGTACCGGTCACCCGGGCCACGAAGGCGGCCTCCGCGGCGACGGGCGTGTCCCCGCCGCCGGCGCAGAGGACGCGGACGCGCCCCACCGGCTCGGGCACCGGACCGACGGCGGCGGCCATCGCGGCGGCGTCCATGGTCGTGTACGCATCGTGCTCGGTGGCCAGCGCGACGAGGGTCTCGGCCGACGCCCGCAGAACCAGCGCGGGGCGGTCGGGATGCTCGCGCCGCGCCTCGCGCACGAGGGCGAGGATCTGCTCGGTGCTGCGGCCAGTGCCCCAGATGACGTCGGGCTCGACCGGGGCGGCCGGTGCCACCGGAAGCACCGACGGCACCGTGACCGGCTCGGCCGAGTCGAGGACCGGGCCCAGCAGGGGCTCGGTGGCACTGCCGCTGCCCAACGGTGGGTCGATGCGGGATTCGATCAGGAGCGGAGCGAAACCGCCGGCTGCGTCGGGCGAACCGCTGCCGTCGTCCAGCGGGGAAGGCTGCACGGGCGCGACAGTAGCCGCCGCGTCGTCTTCCGGGCCGTCCTCCGGGGTGTCGGTGGAGGCCGTGTCGTCGGGCGCAGCCGCCGACGGCGGCGGGCCGAACAGGGCGTCGAGCGGGCTGCTGCCGGGGGCTCGGGTCTGAGTCACGCCCGACAGTCGCACGACTCGGTCGCGGCCACTGCGCTTGGCGTCGTACAACACGCCGTCGGCGGCGGCGAACAGCGTCCGACGGTCGTCACCGCGAGCGGCGGAGGCAATGCCGACGCTGATCGTCACGGGGACGTCGAGGCCGAACTCCGACCAGTCGTAGGTCGCCACCTTGCGGCGGGTGCGCTCCAGCGCCCGCTCGGCCTGCTCGGCCGTGGTGTCGGGCAGCAGGATCACGTACTCGTCGCCGGCCCATCGGCAGACCTCGTCGGTGTCGCGGACACCGGCGATGAGCAGCTCGGCGACCGTACGCAGCACCGAGTCGCCGCCAGGGTGGCCGATCGCGTCGTTGATCGACTTGAACCGGTCCACGTCCACGACGGCCAGCGCCGGCGCCGCCCCCGCCGACAGCAGGCCGTCGAGGCGCGCCTCGGCGTAGCGGCGGTTGGGCAGGTGGGTGAGCGGGTCCTCGTAGGCCTGACGGCGCAGCTGGCCGGCGGCCCGCTCGGTCTCCAGCAGGCTCTTGCGGCGGCCGAACAGCTCGACCCAGCGGGTGCGCCGCTCGTCGACGCGGTCCAGCTCGTCGGAGAGGTAGGCCTGCAGGTAAGGCAGGGCGCTGCCGGCGTCGTCGAGCTCGGCGTGCAGGGTGCAGAGCTCTCGCAGCGCGGCCCGGCGCAGCCGGGGGAGGCCGTGCTCGGTGGCGAGGGTGAGCGCGGAGACGAGGTGCTCGTCCGCGGCGTCGCCGCCGCCCTGCCGGCGGAGCGCCCGGCCCAGCGCCAGCTGCGCCGACGCCAGCTGGGCGCGGTCGGCGGTGGCCGAGGTGATCCGGACGGCGGCGCGCAGCGGGCCGATCGCGGCGGCGTACTCATCGAGCCCGACCAGTGCCCAACCGTGCACGACCTGGGCGGTCACGACACCGGGGGACTCCGGGGGCAGCAGCGCGAGGGCCTCCTCGGCGAACCGGCGGGCATCGGCGAAGTACGGCGCGGCCGACTCTGGGACGCCGTCGTCGAGCAACCCCTCGCCCAGCTCGGCGCAGAGCTCCCCGAGGCAGGTGGCGGTCGAGGCGACGAGCACGTCGGGGTCGCCGTCGTCGGGGCCGAGCGAGCCCGGATCGGCGGCGGCGGCCGTCGCGGACTCGTGGGCGCGGCGCTGGTAGTCCAGGGCCAGCGGCATCAGTTCGAGGTCGGCGAGGACGCCGGCCAGGGTGCCGAGCGTGTCGATCAGCAGTGCGCTGGGGGCGAGCATCGGGTCGAGCAGGCTCGCCGCCTCGACCGCCTCGTCCATCGCCGCGTCGATCCGGCGGGAGAGCAGCTCGATGCGGGCGTGCCGGGCCAGCCCGGCGGCGCGCTGCAGGTCGTCGTCGCTCGCGTCGAACGCGGCCTTGGCCGAGCGGACCAGGGCGATCGCGAGCGCGGCCCGTGTCGCCGACTCCGAGCGGGGGTCGGTCTCATCACCGGAACCGTCGATCAGTTCGGCCACTCCGGCGTGCAGGTCCAGCGCCGGCTGGGTCGAGGCGCCGCCGGTCACCGGGTCACCGACCAAGGTGAAGCCGGCGACGCGCAGCCGGCGCACGAGCAGCTCGGCGCGGAGGGTGTCGGCCCAGGCCTTGTCGAGGGAAACGGGGGCCGCGTCACCGGCATGGCCGCTCGCGCCGTCGGCCGGATCGGCCGCGACGTAGGGGGAGGGATCCCGATCGACGCCGGCGAGCAGTTCCTCGGCATCGTCGAGCTGCCAGTTCGCCAGGGCCGCGGTCACCCGATGATGCAGGGCTCCGGGTGGCACGAGCGCACTGTGCACGTCGTCCCGGGCACTGTCGAGCACATGTTCGGGAACGCGCCGTCCCACGTCCCATGCGTCCCACGCGTCCGAGGTGCTCACGCGCCCGCCTCGCCGGGTGAGGCGTCGTCGGTCGTTTCGTCACCCTCGGCTTCGGGGCTCTGCGGGGCGCCCGGGGCGCGGACCCGGTTGCGCCCCCCGCGCTTGGCGGAGAACAGGTGCAGATCGGCGGTGTCGAACAGCGTCCGCCACCCCACGGTGACCGAGTCGCCCTCGACGGCAGGGGCGGTGGCCACCCCGACGCTGACGGTCACCGGTTCGCGGACCTCCAGGGCGGTCCAGTCGGCCGCGGCCACCGCGGAACGCAGCCGCTCCATGACCACGACCGCCTGCGCCTGCGTCGCCGTCGGCAGGACGACGAGGAACTCGTCCCCGGCCCAGCGGTAGACCTCGTCCCCGGTGCGGCTGTGCTCCCGGAGCAGGTCGGCCACCCGGCGGAGGACGGCGTCGCCGTGGGTGTGCGAGGAGTCGTCGTTGACCTCCTTGAACCGGTCGACGTCGACGACGGCGAGCGACAGCGGTTCCACGCCCAGGCGCATGGCGCTCAGCCGGCGCTCGGCGCTGCGCCGGTTGCCGAGTCCGGTGAGCGGGTCCTCGAGCGCGTGCCGGCGCAGCAGGGCAGCCTGGCGCTCGGCCTCCCGCAGCCGGCTGCGGCGCACGAACATGTCCGCCCACATCTCCCGGCTGCGGGTGTGCGCGCGACCGGTGTCGGAGCGGTAGGCCTCCAGCCAGTGCAGGGCCTCGGCGGGGCGCCCCAGGTCGGCGGAGTGCTGGCCCAGTTCGAGCAGGCACTGCCGGTAGCGGCGGCGGTCACCGGCGGCGGCGAAGGCCCCCGCGGCGTCCACGAGCAGCCCGATCGCCTCCTCGGCGCTCACCTCGTCGTCGTCCCGCTCGGCCAGCCGGGTGAGGAGCCGGGCCAGCGCCAGGCCGGTGTATCCGCGCAGCCAGAGGCTGCCCTCGGCCTCGACCCGGCGCCGGACGCGGCGCAACGGGCCCAGTGCGCCGTCGAGGTCGTCGGCGCAGGCCAGCGCCCACGCCTGGACGACGTCGAGCAGGTCGGCCTCGTCCGGTTCCGGCTCCCAGTCCAGCTCCCGTGCGGCGACGGCGCCGGCGATCGCCTCGACCGCCAGCTCCCGGGAACGGTCGAGGTCACCGCGGCGGCGCAGCGTCTGGGCCAGTTCGGTGTGCTGCTGCGCCGAGAGCAGCCGTAGCCGCCACTGGTCCGCCGGCTCGCGCAGTGCGGCGGCGACGTGCTGCCCGCGCATCGCGTGGGAGACCGCCGGCTCCTCCAGGTCCAGACCGGAGAGGGTCAGCGACAGCCAGCGGTGCGCCTGCAACAGCGCGCGGGAGGGCTCGGCGGCCGCCGTCCCCTCGGTGAGCAGGCTGGCGTCGACAGCCAGCAGCATGGCCGCGTCGAAGTGGTCGGCGAGCACCTCGACGCGGGCCAGGAAGGCCATCACGAGGGCGGTGTCCGACGACGGCGGGCACGTGTCGAGGGCTTCCCGGGCGGCGGCGACGTCGCCGACGGCGGCCTCCGGGTCGTTCTCGATGAGGGCGCGCCGGGCGGTCAAGGCATGCCGCCAGGCGATCCAGCGGGGCTCGGTGCTCTCGGCGAGGGCCTCGCCGGCCTCGTCGAGCAGGGCGATGAAGGCGGTCGCGTCCTCACGGGCGCTTGCCGCGAGGAGGCGCCACAGCACGTCGGAGAGGTCTCCGGGGGCGACACGTGCGGGGTGCCGGACCACGCATCCCTCCACTCAGGGGTCGACCGGCCCACGCGGGCCGGGTCTGCCGATCGCGAGGCAGCTTCCCCCGGGTGAGGCACCTGCGCCCACCCGCCCGCACTACCCTCGTCGGATGCCCGGGATCCCACCCAGTACGTCTCCGACGCGGTTCGCCTATCTCGGGCCCGAGGGTACCTTCGCCGAGGCGGCGCTCCTCAGTGCAGTTGCCTCGTCGGAGGGAGCCCGGTACCCCCAGCCGAGCGTCCCGGCCGCACTGGCCGCCGTTCGATCGGGTGACGCCGACGCCGCGCTGGTCCCGCTGGAGAACTCCGTCGAGGGTTCGGTGCCCGCCACGATGGACGGGCTGGCCGACGGGGACCCGCTCGTGATCACCCGCGAGGTCTTCCTGCACGTGGAGTTCGCCCTCGCCGTGCGGCCCGGCGCCGAGCTCGCCGACATCCGGTCGGTCGCCAGCCATCCGCACGCCCTCGCCCAGACCGCCGGCCGGCTGGCCGAACTCCTTCCCGGCGTCAGCCCGCTGCCCCTGACGTCGACCGCGTTGGCCGCCGAGGCCGTGGCGGCAGGGGAGTACGACGCCGCCGTCTGTGCGCCGATCGCCGCCGACCGGTACGGGCTGGTGTCCCTGGTCGGCGACCTGGCCGACCGCCCCGGCGCGGTCACCCGGTTCGTCCTGGTCAGCCCGCCGGGAGAGCTCGCCGCACCGACCGGCAACGACAAGACCTCGCTGGTGGCCGTCGTCGGCGACCGGACCGGGGCGCTGCTCGAGCTGCTGAGCGAGTTCGCCGTCCGCGGGATCTCCCTGACCCGCATCGAGTCCCGGCCCACTCGCGAGCGGCTCGGCGTCTACTCGTTCTCGCTCGACTGCGAGGGTCACATCGCCGACCGGCGGGTGGGGGAGGCGCTCGCCGCTCTGCACCGGGTCTGCGACGACGTCCGCTTCCTCGGCTCGTATCCGCGGGCCGACGGCCGGGACAACAAGCCCGTTCCGTCGGTGTCCGGTGACGAGGCCTTCGCCGAGGCCGCGGCCTGGCTCGACAGCATCCGCACCGGCAAGCCCTCGAGTTGATCATCGTCCGCTTGCCGCTCGAGCCGGCGTGTCCGCCCGTGTCGCGGGCAACAACTCGATGATCAACTTCGCCTAGAGGTAGAGGCCGGTCGATTCCTCGATGCGCTCGGCGGCGACGGCGTGCACGTCGCGCTCGCGCAGGATGATCAGGTCCTCGCCGTGCACCTCGACCTCGTGCTGGTCCTCGGGCGAGAAGAGCACCTGGTCGCCGACCTTCACCTGGCGCACGCTGCCGCCGACGGCTCGCGCCTCGCCCCAGACCAGCCGCTTCGCGACCTGGGCCGTCGCGGGGATCAGGATGCCGCCGGTGGACCGGCGATCACCGTCCTCCTTGCGTAGCGCCACCAGCAGGCGGTCGTGCAGCATCTTGATCGGGAGGCCGCTCTTCCCCGACGCGGACTCCATGTTCTCGGGCACATCGGGGAACGCTACCGGCCGGACCGCACCGGACTTTCGGCGCCGAAAGTCCGAGGGGGAGGCCGGACTTTCGGCGCCGAAAGTCCGCTCAGCCCCAGCCGAGCTCGTGGAGGCGCTCCTCCTCGATCCCGAAGTGGTGCGCGATCTCGTGGACGACGGTGATCGTGACCTCGTCGACGACCTCCTGCTCCGTCGAGCAGATGTCGCAGATCGCCTCGCGGTAGATCATGATCCGGTCCGGCAGCTCGCCGCCGTAGTGCCAGCCGCGCTCGGTCAGCGCGAAACCCTCGTAGAGGCCCAGCAGCCCGGGCTCCTCGGGATTGCGGTCCTCGACCAGGACGACGACGTTGTCGAGCAGCGTCATCAGCTCGGCCGGCACCTCGTCGAGGGCGTCCGCGACGAGCTCCTCGAACTGCTGGAGCGGGAGTGCTTTCACCAGCTGGTCGGCAGCGGGCGGCCCTCCTCGTACCCGGCCGCGCTCTGCACCCCCAGAACGGCGCGCTCGTGCAGCTGCTCGATCGTGCGTGCCCCCGCGTAGGTGCACGACGACCGGACGCCCGCGACGATCTGGTCGATCAGGTCCTCGACGCCCGGACGCGCCGGGTCCAGGTACATCCGCGAGGAGCTGATGCCCTCCTCGAACAGCGCCGCCCGCGCCCGCTCGAATCCCGACGCCGTCGCCGTCCGCGCCTTGACGGCCCGGGCCGAGGCCATGCCGAACGACTCCTTGTAGAGCCGGCCCCCGTCGTCGTGCACGTCGCCCGCGCTCTCGTAGGTACCGGCGAACCACGAGCCGACCATCACGTTCGCGGCACCGGCGGCCAGTGCCAGGGCGATGTCGCGGGGGTGCCGCACGCCGCCGTCGGCCCACACCTGCTTGCCGAGCTCCCGGGCCGCCGACGCGCACTCCTCGACGGCGGAGAACTGCGGTCGCCCGACCCCGGTCATCATCCGCGTGGTGCACATGGCCCCCGGGCCGACACCCACCTTGACGACGTCGGCACCCGCCTCGATCAGTTCCCGCGTGCCATCGGCGGTCACCACGTTGCCCGCGACCACCGGGGTCGACCGGGCAACCGAGCGCACCGCCCGCAGCGCCTCGATGGCCTTCTCCTGGTGGCCGTGCGCGGTGTCCACGACCAGGACGTCGACGCCGCCGGCGAGCAGGGCCGACGCCTTGCCGGCGACGTCGCCGTTGATCCCGACGGCGGCGGACGTCAGCAGCTGCCCGTCGGCGTTCACGGCGGGCAGGTAGAGCGCCGAGCGCAGCGCGCCCTTCCGGGTCACCACCCCGACCAGCCGGTCGCCCTCCACCACCGGTGCCGCGCTGATCCGAGCCTCGGAGAGCACGTCGAAGATCTTGGGGAGGTCGGTCCCGGCCGGGATGGTCAGCGGTTCGGGCGCCATGACCTGGGAGAGCTGGGTGAAGCGGTCGACGTCCTGGCATGCGCCGTCGGTGACGACACCGACCGGAACGCCGTCCTCGACCACCACGACGATGCCGTGCGCACGCTTGGTCAGCAGGGCCAGCGCCTCGCCGACGGTCGACGTCGGGCCGAGCGTGATCGGGGTGTCGTAGACCGGGTGCCGCGACTTGATCCACGACACGACCTCGGTGACGACGTCCACCGGGATGTCCTGCGGCAGGACGGCGAGCCCACCACGGCGGGCCACCGTCTCGGCCATCCGGCGACCGGAGATGGCGGTCATGTTGGCCACGACCACGGGGATCGTCGTCCCCACCCGGTCCGGGGTGGTCAGATCGACCTCGAGCCGGGAGCCGACGTCGGAGCGGTTCGGCACCATGAACACGTCGGCATAGGTCAGGTCGTGGTCGGGACGCCGGTCACCGAGAAAGCGCATGACACCTATTGTCCCGCACCTCGCGGGGTCGGCGGTCTCCCGACGTGCGGGGCGACCCGGCTCCGCCTCCGGTGGCGCGGCTAGGAGGCGAGACTCACGGCGGGCGCCTCGGCCACCGGCCGGCTGCCGGAGAACCCGGTGCGAGGCATGGCCGTCCACACCGGCGCCTGGCGCAGAAGCGCCGCGACGAGGCCGCGCAGCCGGTACCAGGAGTGGGCCCAGCGGAACCACAGGTGCTCCACGACCGCGGCACCCATCAGGGTCAGCAGGTCCCGCCCCCGCCCGTAGCGGTGGTAGGTGAGCTCCTCGACGGCGATGGCGGTCGCCGAGAGCAGCACCCCGAGGGCGATGGCCAGCACCAGCATCAGCGCCGCCGTGGCCGGGTGCACCAGGCCGAGGACGAAGGACGTCACCACAGCGCTCAGGCCGACCAGCTCGATGACCGGTCCGAGCAGCTCGAACAGGAGGAAGAAGGGCAGCGCCAGCAGGCCGATGGTCCCGTACCGCGGGTTGCCGATCATCCGCCGGTGCTTCCACAGCAGCTGCCCGAGCCCGTGCGACCAGCGCTTGCGCTGCCGGCCGAGCACGCCCCACGTCTCGGGCACCTCGGTCCAGCACACCGGCTCGGGGACGAACACGATGCGATGCGGCCGCTTCTGCCGGCGCAGGTGCTCCTGCAGCGTGACGACGAGCTCGGCGTCCTCGGCCAGCGAGTGGGCGTCCAGGCCGCCCACCTCGACGACGAGGTCGCGGCGGAAGAGGCCGAAGGCACCGGAGATGATCAGCAGTGCCTGCGCGTCGGCCCAACCGGTCCGGCCGAGCAGGAACGACCGCAGGTACTCCAGCACTTGGACCCGGACCACCCACCGCCGCGCGAGGCGGGGCTCGACCACCGTGCCGCGGTCGGTGACGGCGCCGTTGGCCGCGCGGATCACGCCGCCGGTGGCCACGACGTTGTCCGGGTCCTCGACGAAGGGCCGCGAGACCTGGAGCAGTGCCTCGGTCTCCAGGAGCGAGTCGGCGTCGACCATGCAGATCAACGGGTGGCGCGCGTGGTTGATGGCCGCGTTCAGGGCGTCGGAACGCCGTCCGACGCTGGTCTTGCGGATGACGGTGAGCGGATCCCCGGTGGTCGCGCGGTGCGTCGACAGCACCTCGCCGTCGACCTGGAGGCAGGCAGTCGGCCGGGGGGTGACCTGAGTCAGGCCGTACCTGGCCGCGACCAGTTCGAAGGTCCGGTCGGTCGACCCGTCGTCGACCAGGACCACCTCGAGGGCGGGGTACCGCTGGCCGAGTGCCGCCGACAGCGTGTCGAGGATGCCGGCCTCCTCGTCGTGCGCCGGAACGAGGATCGAGACGGCCGGCGTGAGGGGACTGGCGAAGGTCTCGCCGTGGCCCTCGGAGCCCTGCCAGTGCCGGTTGCGCCACACCCGCCGGGCGCCCGCCAGGACGAGCAGCAGCGTGACGAGGTGGAAGAGCGCGACGTGTCCGAGCAGGACCCAGTTGGCGACGAGGATCACGTCGGTGAGGAACTCGCGCATCAGCCGGCCATCGGGTGCAGGCGCGCGGACCGCACGGCCAGCGCGTCGAGGGCACCCCGGGCGGTTCCTGCCGTGGGACCCTCGCCGTCGGCGAGCTGCGTGAGCCGGCTCCGGCCGTCGGGCCCGAGCGCGCCGAGCGCGTCGGCGCAGGCGGCGCGGACGCCGGGGTCATCGGCCGCCATCCCGGCCACGAGCGCCGTCGCGGCGGCGGGGTCGCCGATGCGACCGAGGGCCTCGGCGGCGGCATGGCGGAGGACCGGCTCGGCGGAGAAGGTGAGCGCGCGGCACAGGGGGTCGGTTGCCCGGGGACTGCTGATCCGTCCGAGGGCCTCTGCGGCCGCCCGGCGGACGTCGACCGGCTGCCCGTCGTCGGCGAGGGTGAGCGTGAGCGCCGGCGTCCCGTGGAGGTCGCCGTGCAGACCCAGCAGGCTCGCCGCGAGCGCACGGGCAGGAGCGGTGCCGGAGGTGAGCGCCTCGCGCAGGGCGGGCAGCGCCGCCGTGCCGAGGTCCAGCAGCGCCATGCCGACCACGCCTGAGGGCAGCGTCCGTTCCGCGGTGAGCGCGGCCAGCAGGTGCGGCGCGGCCGCCACGTCGCCGGCCTTGCCCAGAGCCCGGGCCGCGGCGCATCGGACCTGTGAGGAGCGGTCGGCGAGAAGGGTGATCAGGCCGGCGGTGTGCGCGGTGCTCGCGGTGGAACCGAGGAGCATGGCGGCGCGGCCCCGCCGCCATGCGGCGCGGGCGGTGAGGTCGGCGGCCGCGCGTTCCACGACGCCGCGCGTGACGAGGAGGTCCTGGAGGACCTTGCGGTCGCTGCCGCGCAACTGGGGAAGGAGGTGCAGGACGACCTCGTCGAGGACCGCCGGCGCGCCGGCCAGGACGGCGCCGGCCTCCTCGCCGTCGAGAAGCGTGTAGACGAGCGGCACGAGGGCCGCCCGCCGGGCGGCGTTCCGCTGCTCGCGCCGTCGCCGGGCCACGTGGGCCGCCCCGACCGAGAGCAGGAGGACGACGACCAGGCCGGTGACCACGCTGCTCGCGACCACGACGGCGCCTGTCTGCGTCACTCGACGACGCTGCCGGGCGGGAGCGCGGCGGTGACGCGGCTGACGAGCTCGCGAGTGCTGAACGGCTTGGTGACGAAGTCGGTGGCGCCGGCGGCGAAGCCCCGTTCCAGGTCGGGCTCCTGCGCCTTGGCGGTCAACAGCAGTACGGGGGTCCGCGCCAGCTGGGGATCGGCGTCGGAGCGCAGCGCCTGGCAGACCTGCAGGCCGTTCATCCGCGGCATCATCCAGTCCAGGACGATCAGGTCGGGGTGCAGTTGGCGTGCCGCGGCCAGTCCCGCCTCGCCGTCGAACTCGACGGACACCTGCAGGCCGAGACGGCCGAGGCGAAAGGCGACGAGGTCGGCGATGACGGGATCGTCGTCGACGACCAGCACGTGGGACATGGCGCTCCGATCGGGGAAGGTGGGGCACAACCTGCATCGGCACACCGGGCCGCTGACTGAAGCGCGACCGCGCCAGATCGCCGTCCTTTCCACTTCATAGCGGATCCGGATCGGTCGAACCTCTTCCCGTGGCACTCGACGAACGGGACCGTCCGGGTGCCGAGACACCACAACTTCGCGCCCTCCTCCGTCGTCCTCTGGTGGTTGGCATGGGTGCCGTCGTGGTGCTCACCTTCACCACGCTGGTGCTGACGTCGTTCCTGCTGGCCCGGCTGGTGCCGGACGTGGCGCGGGCGGACCTCCTGTTGGGCGCCCTGCAGGACGCGCACGTCGCGATGCTCGACCAGGAGACCGGCTTGCGCGGTTTCCTCTTGACCCGCGACCCCCAGTTCCTCCAGCCGTACCAGGAGGGCGCCGCGACAATCCGGCGGGTGCAGGGGGAGGCCGCGGGGTGGGGCGTCGGGGATGCGGAGCTGACCGCGCGACTCGCGGACCTGCAGTCGGCCTCGGACCGCTGGGTACGGGAGTGGGCCGAGCCGCTCCACGCACTGCCACCCGAGGTCGGCGACGGCGCCGGGCTGAGCGCGCTGATCCTTCAGGGCAAGTCCCTCTTCGACGAGTACCGGGAGAGAGAGTCCGAGGTTCGTGCGTTGGTCGAGGGACGCCGCGACCTGGCCATCCACCGGGAGCGGCTGACCCTGGTCGCCAGCGCGGTCGTCGACGTGACGGTCGCGGTGGCGGTCGCGCTCGCGGTGCGCCGGGCGAACCGCCGCCTGACCGACCAGATCCTGCCGCCCACGGAGCGCGTGCGCGAGACGCTCAAGGACCTGGCCGCCGGAGACCTCTCAAGCCGAGCGGTGGAGAAGGGACCGCTCGAGATGGTGGACATCGCCAGGGACGTCAACGCCCTCGGCGACGCACTGCGCGACCGGAACGCCCTGGTCGCCGCCCGCGAGTGCGACCTGGTGGAGGCGCGGGACAAGGCCGAGCGCGCCGGGCAGGCGAAGACGGCGTTCCTCGCGACCATGAGCCACGAGATCCGCACGCCGTTGAACGCCGTCCTGGGCCTGACCGACGTGCTGTTGACCACGGAGCTGACCGATGAGCAGCACAGTCACCTCGAGACGATCGCCAGCAGTGGTGACGCCCTGCTCGCCCTGATCAACGACATCCTCGACTTCTCCAAGATCGAGGCGGGGGAACTCGACCTCGAGCGGGCACCCTTCGACGTCGCCGGCGTCGCGTACGACGTCGCCCAGCTGCTCGGCCCGCAGGCCGCCGGTAAGGGCCTGGACCTCCTGGTCGACGTCTGCGGCGACGGATCGTGGCAGGTCGTGGGCGACGGCGCCCGGCTGCGGCAGGTGGTCATCAACCTCGTCGGCAACGCCGTGAAATTCACCGGCCACGGCCAGATCGTGCTCACCGTGGGGGGCGAGGTCATCGGTTCACGACTGCGCTGCCGGATCGCCGTGTCCGACACGGGCATCGGCATCCCCGCCGACCAGCACCACCGGCTGTTCCGCTCCTTCAGCCAGGTCGACCCCTCCACGACCCGGTCCTACGGCGGCACGGGACTGGGGCTGGCCATCAGCCAGCGCATCGCGACGGCGATGGGTGGCGACATCGCCGTCGAGAGCGTGGAGGGCGTGGGCTCGACGTTCACCGTCACCGTCGAGCTCGATGTCGCCGCCGGCACGGCGCCGGCATCGCGGACCGACACCCTGGCCGGACGACGACTGCTCGTCGTCGACGACAACCCGACGAACCTGCGGATCCTCGAGCACCAGCTGGCCCGGTACGGGGCCGAATGCACCCTGGTCCACAGCGGTGCCGAGGCCCTGGACCTCGTCGGTGGCGAGCCACCGTTCGACGCCTGCCTCCTCGACCTGCACATGCCGGACATGGACGGCGACGAGGTGGCGAGGCGGCTGCGAGACCGGCCGAACGGGACGACGCTCCCGCTGATCCTGCTCAGCAGCTCCACCTCCGTGCATGCCGACCGCTCGACGGAGTTCGCTGCCCGGCTGCACAAGCCGGTCCGCCCGGAGCGCCTGGAGCGCACCGTGCGCTCGGTCCTGGGGACGGGTGACACCAGGACCGGACCGGAGTGGCGCTCCACCACCCGTGTCCGGGGCGTTCCGGCGCCGCGGCGGGGGGAGAAGAGGCGCAGGCTGCGGGTCCTGGTCGCCGAGGACCACCCGCTGAACGCCCAGTTGATGGAGCTCTACCTCAAGCAGCTCGGGCACGACAGCGACCACGTGGTCAACGGTGAGCTGGCCGTCGACGCCGTCCGGACCGGGAACTACGACGTGGTTCTCATGGACGCGCAGATGCCGGTCCTCGGAGGGGTCGACGCCACCGCCGCGATCCGGTGCATGCCCGGTCCTCAGCCGCGCATCGTGGCCGTCACCGCCAGCGTGCTCGCCGGCGACCGCAGCGCGTTCCTCGGGGCAGGGGCCGACGACTTCCTGACCAAACCGGTCCGCATGGCGACCTTGGAGGCGGCGCTGGGCCGCTGGACCGACCCCGAGCGCCTGGAGTCCGTGCCGGCCGAAGCTGCGGCAGCTGTCCCGGAGCCGGACGGCCCGGACGCGCTCGACCCCTCGACCGTGGAGGAGCTGCGTGATCTCGGGGACGCCCGTTTCGACCACCTGTACCGCCGGTACATCGACGGCCTGGACGAGACGGTCACCGACCTGCTGGCTGCGGCCGGGCCTTCCAGCCGCACGGGCCCGGACGACGACGGATCCGTGGCGCGGCTGGCACACCGGCTGAAGGGCAGCAGCGCAGCGATGGGCGCGCTTGCGCTGGCTGACGTCTGCCGCCGCCTCGAGGACGTGACGGCAGACTCGCCGGAACTGCTCCGGGAGCTGCTGAGGGACCTGGAGGCGGAGAGCGCCCGGGTACGCGGAGCGGTGTCCGCGCTGCTCGGTGCCCCCAGCTGAGCCCGGGCGACGACGGCGTTCGAGCGGCCACGCCGACGCGGCCACCTACGATCGAGCCGTGATCGACCTCCGACTCGTGCGCGAGCACCCCGACACCGTCCGCGCCAGCCAGAGGGCCCGCGGTGCCGACGAGTCGCTGGTCGACGAGCTCCTGGCCGCCGACGCCGCCCGCCGTGAGGCGGTCAAGCGGGCAGATGACCTGCGCGGCGAGCAGAAGGCGGCCTCGCAGGCGGTGCAGAAGGCCAGCGCCACCGAGCGGGCGGCCGTCCTCGAGCGCGCCAGAGCGCTCGCCGCGGAGGTCAGGGAGGCGGAGGAGGTCCAGCGGGGGGCCGACGCGGCCCTGCGCGCGGCCCACCTGAAGATCCCCAACGTCGTGGCCGACGAGGTGCCGCCCGGCGGTGAGGACGACGCGGTGACGCTGCGCACCGTCGGCGACGTGCCCGCCTACGACTTCCCGGTGCGCGACCACCTCGAGATCGGTGAGGCGCTCGGCGCGATCGACATGGAGCGCGGCGCCAAGGTCTC
>JAOPWM010000160.1 GCA_025965695.1 Blastococcus sp.
CGCATCGGGTGTCGAGCCCACTGGAACTGTTGTTCGACCTGACCTTCGTCGTGGCAATCGCCGGCCTCAGCGCACAGCTCGGCCATGCCGTCGCCGCCGGGCACGTGCCGCGGAGCTCGCCGGGATCGCCGTCGTCCAGGCCTTGTGGCTGCTGCGCCTCCTTTTCGTCGAGGCAGGTGTGCTGCCGCGGGCGTCGCTGGTGCCGGTCTTCGCCGTGCTCGTCGTCCTCGAGGTCGCGGTGCCGCCGTGGGCGGAGCGGACGAGACCGACCAGCTGGCATGCGCACCACATCGCCGAGCGCTACGGCCTGTTCACGATCATCCTGCTCGGGGAGAGCGTCTTCGCCGCCTCGACCGGAGTGACGGCGGCCTTCGAGGCCGGCGGCCTCGGGATCTCGTTCGTGACCATCGCCGTCGGGGGGCTGGTCCTCCTTTTCGCCCTCCGGTGGCTCTACTTCCTCGAGACTTCCTCGAGCCGAGCGGTCGCGGGCTGGCCGACTACCGGGACCGGTCCCATCTCTGGGGGTACGGCCACTACGGCATCTTCGCGGCCCTGGCGGCGGTCGGCGCCGGGCTCGAGGTCGCCGTCGAGCAGACCGGGCACCACATCGAGGTGTCGGCGGTCGCGGTCGCCTATGCCGTCGCCGTCCCCATGGGGGCACGCGGGCTGAGCGCCGGGTGCTGAACGTGCACAGAATGCATCGGTCCAGGGCCGGTTTCCTGCGAAGACTGCGAGGACGTGCGCCGGGCGCGCCCTTACGGGCACGTATCCGCTCGTTTCACACTTCGGGGTGAGATTGGCACGTCAGACGTTCGGCTCGGCGGGACTTCGGGGATCCATGATCTGAACGGCGCGGTTATGCGCGCCACCGACACGCCGGAGGCATCATGATCATCCTTGGCATCGTATTGCTCCTGCTCGGACTGCTGCTCAAGATCAGCATCCTGTGGACCATCGGCATCATCGTGCTGATCGTCGGACTGGTCCTGCTGCTGCTCGGCTCCACCGGACGGGCTGTCGGCGGCCGACGCCATTACTTCTGACGTCACCCGAGGGCCACGCCGTTGGCTCGAGCGTCTCACCGTGAGCCCCGCCGTCATCTGACGGCGGGGCTCACTGCTGTCACAGCACGCCGGCACGGCTTGAGCCGGCAGCGCGCCTCGGTGGCGCGGTGGGTCTCAGGTACAGGAGCGGGCCTGGCTGGCCGGGTCAACTCTCGTCGACGACCACCCCGTGACGACTCGGCCGCGTCGCGGCCACGGCGCCGAGCGTCGGCGTCGGCGACACGTCGGCGTCCGCGCAGTGTCGGGGACGTACGCGACCGGGGGCGTCACGTCCGCCGACGGTCCGCCCCTCGACCACGGCTACCGGGGTGACGTGGTTGCTCCCGGCTCAGCCGCCGAACGTCACGGTCTTCGTCTCCGTGACACCGGCGGTGCGGCCGGGGGCCGCCTGGTACTGCCAATAGAGGTTCGTGTGCGCGATGACCGCGTCCGGCGGCGGAGCGCCCCAGGCACTGTGATCGTCGGTCGTGTGCGCGTCACCGACGAGCGTCACGTCGTAGCCACGCGTGAAAGCGCCATGGATGGTGCATCGGATGCATGCATCCGTGGACGCGCCGGTCACGACCAGGTGCCCGACTCCGGCCTCGGCCAGCACCTGCTCCAGGTCGGTGCCCTCGAAGGAGTCACCGAACGACTTGTGCACCAGCGGTTCCGGCTCCTGGCGGGTCAGCTCCGGGACGTACTCCCACGTGTCGCTCCCTTTCTCCAGATGCTCGTCCGAGTGCTGGACCCAGATGATCGGGACACCCTCGTCGCGAGCCTTGTCGACGAGCGTGCCGATGTTGGCGACCACCGCGTCGCGTCGGTGTGCGTCGGCCACGACGCCCTTCTGGACATCGATCACCATCAAGGCGGAGTGGGGTCGATCTGACAGCGTGGTCATGAGGATCTCCTCGGCTGATCGGATGGGCTCATGCCCAGGTGGATGACGCTAGGGCGAGCCTCCGACATTCGGGAACGCCGATCGTGGGCCGGGGCGACTCACGGGGCGTGCCGGGTCGGCCGGCCGAGGAACCAGCCGACCCCGATCACCACGGCGACGAGGAGCACCCGCAGCCCGGTGTCGAGGAGCAGGTCCCGGATGCTCTGCTTGTTCTCCGAGGCGGTCTGGATCAGTACCGCCGCCAGCACCGCTGCCGCCACGAGCACGAGAAGGACCAGGCGGACGACGAGTCGCCATCCACCGAGCCTCTGCTGTCGCAGGGCGGAGACGCTGGCGGCGGCCAGCACCAGGACGACGCCGGTCAGCGGCACCGCGATCGGGACGCCCGGAACGACCACCGCCAGGGCGACGAGAGCGCCGCCAACACCCACGACCAGGCTGGTCAGGTTGCGGCCCAGGTGGCTCTTGCCGGCCAGGAAGTTCACGAGCACCGAGAGCAGGAGGGCGTATCCGCGCAGAGCCTTGAGCAGGGCGACCGCCGCCTTCGGCTTCTCCACGGAGGAGGCCGTCGCGGTGAGCGTGGCGGTCGCGTGGGTCGCCGTCTGCGCGAAGGTGTCCGACCCCCGATTGGCCTCCTCGGCGATGGTCTGGCGGCCGACGACCTCGCTGCCCTGCAGCATGGCATCGAGCTCTGCCGGGCCCGGGTGGTCGTCCTTGTCGTCGTGCCGCTGCAGGTCGGCGCGCACCTCGGCGGCCCACTGGACGGCGTGCGTTACCGGGTCGGACTCCTCGACGACGACCGTGGCCAGGGAGTCGAGCTCCTCGGGCAGGAGTTCGGTCCGGAGCCGGCAGGCGATCTGCTGTGCGGTCAGGGGGAAGGTCCGCGGGAGCGGTCCGTCGCCCTCCAGCACCTGCAGCTCCGTGGTCAGCCGGGGGACCAGGGCGTCCCAGGCGGCGGCGAGCTCCGCGTGCCGGGCCGTGCCGGGCGGCCCCACCGCGACGGGCCGCAGCGCCTTCTGCGCCTCCTGCGGCGTGAGGCCGAGCTGCCTGAGCCGCTCGGGGGCCAGCAGCATCTGGACCAGTTGCTCAGACCCGTCGATGCGTCCGCGCAACCAGTCGTTGGCCCGCCAGGACTCGCGGTAGAACGCCCCGAAGTGGTGCAGCTGGATGCCGGTGACCAGCTCCTCGCGCAGCGAGCTCACCTGCACCAGCTCGACGGCCTGCTCGGGGACGTCACTCACGCCGGTGAACGACACGTGCACGACCTCGAGTCGGAGCATGTTGCGCAGGACGTCGTCCGCTGTGGCGCCGTCCGGGACGAGCAGGTCGACCAGCGCACGCAAGCGCTCCTGCTCGGTGCCCTCGTGGTCGACGGCCGCGCGGTCGCCCGTGCTGATGCTGCGCAACGCGCCTCCCGCGTTGAGCAGGCACTGCGCGAGGTCGTGCGCCAGCCCTCGCAACCGGGACGTCATACCCGCCTGCGGTCCCGTACCCCAGGCGGCGGCCAGCGCCTCCAGTGCCACCCGCAGCCCGGCCAGCTCCGCCGGGGTGGCCGTGAGCTGCGCGCTCCGGTTGGGCAGCGGCGCGGCCCGCCAGTAGCCGTCGAGCGTGGCCCGCTCGCGCCGCACGCCGCGCAGGATCTCGTGGGCGCGGGCCCGCTGCGTGACGATCGTCGCGCGGTCGTCGTCGGTGAGCGGCGCCAGCCACACCGCGCGCTTGAGGACGTCGAGGACGACGTCGCCCAGCCGCCGCACGGTGGCCTGGCCCCAGCGCCAGTGCTGAGGATCGGCGCCCATCGCCGCGTCCAGGTCGTCCTGGGGGATGAACGGGAAGTCGGTGTCGGCGGCGAGGTCGCGCAGTTCGCTGGCCACCTCCCGGTTGCTCCACGGGTGCTCCCGTGGTGCGGAGAGCAGCAACTGCGCCACGGACTGCGCGGTGTCGTCCCGGCGGACCTCCAGATAGCCGGGGTAGGCCGATCGCACCAGGTCGGCGGCGCCTTCGGCTCGGGGAGCGGCCGCGGCGTCGACCAGCGTCCGGGCCAGCCGGTCGCGGGCGCGCCGTCGGTGCGCCGTCTCGTGGTTGCGCCGTTCGATCTCGGCCAGTTCCTCCGCGACCGAGTCCGTGGACCGCAGCCGGGTCATCACCCCGAGGATCACATCGGTCGCGCCGGGCAGGGCGGTCACCGCCGGCTTGCCGGGCCCGGTCGCCGGTTCTCCGGGGTCGGGGACGACGTAGGCGAGGATCCGCCGCACCTGCTGGTCGGCCGACTGCCGGTAGACGGCGTCGATCGCGGGCCGGATGGGCTTGTTGCGCAGGATGCCGCCGTCGATGACGAACTGGGAGTGCCGGAAGTCGGTCCGGCCGGCCTCGGAGGGCCACCGGCCGTCGGGCTGCTGGACGCCGGGGGCGTCCACATTGACTGCGAACGGCTCGAAGGCCGCCGGGAACGACGCCGTGCATCGCGAGGCCACCCCGAGCTGGGCCGTCACTGTCGGGCTGTGCAGGTCACCGCGATCGGAGCTCTCCGGCGTGGCGGACACGGTGTCGGGGTCGGAGGTGAAGTGGAAGGTGGCGTCGTAGTTCACCTCGGTGATCCGCCTGCCCATGTCGTCGGCGAAGAAGCTCCGTCGGCCCTCCCACAGGGTGCCGGTGAGGAACAGATCGACGTCCTCGCCGGGACCCGCGGCCACGCCCTGCCGATTGGGCCACACCTTGTCGTAGGCCTTCGCCAGCTCCTGGTGGAAGTACTCGCCGCGCAGCAGGGACGGCTGGTTCTTCTGGCGGGGACTGCGGAGCAGGGTGCTCAAGGCGCCCGAGTTCTGCCAAAGGTCACGGAGACCGGTGAGATCGCAGCCGTGCACCAGGCCGAGCGCCAGGAAGCCGCCGTTGATGCCGCCGGCACTGGTGCCGGCGATGACGTCGATCCGGGCGTCGGCCGCCAGCACGCCGAGGAGGTCGGCGTAGGCGTCCGCCGGGGCACCGGGCGTGCCCCGGCGTCGGCTGGCCTGCACGAGGCGGTTCAACTCGTGGGTCACGCCGCTGATCCAGACGGCGAGGCTCACCCCGCCGTTGAGGACGACGGCGAGGCGGATCTCCTGGGTGGCGGCGGGGTGAACCGCAGCCGGATCCGGGCCGGGTGCGGCGGGTGCGGCAGCGTTCGGCTCGCCATCGAGGCGGGCATCGGTCCGCTCGAGCGGTTCCGTCATGACGGCGCCGTCCCCGTGCGTGGGTCATCGGAGAGGCGGCACGAACGAGACATGGGTCCCCCGTGAACTGCGCAGAAGAGGTGGCGCACGCTAGCGCCGTCGACACCTCCCGCGGTAGGCCCGCCGCGATGGGGCCGGGAGCCGCGGACCGAACCGTCCGCACGGTGGGGCTGGTGTCATGGTCGTCTGCGGGATGTCGTCGTGGAGTCGCTCGTGACGAAAGACGTACGGCGGTCAACGCGGCGGCGACCTATTCCCGCTACCCCAGTTCTTCGCCGGCCTTACTATCGGCCTCAGGAAGTCGGTCTCTCGCAGAATGCGAAACAGCTCCAAGAGGGCCGCTGGCACGGCGCCGCGTTGCCGGATACCTCCATCGGACTGGTTGATGGAGCGCCGAAAGTCATCCAGGACTGCGTCTACTGCAAGAACCTGCTCTCTCAGCGCGTCACTTATCGGCAGTATCAGCAGCGTATTGAGCTGCAAACCGAATCCCGTGAGGGCCTCCACCATCCGAGACCGGTGCGCATCGGCATCGCCCGCGTCCGTGCCAATCTGGCGGTAGCCGTCATGAGAGAGCACCACCTGCGCCCAGGCTTCCGAAAGTTCAATCGCAGCACTCCTGACCAGGCTTTCGAAATTCTCGCGGCGCTTTGCCAGTGTGGCCAACTGCTCGGCTTCGAACTGCCACTCTTGGCGCCGCCACTCAGCGCGTGTCGCGGCGCCAGTGCTGAGAAGGCTCACGCCAGCGCCGACCAGCGTTCCCAGGAACGTCGCCAAGGCGCCGAACACCGTCACTGCCGTCATGCTCATCCGACATCCCCTTTGGGTCGCCGTCAGACAGTTGACCGACGGTCCAGTCGGTTGGTCAAGCTCCGAGGTGGGCCGCCCCGCTCAGAATCACCATGGCCGTCGAAGCACGCGCGGACTAGAGAGAAACGCGTCGTCGCCGCGTCTGGACGAGCACCCGGGTGAACATGCAGACACCGTGGACGGCGTCACGCAGCTCGCCGAGGCCCAGCAGGCGCAGGCGGACTGCCCGCTTGCCTCGAAGGGCCGTTGTGTAGCCACGCTGTCACACATCGGGGCCGTAGCCGCCGCAATGGCGAGGGGGGCTGTCGCCCATCTCCGAACTGTCCGACTCGCGGACGATGCGCCGGCATGAGCGCGTCTGGAACCAGCCCACACGGTATCGATTCGCGGTAGCCTGCTCGGGCTCGCCGCAGCATTGATCGCCGCGGGGAGTGGGGCCATGCGCTTCATCATCCTGACCAGTGCGTTCCGGCGTCGCCGTCTCGCAATGGCCTTTCCGGTTTCAGGCCCGTCCACAGATATTCCCCGTGGAGGATCACCATGGCCGCGCCACTGTTCCGCCCGCCCGGCGACCTGACCGACTTCGATGGCATTCCGCATCAGCGGGAAGCATGGGACGCCACGATGACGACCTTCTTCCTGCAGGCCATCCAGCGTGCCGAGCAGGAAGTCGGCGCGGGTAAGGCGCAGATCTTCGACGCGGTCCATGCCCTACCGCAGCCGTCGCTCACGGAGGCGACGATCATCTGGAACGGGTTTCCGAAGACGCTGCTCGATGGCAACACGCACGAGCAGGCGCTACAGCTGGCGGAGCAGCTCCTGTCGTTCCGGCTGGGGGGACGAACGGTGCAGGCGCGACCGCAGGACGAGTACCTGGAGTGGCACGCGACCCGGGACACCTCCGGCCGGATCACCGCTGTCGACTTCACCTGTGAGGGGCCCGAGTACTGGACGGCACTGGCCCACGGCTACCCGGATTCCGTTCAGCCGGGTGCAGGCGCACCGCCCGCGAAGGGCGACCTGGATGCGGTCGTGGAGCTCTACCGGAAGTTCGTCAGCCCGTCGGTGCAGAAGCAGGACCTGCTGCACAACGGCAGCTACGACCCGTACAACGCGTGGAACATCCAGCAGGGGGCCATGCACTTGACGCACCCCTCCAATTCGCTGCAGGCCGAAGTGTTCCTGGCCGGGGACGCGAGCGTGCTGCGGGAGAAGAACGGACAGCTCATCGAGGACGACGACGAGCTCATCCGGTGCGCGCAGTACGGGGTGCCGACGCGTTCCAGCGATCCGACCATCGGCGGCTCCGTCAACGGCCTCGCCCGCACCGGTGCACTGGTGTCATTGGCCGAGCCCGTCGGGCTGTACATCGACTCGCTCGACACCACCGGTTGGACGCGCCCCGACGGATCCCCGGTCGGCGACTACTGGACCATTCTGCGAGGCAGTCCAACCGCGGTCGTCCGCGCCCGCTACGAGGTACCGGCGAGTGAGGGGTTCGCCGTCGGCGACATCCAGATCGGCGGCGAGCCCATCGCGTTCCCGGGCCAGGTCGCGGAGGCCATCAGCATGAAGCTGACCGGCGTGGCAGGCGAGCAGGGCCAGCACGCCGCCCCGCCGGTTCCCTGCGTCAGTGGCGTCCAGCCCCTCGTTGCCCCCGCCATCATCAGCGGGGCCCCGGTGGAGATGCTGTTCCAGCACAGTCGCGCCCACAGGCACGAGGTCGTCGTGTGACCGGTGCCGCCGGCGGGGCGCTCGAGCCCGTGCTCGCGGCCGGCGACATCCAGGGAGACAGCCTGAGCGGCTTCCGCAAGGATCACCAGCACTACGAGTTCCTCAAGGTCGGCGACGTCGCGACCGCGAAGCGCTCACTTGCGCGGCTGGCGCCCCGGCTCTCCCCACTCGCCGACGTCCACATGTTCAACCGGCTGTTCCGGCACATGCGGACGCGGCGCGGGGAGATCCCAGGGACGCTGTCCTCCACATGGATCAACGTCGCCTTCACCAGCAGCGGTCTGGCCGCCCTGACGAGCCAAGCCGAGGTCGCGCAATTCGACGACGAGGCATTCAAGCTGGGGCTGGCAGCTCGGGCCGGCAAGTTGGGGGATCCGGTCGATCCCCAGGCCGAAGGCCATCCCGCCCGTTGGGTCGTCGGCGGGCCACAGACCCCCGTCGACGCCGTCGTCATCGTCGGCAGTGACAGCGCCGACAACCTCGCTACGACGGTGACCGACGTCGTCTCCCTACTCACCGGAACCGACGGTGGGTTCACCACGGTGTGGTCCGAGCCCTGTGACGTGCGAGCCGACCTGCCCGGCCACGAGCACTTCGGCTTCCGGGACGGCATCTCCCAGCCCGGCATCCGCGGGCGCCTCTCCCAGGATGCGGATTCCTACCTCACGCCCCGCTACCTCGAGCCGGCCGATCCCCGCGCCGCTCGCTTCAGCCGTCCGGGCCAGCCGCTCGTCTGGCCGGGCGAGTTCGTCCTCGGGCTACCCCGGCAGCAGGTTCCACCGGCCGACGATCTGGAGCCCGCGCCGGCCGTGCCGCCGCAGCCGGCGTGGGCGGCGGACGGGTCATTCCTGGTCATTCGCCGTCTGCGTCAAGACGTCGCCGCCTTCACCGGCTTCATCGAGCAGACCGCGGCGCAGCTGTCCGAGCAACCGGGCCTCGAGGGGCTGAGCCCCCAGCGACTGGCCGCGCTGATCGTCGGACGATGGCCCAGCGGAGCGCCCCTCACCCGGGCTCCCGACGCCGATGACCCGGACCTCGGCGCGGACGATTTCGCGGCCAACGACTTCGGCTACGTCTCCCCCTGGGGGCAGTCGGGAACGAGCGGGCCGCCGGAGCTCGTCACGACCCGACCACTCCCTCACGGCGTGGCCCCGCATGACGTTCATCCCCGTCCGGTCGCGGACGCCGGTGGCTTGCTCTGTCCACACGGTGCCCACGTCCGCAAGATCAATCCTCGCGACCAGGGCACGGACCTCGGCGGCCCTCGCAACACGCTGCGACGGCGCATCCTGCGCCGTGGCATGCCGTTCGGGCCGCAGCATGCGACCGCCCCGGATGCATCCCGCGGCCTCATGTTCGCCTGCTACCAGGCATCCATCCAGGATCAGTTCGAGTTCCTGAGCACCAACTGGGTGAACCGGTTCTCCGCGCCACGGGCTGACCCCGGCGGGGCCGATCTCCTCATCGCCGAGTCCGCAGCGACCGCCCGGCGGACGTTGATCCTCGTCGACAAGAGCGGCAAGCAACACGAAGTGGCCACGCTCGCGACCTGGGTGACGCCGACGGGTGGCGGCTACTTCTTTGCTCCGGCCATCTCGGCGGTGCGCGACGTCCTGACGGCCGAGACGCCGCCGTCCTAGGACCGACGCCCAGCGCCCGGAGTCCGACCGGGAGGGGGAGGGTGCCCATGGGCTCGCGTCTCGGCCGAGATGTCTGCCGGCTCCCCCCGACCCCACCGCCACCTCGTTGATCGGTACGCCGTCCTCGATCACCGCCAACACCGCCTGATGGCGCTGGCTCGGCCACGCTCAGCTCCCTAAATACCGGCCCAGCCCCTCGGCTCACACGGACCTGAAAACCGGCGGGACGAGGTGTCAATCATCAGGCGATCTCCATTCGTCAAGGATCGGCCGAGATCTCTCACAAATACCGGTGGGGCGGGTGGGGCTCGAACCCACGACCCACGGATTATGAGCCCCCTCGACCCGATTTCGACCCCAGCCGACCATGAGCGCATCCAACCGGATGTGCAGGTCAGGCTTCTGCGCCGGTCCGCACCCATACGCTGTCGTCCGGAGCCGTGCTGCCGAGATGTGCCCACCGCGTGCCCACGCCCGAACCCAGGTCGGCGCTGGGCACGACGCCGGCCGGCCCAGGTGATCTGGGCCCACGGGGCACATGCCAGCCACGGGCGGCACTGCGGCAGCTCTCAGCCGCCTGGCCGCTGAGGATCATGCCCAGCAGTTCCCCGCTGCAGTGCCAGCTTCTCCTCGGCGTGCGCGTGAGCCTGACGGACGCTGGGAAAGGCGGGCAGAGCGCGTGTGGCGCCCTGGCCGTAGGGATTGGCGCGCAGCGCCGCCAGCACCGGCGGTCGGACGCGGGCCAGGAGCAACTCGCAGCCGCGTCCACGCAAGTCGACGGTGAGCTGGGCGATCGTCTCTGCGGCGGTGGCGTCGAGGTAGGACATCGCCTCGG
>JAOPWM010000161.1 GCA_025965695.1 Blastococcus sp.
GCGGTCATCGGCGGGGGAGTGGGGCTGGCCGCACTGGGCGCCGCCCTCTGTCTCGGTGCCGCCGCCCGCGGCAGCCGACGGCTGGTGCTGGGTCTCCTGGCGGCGGCCGCGATGCTCGCCGCCGGCGTTGTCTTCCTCGTCGATCCCGGCGACGGGACGGCGGTTCAGACGCTGGCGCTGGTGTCCCTCACCGCGGTCACCGCATCGGTGTTCCCGCTCCCGCGGTGGGACCGGCTCGCCGGCACCAGGTTCCGCCAGCGCCGCAGCGGCCGCTCCACGAGCACGTAGACGAGGCCGGCCAGCAGCGCGGAGACGACCCACGTCCCGAGCAGCACGAGCACGACGTTGCCGGTGAACGGCACCCACCCGAAGGCGGCGTAGCCGCCGGCGAGCACCAGCACGTGCACGAGGAACAGGCCGTAGGAGATCTCGCCGAGGAAGGCCACCGGAGGGCTGGCCAGGACGCGGCGGACGGTGCCCTGCCGCTGGTCCCCGAAGACCAGGGGGAGGACGACGAGCGCGGCCACCCCGAGGTAGAGCAGGCTCTTGGTGACCGCCTGACCAGGGGTCGGGACGGCGAGTGCCACCGGGCCGGCGACCGTGCTGGTGGCGATCCAGAACAGCGCTGCCGCGCCGGCCCAGCACGTCGCGAGCGAGGACCCGAGCTCCGCGATCCGGCGGGCCGGCCACCACGCGGGGTCGGCGACCGAGAGCACCGCTAGCGCCATGCCGGCGGCGAACCACCCGGGAAAGGACGGCAGCCAGAGGTCCAGGGGGGCGAGAGAGGGGCGGGTGGCCCACAGCCAGGCCAGCCAGACCAGGCCGAGGAGGGTGACCGCGCCCAGGGCCAGCAGCACCCGGCCGGCCCGGTCGAGGCGGGGCCGCGCCAGGCGCACCAGACCGGCACCGGCCAGCGGGAGGAGCGCGTAGAACGCCACCTCGGTGCACAGGCTCCAGGTGTGGCTGAGTCCCTCACCGATCCAGCCGGCCCCGTAGATCTGCGTCAGGGTGAGGTGCCGGAGCCAGACGGCGGGCCCAGCGCCGGCGTTGCCCGGCAGCAGGAGCAGCGCCGCGGCGACGGTGAGCCAGTAGGCGGGCAGGATCCGGAGCGCCCGCCGCCACAGGTAGGCCGCGGTGCGGGGGGCGGGCCGGTCCGTGGCGGCAGCGAGGAACAGCGGCCGGGAGAGCAGGAACCCGGAGAGCACGAAGAAGATCGCGACCCCGACGTCGAGCCGGGCGGACGCGCGTCCCAGCAGGTCGGGGCCATGGTCGCCGGTCCAGAAGGAGACGTGGGTGATCACCACCGCGGTCGCGGCGATCGCGCGGGCGCCGTCCAGGCAGGGAAAGGCCCGCTCGGTCCGGGAGACCGGACCGCCGTCCAGCACCGCGGAGGCGGACACGGATCATCCCTTCGGCTGACAACGAGGCCGTTGCAGCGTAGAAGAGCGGGTTACCGGCCGGTAGGGTCCGCGCTCGAACAGGTGAGCGATCCGGAGCCCGGTTCGAGGACGAGGGGCGTGCAACAGGTGAGTTTCGAGCAGGTCCGTGCGGACTGGACCCGGCTGGGTGCCGAGGACCCGCTGTGGGCCGTCCACGTGGCGCCGGACAAGCGGGGTGGCCGCTGGGAGGTCGAGGAGTTCCTCGCTCTCGGCCGGCAGGACGTCGACCGTGCGCGCGGCATCCTCACCGGGCTCGGCCTGCCGACGACCTGGGACCGGGTGCTCGATTTCGGCTGTGGCGCCGGCCGGCTCAGCCAGGCCCTGGCCGAGCACGCCGACGAGGTCGTCGGGCTCGACGTGTCGCCGCCGATGCTGGAGACCGCGCGGGCCCTGGACCGCAGCGACGGCCGTTGCTCGTTCGTCCTCGGCGAGGACCCCGACCTGCGGGCGTTCCCGGACGGCAGCTTCGACCTCGTCTACACCGAGCGTGTCCTCCAGCACCTGCCCAGGCCCGTCCTGGAGAACTACCTGGCCGAGTTCGTCCGCGTGCTGCGTCCGGGCGGGGTGGCCTACCTGCACTGCACCACCCGCCCGATGTGGACGCCCCGCGGGATGACCTGGCGGTTGGCGCCGGGCCCGCTCGTGCGGTGGGCACAACGGCGGTTGCTCGGCTACCCCGCGCCGATGCGCATGACCAGGATGACCGAGGGGCGCGTGGCCGCCGTCGTCGGCGCCGCCGGCGCCGAGGTCCTCGCCGGCGTCGCGGTCGACGAGCCGGAGACGCACTGGCAGGCGCGGCGCTACGTCGTCCGCAAGCGCCGCTAGCCGGGAATCAGCGCCGCTCGAGCAGCCCCACGACGGCCGCCGTCGCGACGCCGGCGTCCTGACGGATCTTCTCGGCCTCGCCGCGCTCCACGCGGGCCAGCATGATCTCGTTGATGCCCCCGACGGCGGCGAGGACGAGGTCGCGGTCGACCGGGCGCACCTCGTCCGGGTGCTCGTCGGCCAGCCCGTCGGCGACCTCGCAGAGGAGGTCGACGTAGCGGTCCATCATGGACCGGCGCAGGGCCAGCGCGGTGCGGCCGGCAGCCTGGACCTCCACGAGCGCGGCCCAGGCGACCTCGGGGCCGGTCGCCAGGGTCTCGAGGTAGGCGCCGATGCCCTCCCGGAGCCGGTCCCGCCAGGGGAGGCCGGCCTCGCGGGCTTTCTCCTGGGCCTGCCGGACACGGGTCAAGACGTTGTCGTTCGCGCGGGAGTACAGCTCCAGCAGGCACTGCTCCTTGTCGCGGAAGTGTGCATACACGACGGTCTTGGAGACGCGCGCCTCCCGGGCGATGTCGGAGATCGTCGTCGCCTGGTAGCCCTTCTCGATCATGCACGAGGCGAGCGCCCAGAGGATCCGGCCACGACGGTGTCCGTCGTCTACGGAGGGGTCGTCGGCTGGATCCACGAGGTTGCGCATCGGCCGCAACTGTAATGGGCAGGACAGGCGCGGTGACCGAACTCACCGGGACGGGGCGGAAGGTGTTCGGCCGGGACGACGTCATCCTGAGGTGACCATGCCGACCGTCTCTCTGCGATGAGCGTGCCCGACGCCCGCCCGTCCGCCCGCGCCTACGTGGTGTGGGGCGTGGCCCTCACCGCATATGCGGTGGCGGTGTTCCATCGCGCCTCACTGGGAGTCGCGGCGGTCGACGCGCAGGCGCGGTTCTCCGCCGGGGCGTCCGCGATCTCCCTCTTCCTCGTGCTCCAACTGGCGGTCTACGCCGCGCTGCAGGTGCCGGTGGGCGTCGCGCTGGACCGGTTCGGCTCCCGGCGGATGATCCTGGCCGGCGCGGTCACGATGGCCGCCGGCCAACTCGTCCTCGCCCTGGCCACCGACGTGCCGACCGCGATCGCCGCACGTGTGCTGGTGGGCGCCGGGGATGCGATGACGTTCATCAGCGTGCTGCGTGTGATCGGGCTGTGGTTCCCCGGCCGCACCGTCCCGCTGATCACCCAGCTCACCGGCATCCTCGGCCAGCTGGGCTCGATCGCGGCGGCCTACCCGCTGGTGGCCCTGCTGCACGGGACCTCGTGGCGGACGACGTTCCTCGGTGCCGCGGCGACCGGCCTGGTGGTCGGCGTGCTGGTCCTGGTCGCCCTGCGCGACGCCCCGCCCGGCACCGTGCCCCCACCGCCGGCCGGCATGGCCGAGCTGCGGCGCAGCCTCGCCGACACATGGCGGGAGCCCGGCACCCGGATCGGGCTGTACACCCACCTCGTCACCCAGTTCTCCGGCACGGTGTTCGCCCTGCTGTGGGGGTACCCCTTCCTCGTCGTGGGGGAGGGACGCTCCCCGGCGACGGCGGCTGTCCTGCTCACGCTGCTGGTGGTCGTCGGCATGGGCGTGGGACCACTGCTGGGCCGGCTGTGCGGGCGGTGGCCGTTGCGCCGGTCGGTCCTCGTCTTCTCGATCCTGGCCGCGACCGCCTCGGTCTGGACGGTCGTGCTGCTCTGGCCGGGGCGGGCACCGCTGCCGCTGCTGGTCGTGCTCGTCGTCGTCCTGGGCACGAACGGGCCCGGCTCGATGATCGGCTTCGACTACGCGCGCACGGAGAACCCGGCCGAGCGGATGGGGAGCGCCAGCGGTGTGGTCAACGTCGGCGGCTTCGTCGCCTCGCTGCTGACCATCCTCGCGGTGGGCGCCGTCCTGGATCTGCTCACGCCGGGGTCGTCGACCGACTACGACCTCGGTGCGTTCCGGGCGGCGTTCGCGGTGCAATACGTCTTCTGGGCGATCGGCCTGGTCGGGGTGCTGCGGCACCGCCGGCAGCTGCGCGAGCGGCTGGCCCGTGACGGCGTCGTCCTCGCGCCCCTGTACGCGGCGGTCGGGGCACGGCTGCGCGGCGGCTCGGCCTACCGCTGAATGCTCAGTCCTCCGGACGGACCAGCTCGGCGACGACGACCGCATGCGCGGTGTAGAGCAGCCAGTCGTAGGAGCTGCCCCAGACGTCATCGACCGGGATCTGCTCCCAGCGGTTGTCGCGGCCGGTCCGGCGCAGCGCGGCGAGCCGGGTGAAGCCCAGGCGTCCCTCGCGCAACCGCTGGTCGAGGGCGTCGTTGTAGCCCACCGGGAAGGTGCACCACAGCCTGCCGCCGGGTGCGAGCAGCGAGGTCAGATGCGCGATCGCGCGGGCGGGCTTCTCCGGGTCCTGCACCTCCTCGTCGAGGCCGACGTGCTCGAGGGTGCTGATCGCCAGGATCAGGTCGAAGGGGCCGGGCAGGTCGATGTCGACGACGTCGACGTTGTGCACGCCGGGGGACTGTTCGTACTTGTCGACGATGGCGTGCGTGACCGGCTGGTAGTGGCCCAGGACGTTGCCGACCTCGAGCACGCGTGCCGCGGGTCCTGCGTCGGCCAGCACCGCCGCGGCCAGTGGGACCTCGACCGCCCGCTCGTTGAGCCACGTGTAGTTGTAGGCGTGCCGCAGGTAGGGCAGGTCGGTGCCGTCGTGACCGAACGTGGCGGCGGGCCGGCCGGTGCACGGACGACCGAGCGCCCAGCGGGCCGCCCAGGAGGCGCAGTCGGCGACCACCGGGCTCAGCCCGCGGGTGCGTGCGTGCCGGGTGATCCGGCGGGCGATCGTCGAGGCGGGCATGGCGGGCGAGTCTAGGTGGCGGCGGGGCATTCGAAGCCCTTGACGGGCAACCGTCACCGAGGAGGGTGACGGCCATGAAGCCTGCGTCACGGGCGGCCGCCGCGGGGCTCGGTGCGCTCGCCGCTGTCGCCGTCCGTGACCTCGTGCAGCGCGAACACACCCTGCTGCGCAACTTCCCGGTGCTCGGGCGCGCGCGCTACCTGCTCGAGGCCGTGGGCCCGGAGCTGCGTCAGTACCTCGTGGCGGGCAACAACGAGGAGCGACCGTTCACCCGCGACCAGCGGCGCTGGGTCTACGCGTCGGCGAAGAAGGAGAACAACTACTTCGGCTTCGGCACCGACAACGACCTCGAGTACACCGCCGGCTACCCGGTCATCAACCACCGGACCTTCGGCCGCGCCGTCCCGCCGTCCCATCCGGCGTCGGCCGCCGACGTGGCCCTGCCGGCCGCGAAGGTCCTGGGCGCCGCACGCGGCCGGGCGCAGGCCTTCCGGCCGAACTCGGTCGTCAACATCTCGGCGATGAGCTTCGGTTCGCTGTCGGGCGCGGCGGTGGAGGCGCTCAACCGCGGCGCGGCGGCGGCCGGGTGTCTTCAGAACACCGGCGAGGGCGGGCTCTCGAGGCACCACCGGCACGGTGGGGAGCTGATCTTCCAGATCGGGACGGCGTACTTCGGCTGCCGCGACAAGGACGGCCGGTTCGACCTCGGGCGGCTGAAGGACCTGGTCGCCGGCGCACCTGTCCGTGGACTGGAGATCAAGATCAGTCAGGGGGCGAAGCCGGGACTGGGCGGGGTGCTGCCCGCGCCCAAGGTCTCCGCCGAGATCGCCGCGGCCCGCGGGGTACCGGAGGGCGTGGACTGCGTGAGCCCGTCGAGGCACGCGGAGTTCTCCGACACGGACAGCCTGCTGGACTGGGTCGAGCTGCTCGCCGGCGAGACCGGCCTGCCGGTCGGCATCAAGTCGGCCGTCGGGGACATGCGGTTCTGGGGCGAGCTGGCCGAGCTGATGGACGGAACCGGCCGCGGGGTCGACTTCGTGACCGTCGACGGCGGGGAAGGCGGCACGGGCGCCGCGCCGCTGATCTTCACCGACTCGGTCTCGGTGCCCTTCCAGCTGGGCTTCTCGCGGGTCTACGCCACCTTCGCCCGGCACGGCCTGCACGAGCAGGTGGTGTTCATCGGCGGGGGCAAGCTGGGCCTGCCCGACAACGCGATCGTCGCCTTCGCGCTCGGCTGCGACCTGGTGAACGTGGCCCGCGAGGCGATGCTCGCGATCGGCTGCATCCAGGCGCAGAGGTGCCACACCGACACCTGTCCCACGGGGGTGGCCACGCAGAACGCCTGGCTCGCCCACGGCCTCGATCCGGCGCTGAAGTCCGTGCGCGCCGCCAACTACCTGAGCACGCTGCGCCGCGACCTGCTGAAGGTCGCCGAGGCGTGCGGCGTGGAGCACCCGGGCCTGATCGAGGTCGACGCGGTGGAGATCCTCGACGGCCGGACGGCGTCGACGCCCCTGGGCGAGGTGTACGGCTACGAGCCCGGCTGGGGGCTGCCGTCGGTCGCAGACCGGGAGGAGATCGTGCGGATCATGACGGGCCCCGCCCCCCGCGGCGGCTCCGCCCCGCCGTCGGCCACGGCGGTCGGCTGACCCCTTCGCGGACATGGCCATGTGTGGCGGTTCAGTGGCCGCGGAGGAGCTGCTCGAAGGAGGTCTCCGGGTCGGCGAAGGGGTCCGCGGGCTTGGCCGAGGCCGGCCGGCCGGTGACGAGGTCGGCGAGCTCGCCGGCGGCCCGGTCGATGCGGTCGGCCAGTGCGCGGTCGACCCCGCCCGCCCCGGCCCAGTCCTCCGACGCCGCGAACACCCCGGTGGGCACGGTGACCGCGCGCAGGTAGGCGAACAGCGGGCGCATGGCGTGCTCCAGGGCCAGGGAGTGCCGGGCGGTGCCGGCGGTCGCGCCGAGCAGCACCGGCTTGCCGACGAGCGCTTCCTTGTCCAGGACGTCGAAGAAGGTCTTGAACAGCCCGCTGTAGGACGCCGAGAAGATCGGCGTGACCGCGATCAGTCCGTCGGCCCCGGCGACCGTGTCCACCGCGGTGCGCAGGGGCTCGTTCGGGAAGCCGGTCACCAGGTTGTCGGCGAGGTCGCGGGCGTGCGTCCGGAGCTCGACGACCTCGACGGTGGCGTCGTCCCCCCGGCCGCGGAGCGCGTCGACGGTGGCGGTCGTGAGCCGGTCGGCCAGCAGTCGGGTGGAGGAGGGGTTGCTCAACCCGGCGCTGACGACGGCGAGTGTCCGCGTGGTCATCAGGCCTCCACCTCCGCGGGCGCCTGCCCGGTGACGTCATCGGCAGCGGCGTACACCGTGGCGTCCCGGCCGCCGCCGGCCGCGGCGACCAGTGACGCGTGCGTCGGCGCCTCGGGCACGTGGGCCGGCTTGAGGGCGGCGAACTCCTTGCGGAGGACCGGCACGACCTCCTCGCCGAGGAGGTCCAGCTGCTCGAGGACCGTCTTCAGCGGCAGCCCGGCGTGGTCGATGAGGAACAGCTGGCGCTGGTAGTCGCCGACGTAGTCGCGGAAGCCCAGGGTCCGCTCGATCACCTGCTGAGGGCTGCCGACGGTCAGCGGCGTCTGCGAGGTGAACTCCTCCAACGACGGGCCGTGGCCGTAGACCGGGGCGTTGTCGAAGTAGGGACGGAACTCGTTGACGGCGTCCTGGCTGTTCTTGCGCATGAAGACCTGCCCGCCGAGGCCGACGATCGCCTGATCGGCGCTGCCGTGCCCGTAGTGCTCGTAGCGCCGACGGTAGAACTCGACCATCCGCTGGGTGTGCTCGGGCGGCCAGAAGATGTGGTTGTGGAAGAAGCCGTCGCCGTAGTAGGCGGCCTGCTCGGCGATCTGCGGGCTGCGGATCGAGCCGTGCCAGACGAACGGCGGGACGCCGTCCAGCGGGCGGGGCGTGGCGGTGAAGCCCTGCAGGGGAGTGCGGAACTTGCCCTCCCAGTTCACGACGTCCTCGCGCCAGAGCTGCCGGAGCAGGGCGTAGTTCTCGACGGCGAGCTCGATGCCGTCGCGGATGTCCTTGCCGAACCACGGGTAGACCGGGCCGGTGTTGCCACGGCCCATCATCAGGTCGACCCGGCCGTCGGCCAGGTGCTGGAGCAGCGCGTAGTCCTCCGCGATCTTCACCGGGTCGTTGGTGGTGATCAGCGTCGTGGCCGTCGACAGCAGCAGCTTCTCGGTCTTCGCCGCGACGTGGCCGAGGTACGTCGTGGGGGAGGACATCACGAAGGGTGGGTTGTGGTGCTCGCCGGTGGCGAAGACGTCGAGCCCGACCTCCTCGACCTTCTGCGCGATCGTGACCATCGCCTTGATCCGCTCGTGCTCGGTCGGCGCGCGGCCGGTCGTGGGATCCGGCGTGATGTCGCTGACGGAAAAGATTCCGAACTGCATCTCGATCTCCGTTGCTAGTTGAGAGTGCAACTACTGATCGGCTCAACGCAAGGCACCTGTGCGCTATGCCCGCCCGGGCGCCGCCCATCCGGATCCGACGGAAACGCGGCCGGAACGGTCGAGACCTCGACGGAACGTAGCCGTCCTGGCACAGCCAGCAGAACTACGCCGGTGGTACTTCACGGTCCGGTCACGAAGCCCGTTCCGCGGGGCCGGTTCTGGCACTGTCCGATCCGCGGGCATGTCGGCGTGCGGGAGGGCGGGACCATGGGTGGGCGAACGGAGACCGTGGGCAGCGGGAACGCCGTCGGCGAGTCAGGTGGGCCGCTCTCCCGGCCCAATTTCACCGGCGATCTCGACGAGTTGCTGGGGCTCCGGCCGGTCTTCCGGACCCGGTTGCACGGTTACGACCGGCTGCAGGTCGACAACTACGCGGCCTGGGCGGAGGCGGAGCTGGCCACCGTCCGCCGCGAGGTCGATCACCTGCTCGTCCGGTTCGGCGACTGCTCGGCCGAGCTGGAGATCTCCCGTCGGCTGCTGGCCGACGCGCCCCGGCGGAGAGACGTGTTCCCGGTCTCCGACCGGGTGCAGGACATGCTGCAGCTCGCCTCGGACGAGGCGGCCGCTCTGACCGAGGCCGGCGCGCAGGAGGCCGAGCGGCTCGTCGCCGAGGCGCGGACGGAGGCCGACGCCCGGCTGCGCAAGGCTCACCAGATCAAGGAGATGGCGGTCGTGGCCGCCGGCGAGCTGAAGGACCAGGCACGCCGCGTGCGGGCCGAGGCCACGGCCGTCCAGGAGCAGGCCCGGTGCGAGGCGGCGGTGCTGCTGCGCGACGCCGCAGCCGAGCGGGAACGGCTCGACGCCGAGGCAGCCCAGGAACGTGACCGGATGGCGGCCGCGGCCGCGGCCCGGCTCGCCGAGGTGCAGGCCGAGGTGGATGACCTCCGGCGACAGCGGGACCAGGCCGGGCGGTCCCTTCGCGGGCTGAGCGACCGGATCGGCGAGGCGTTGCACACCGTCGCCGCGACCGCGTTCGACGACACGCGAGGCACCAACGTGGCGGTCGAGGGCATGGGCGAGAACGTGGCCGCCGACGACGGCCGCGTGCTCGTGGGAAGGTCGGCGCCCGTTCCCTCGTGACGGCTCTCCGGACGGGCCGGGTGCCCGCACCGGTCGTGGCGCGCCCTGGTGAGAGGCTTGCTCCTGGTCACCGGCCGTGGGTCGGTACGAGGAGGCAGCAGTGGACGAGGTCTGTGACGTCGTGCAGGTCGAGGGCGGGATCGTCTTCGGGCACGACGGGTCCAGGTGCGCGCAGGAGGCCCTCCAGTGGGCCGGGCGCCTGGCCCTGCGGACAGATCTGGACCTCCACGTGTTGCGTTCCTGGTCGATGACGACCGCGCCCCGGCCCACCACCTGGCGGGCCGGATACGTGCCGCCGCTGGTCGATTGGGAGAAGGCGGTCCTCGACGAGCTCACCCGGCACATTGCGGCCGCCGGCCTCGACCCGAAGGTTCGCGTCACCTGCCACGTGGTCCACAAGGCGCCGGTCCAGGCGCTCATGGCCGCCGCCGCGGGTGCCAACCTGCTCGTCGTCGGGGCCCGCGGTCGAGGCGGCTTCGTCGGCCTGCTGCTGGGCTCGGTGAGTGACCAGCTCGTGCACCACGCCCCGTGCCCGGTCACCGTCGTCCGCACCGGTGCTCCCGGCCGGGAGATCGGTCCCAACGCGAGGCCGGCGGCCGCTCCCGCGTGATCCCGGGCGGGCGCGCCCTCCCGCGACAGGGGGAGACGTGGACGACTTCACCGGTGTGACCCTCGTGCCGGTCGGGGGCACGGGGCCCGAGGACGTACTCATCGACCCCGACGGCCGCGTCTACGCCGGGCTGTCCGACGGCCGGATCGTGCGCGTCGACGGCCCCGGAGCCCCGATCCGCACGGTGGCGACGACGCCGGGGCGACCCCTGGGCTTGGAGTTCCTCGGCGCCGGCGAACTGTTGGTGTGTGCCTCCGACGCCGGGTTGCTGGCGGTGACCCTGGACGGCGGGCGGGTGCGGACGCTGACCGACCGTGTGACGGGGCGGCGGCTGCTCGCCTGCAACAACGCCGCCGTCGTCGCCGACGGGACGGTCTACTTCACCGATTCCTCCACCCGGTTCCTGGTCCCCCAGTGGCGGGCGGATTTGATCCGCCGCACCGCCAGCGGCCGGCTGCTGCGCCGGGCGCCCGACGGTACCGTCACCGAGCTGCTCGGCGGCCTCGAGTTCGCGAACGGGGTGGCAGTGGCCGCCGACGGGTCCTACGTGGCGGTCGCCGAGACCGGGACCTGCCGGCTGCACCGGGTGTGGCTGACCGGCGAGCGCGCCGGGCGCAGCGAGGTCTTCGTCGACGGCCTCAGCGGCTATCCGGACAACATCGCCCTGGGCTCCGACGGCCTGATCTGGGTGGCGCTGCCGAGCCCGCGGACCGCCCTGCTGGCCCGGGTGCAGCGGCTGCCCGTGGCCGTGCGGACACTGGTGAGCAGGGTGCCCACCCGGATGCAGCCGCGCCCGTCACCGATAGTGAGCGTCGTCGCGGTGGACGACGCCGGCCGGGTCGTGCACGAGATCCGCGGCGAGATCGGCGGCTTCCGGATGCTCACCTCGGTCCGGGAGGCCGGCGGGGTGCTCTGGTTCGGCAGCCTGGAGAGCGACGCGGTGGCCACGCTCCGCCGTTGACCGGCGTCAGTCCGACGGGGCCGTGCCGTAGATGGCCCGCAGCCAGATCTCCAGCAGGACGTCCACGGCGCCGGTCTCGGCGACCGCCGGCCCGTCGCCGGTGAAGGTCGCGTAGAGCACCCGCTCGTTCATCGACGTGAGCGCGACGGCGATGTCGCGGGCGGGCGGCCCCGCAGGCGCCGCGCCACGCCGCCGCTCGGCCTCGATCGCCTCGGCGCACCGGTGCACCCAGCCCTCGAACACCTGCGCCCAGAGCTCCCGGATCTCGGCGTTGGTGGAGCGGGCCTCGGCCCAGGCCAGCGTCAGCGCACGGTGGGCCCGGAAGGTCTCGTAGTAGGCGGTGATGGCCCGCCGCCAGCCCTCGCGCGGCCCGCTTGCGCGCCCGCCGAACGCCGCATGGGTCGCGGCGTCGGCCTCGGCGACCACCCGGTCCAGCAGGGTGAGCAGGACGGCGTCCTTGGAGGCGAAGTAGAAGTAGAAGGTCGGTCGGGAGATGCCGGCGCCGCGGGCGAGGTCGTCGACGGAGATGGAGTTCAGTGGCCGCTCGGACAGCAGCCGCTCGGCCGTGGTGAGGATCGCGAGCTCGCGGTCGTCGCCCGACGGTCGCAGGGGACGGCGCCCCCGGGAGACGGGGAAGTCACTCGCGGGAACCGGCACGGTCGAAGAATACCGGCGCAAGCCGTTTCTCGACACTGTGTTGACTCGTTCAACAGTGCGTCGATAACGTCGGTACAGCACTGTTCCGTGGGCAGCGGCCCGCGGCGGCGCCGTCCCCGGACCAGTCCTTTGGAGAGCGCATGGCAATCGAGCATGTGGACGTCCTGATCGTCGGAGCCGGCCTGTCCGGCATCGGCGCCGCCTGCCACCTGCAGGAGGACTGCCCCGGCAAGACCTACGCGATCCTGGAGTCCCGGGGCGCGATCGGGGGCACCTGGGACCTCTTCCGGTACCCCGGCATCCGGTCGGACTCGGACATGTTCACCCTCGGCTACGCCTTCCGGCCGTGGAAGGACTCGAAGTCCATCGCCGACGGCGAGGCCATCCGGCACTACATCCAGGACACCGCCCGCGAGTACGGCGTCGAGAAGAACATCCGCTTCCACCACCAGGTGCTGTCCGCCGACTGGTCGAGCGAGGACTCGCGCTGGACCGTCACCGCCCGGCGCAGCGACACCGGTGAGACGGTGCAGCTGACCTGCTCGTGGCTGTCGGCCTGCTCCGGCTACTACCGCTACGACGAGGGCTTCCGGCCGACGTTCGAGGGGGAGGAGCGGTTCTCCGGCGAGGTCATCCACCCGCAGCACTGGCCAGAGGACTTCGACGCGACCGGCAAACGGATCGTGGTCATCGGCAGCGGCGCCACCGCGGTGACGCTCGTGCCGAGCCTCGCTCCCGACGCGCAGCACGTCACGATGCTCCAGCGGACCCCGAGCTACGTCCTCTCGCTGCCCGGCCGCGACCCCTTGGCGCAGTGGCTGCGGAACAAGCTGCCCGCGAAGCTCGCCTATCCGATCGTGCGATGGAAGAACGTCCTGCTCTCGACGCTGCTGTTCCAGTTCAGCCGCCGTCGTCCCGCGGCCGCGCGCAAGCTCATCCGCCGGCTGACCCAGAAGCAGTTGCCGGAGAACTTCGACGTCGACACGCACTTCAACCCGCCGTACAACCCCTGGGACCAGCGGCTGTGCCTGGTGCCAGACGGCGACCTGTTCCGGACGCTGCGACGCGGTGACGCCTCCATCGCCACGGGCCGGATCGCGACGTTCACCGCCAACGGCGTCCAGCTGGAGTCGGGGGAGCACCTCGACGCCGACGTGATCGTCACCGCGACCGGGCTGAACCTGCTGCCCATGGGCGGCATGTCGCTCAGCCTCGACGGGACGCCCGTCGACGTGTCGAAGACGGTCTCCTACAAGGGGATGATGATCTCCGGCGTCCCCAACTTCACGATGGTGATCGGGTACACGAACGCCTCCTGGACGCTCAAGGCCGACCTGGTCAACCGCTACGTCTGCCGGCTGATCGGCCACCTCGACGCCGAGGGCTACGTGTCGGCCACGCCGGTCGCCCCACCCGAGGGGGCCGACCTCCCGTTCCTCGACCTCGCCTCGGGCTACGTGCAGCGCAGTCTCGACAACCTGCCCAAGCAGGGGTCGCGCACGCCGTGGCGCCTGCACCAGAACTACATCCGCGACGTGCAGTTGATGCGCCGCGGCCCCTTGGAGGACGAGGGCATGACCTTCCAGCGCCGCACGCCGGCCACCCGGATCGAGAAGGCGGTCGCCTGATGGACGCGTACCGGTTCGCCGGTGGCACCGCCGTCGTGACGGGGGCGGCGAGCGGCATCGGTGCAGCGCTGGCCGTCCAGCTGGCCGTACGCGGGAGCAATCTCGTCCTGGTCGACCGCGACAAGGAGCGTCTGGACGGCGTCGCCGCGGACGTGCGGCGCGACCATCCGCAACTCACCGTCGACACCTACGTGGTCGACCTCGCCGACGACGCGGCCACCGACGAGGCCGCGGAGGCGCTCGCTGCGGCGCACCCGGGGACGACGCTGCTGGTGAACAACGCCGGAGTGGCCCTCGGTGGCCGGCTCGACCAGGTGACCCTGGAGGAGTTCGACTGGGTCATGACGGTCAACTTCCGCTCCGTCGTCCGGCTGACCCACGCCTTCCTGCCGGCGCTCAAGGCGCACCCGGGGGCGCACCTGGTCAACGTCTCCAGCGTCTTCGGCATCTTCGCCCCCGCGGGCCAGGCCGCCTACTCGGCCAGCAAGTTCGCCGTCCGCGGCTTCAGCGAGGCCGTCCGGCACGAGCTGGCGGAGAACGCCGTCGGTGTGACCGTCGTGCACCCGGGCGGCATCAAGACGCGGATCGCCGAGAGCGCGCGCACCGGGTCCGGGGTGTCGGTCGAGGAGTACGAGCAGGGCCGCAAGCAGTTCACCAAGCTGCTGACCATGCCGCCGGAGGCCGCCGCCGCGCAGATCGTCGAGGCGATCGAGAAGCGCCGGCCGCGGCTGCTCATCGGCTGGAGCGCCAAGGTGCCCGACGTCCTGGTCCGGCTGATGCCCGGCACCTACTGGAAGCTGATCGCGCGCCGCGCGGGGCGGCCGGCCCAGAGGTGACCGAGGCCGGTGCCGGGGAACGCGGTTCCCCGGCACCGGCCTCGCCGGGTCAGGAGCGCGCTGCCTCGAGGGAAGCCATCTCCTCCTGCACCCGCTGCTCGTGCTCGAGCTCGTCCTGCTTGGCGCGGCGGGGGCTCCACCGGCCGGTGAGCACGAACACGAACGGCAGGAAGACCACCTGACCGGCGATGCAGACCCACCACCAGGTCTGCCACTGGTGCGGGTTGTCCTCGGCCGCCTGGGCGACGTCCGGGCCGTGCGTGGACAGGTAGTCGAGGTCCGCCTCGCTGAACGCGCCTGCGGCCCCCTGCAGGTCACCCGCGTACTTCCCTGCCGACTGGAGGTTGGCCTGGACGTCGGCCGCGGCGAGGCTGGTCAGCAGCTGGACAGCCGTCGCCTGGTCGACGCCGAGGCCCTGCATGATCTGACCCACGGCGCCCGCCTGGGCCGCCTGGTCGAGCGGGTTGGACTGCAGAGCCGCGAGCGTGGCCGGCGCGACCACCGAGACGGTGGCCAGCTGGCCGCCGCTGACGACCGACTCGACGCCGGTCGCCGCGTCCTCGGTCGCGCCCTCGGCCCGGGCGACCTGACCGAGCAGCGTGGCGAGCGAGTCCTGATCGGTCGGGTCGGCCTGCACCTTGGCGGCGAGCGCGGGATCGATCCCGGTGACGATCGCGAACTCCTGCGGGTGCTCCTCCTGCATCGCGGTGATCCGCGAGCCCTGGTCGACCAGGATCGAGGTGGCCGGCACGACCAGCGTGAAGATCGCCAGGGACGCCGTCACGACGATGCGCAGGATCCAGCCCCAGATTGCCAGCCCCGTCGCCGTGGCGGCGGGATTGTGCTTCTCCACCGTCTCGGTGAAGCTCGCCATCCACGCGACGTAGGCCATGCCCCCGCCGGCCGAGGCGAGGATGAAGTAGACCGCAATCGTGTAGTAGCTGGTCTCCGGCTTCGTGGCGGACAGCGCGAACAGGATGCTGCCGACCAGGCCGATCGCCGTTCCGACGATCATGAACGGCTTTCGGACGCGGAGCTTGTCGGTGAGCACTCCGGTCACGACCAGGGACAGGGCGTTGGAGATCCAGTACCAGTTGGCCAGCGAGTTGGCCCGCTCCGGCGTGTAGCCGTACACCGTGGCGAAGTAGACGACGGTGAAGCCGACCAGGATGTAGTACAGGAGCAGGAAGACGCTGATCGCGAACGCCGATCCGATGATGTCGAAGCGCAGCATCTGCCGCCAGGAGCCCTTCAGCGCCTCCTCCGGGTCCAGGCCCGCGGCCCGGGCCTCGATCAGCGCTCGGTCGCGCATGCTGACCATGAGCTGGTCACGCAACGCCGGGGAGAGCTCGCGCAGCCCGACCAGCGCGATGAGGAAGACGACCAGTCCGGCGATGCCGCAGACGTAGAACTGGAACCGCCAGTCGGGGTGGCTGCCCAGGGTGTTGCTGGACACCTCCGTCACGACGAGGCTTCCCAGCACCGGCCCGAGCGTCCAGAACCCCATGGCGACCCCGCGCCCGACCTGCGGCGAGAAGTCGCGGATGAGCGCCGGCGTCGCGACGAGCACGATGCCCTCGACGAAGCTCAGCACGGCGAAGAGCACCGTGTAGACGGTCTTGCTGCCCGCGTTGGGCAGGCCGAACGCGATGATCAGGCCGGTGACGAGCAGGCCGCCGACGACGAGGTTGGCCCGCCCCCACCGGTCGGCAAGGCCGGCAAAGAGGGAGGCGAACGCGCCGACGGCGTTGCCGATGACGGAGATGAAGACGAAGTACGTGAAGGAGAAGCCGAACTCGGCGATGATCTGGGTCGCTACCGCGCCGCCGACGTAGAGCTCGTAGTAGAGGACGACCGTCGCGAGGACGGTGATCGCGAGGTACAGCGAGCGCGGGCCTGTCTCAGGGTAGTGGGTGAGCTTGCGGTCCCAGAGCCGCCGCGGGCCGCGCGGCATCGCCTGGCCTCCCGTGTCTCGGCTCGGAGCTGTCGTCGTGGTCACGTCGAATCCTTCCCGGCCGGAGCCGAGGGCGAGGGTGGCGACACCGGGAGGACCTGCTCGGGCCTGCGGCGGTGTGGCGCAGGCCACACGGCGGCGCACGCTAGTGACACACCGTTGGGTGGGTCAACGAGGTGTTGAGTAACGATTCGTACGCGTGTCGCGACGACCAGTGATCGGTGGGCACGTCCGGGACCCGGTGCCCCCTCCTGTGGCGCCGTCCGATGGACTGGCGGAGTGTCGGCCGAGCGTCCCGTCCCCACCCCGCCAGTTCCCCCGGCGTTCGTCCGTGCCCACACCCGGCCGGTGCGGCCGGCGCTCGTCCCCGAGATCTCACTCCTGGTGGCGGCCGACGTCGTCGCGCTGTGGGAGGCGATGGAGGAACGGGGCAATGCGCGATCCGAGCCCCCGTTCTGGGCCGCCGCGTGGCCGGGTGGGCAGGCGCTCGCCCGATACGTCCTCGACGCACCCGAGATCGTCGCCGGTCGCTCGGTCCTCGACCTCGGCTCGGGCAGCGGACTGGTTGCCGTCGCCGCCGGCCTCGCGGGGGCGAAACGCCTGGTCGCCAGCGAGATCGACCCCTTCGGCAGGACCGCGATCGAGCTGAACGCCGAGCTCAACGGGATGTCGCCGGTCGACGTGGTGGGGGACCTGCTGGACGCCGGCCCACCCGATGTGGACGTCGTCCTGGCGGGGGACGTCTGCTACGACCGCGTGATGTCCGAGCGGGTGCTGCCCTTTCTGGACGCTGCCCGGGCGCGCGGGGCTGAGGTGTTCCTCGGCGATCCCGGTCGCCCGTACGTGCCGCAGGCCCGGCTGACGGCTGTGGCAACCTTCGACGTCCCCGACACCGAGGGTCCGCAGGTGCGCCGGACCACCGTCTGGCGGATGCCCTGAGAGGTGTCCGCGAGATGCATCACGTGCGGAATTCCGGGCTTCCGATTGTCACGACTCGGTAACGGCGGCTACCGTGGCGATGTCCGGCAGGTCGTCACGTCCCCAACCGGGGAGTCCGTGCCGGGCGCCGCCGAGTCGCCCAGAGTCTCTCCGGAGATGCGGGCGAGCCGGGGACCCACCGTAGTACTGGGGTGAATCCTGCCCTCGAGCCTGGCTCGAGGGCGGGTAGGGCTACTTCCCGCCCGAATCCGTCAGCTAACTCGGTAGGCGGCCATGGAAGAAACGGAGAGCCGGCCCGTGGCGCGCCCACGGGCATTCCCAGCACGGAGCACCAGCAGGCTCGGACCGTCCCGCAGGCCCCGCCTGCGCTGACCAGGTCCGCCGGGCCCAGGCCCGCCGCGCTGTGCCACATGAGTCCGCAGTAGTACCCGCCTGCGCCCTGCGCGGTCCGGTTCGCTGCGCCTGACCTTCCGGAGCACTCGCACCTCATGAACCTCCGCACCCTTGCTTCTGCCCGCCTTCGGGCGCCCCTCTCGTGTGTCGGGGACGGGCACCGGCCGCCGGTCGCCGGCCGCCGCCCCGCCCTCTACCTCGCCGTCGCCGCCGCAGGGGCGCTGATGGTCAACGTGCTCACCGCCGGCGAGCCGGCCGCGCAGGCCGACGCGCAGCCGACGTCGGTCAGCATCGCGGCCCAGCTGGGGATCCCCGCGGGGGAGACGCCGGTCGCGCAGCCGGACGCCGTCCGCCCGCTGGAGCAGCTCACCGCGAGCCGCAGCCAGCGCGACGCCGCCCGCACCGCGGCCGCGCAGGCGCAGGC
>JAOPWM010000201.1 GCA_025965695.1 Blastococcus sp.
GGGCTGGTAGACGGTGCGGAAGGACGGCGGGAAGTGCGCCGCCCGGTCGATCAACCCCGCGTAGAACTCCAGCCACTTGGCCTGGTCGAAGGCGACCGCCGCGGTGATGCGCCCGTGATAGCCGAAAACGGCGACGAACCGGCGATCGGGCACCGATCCCTGGGCGATCACGACCTGGTCGGCGTAGGTCGGGACGCCGACGGACTTGATCTCGGTGCCGAACTGGGTGGACCAGAACTCCGGGAGCGCCAGGTACGGCCAGCGCTCGCCCTGGGCGCTGATCATGTTGTGAGCGGCGACCCCCGCCTGGGCGACGGCGTTGCCCCAGTGCTCGAGGGCGAGGAACTGGTAGTCGTAGACGGGGAGCGGGAACCGGGCCACGTCGCCTGCGACGAACACATCGTCGGTGACGACGCCGTTGACGTCGACGGCGCGGCACCCCGCGTCGCACGACACACCCCACTCCCCAGCGGCCAGCCCCGAGCCGTCGAGCCATTCGACGTTGCGGATGCTGCCGAGCGCGGCCACCGCCACGTCGACGTCCAGGGTGTCGCCGTCGGACAGCCGGGCGCGCCGCAACCGGCCGCCCTCGTCGCCCTCCAGCGCCTCCACCCGCACGCCGCACCGCAGGTCGACCCCGTGGTCGCGCTGCATCTGCGCCGCGACGTCGCCGATCACCGCGCCCAGTGCCCCGACCAGCGGGGCCCGGCCCCGCTCGAGCACCGTTACCGGAATGTCCAGCTCGCGGCAGGCTGAGGCGACCTCGGAGCCGGTGAACCCGGCGCCGATGACCAACACCCGGCCGGGTCCGGCGGCCAGCCGTTGCCGCAGCCCCTCTGCGTCGTCCGGGCTGCGCAGCGCGAATACCCCGTCGAGATCGGCCTCTGCCTCGTTCGGCCACGGGCGGGCGCGCACGCCGGTGGCGATGAGCAACCGGTCGAAGCTCACCGTCTCGCCGTCGGCCAGGTGCACCTGTCTGCCGGTCAGGTCGAGCCCCGTGGCCGCGACACCGAGCCGCCACTGCGCGTCGAGCGCATCGCGGCCGGGCAGCGCGGTCCGCTGCGCCGGAACCTGGCCGACAAGGGCCTGCTTGGACAGCGGCGGCCGGTCGTACGGGGGGTAGGGCTCGTCCCCGATCACGGTCAGCGAGCCGGTGAAGCCCTCCCCCCGCAGCATCAGACCGGCCCGCAGCCCCGCCAGAGACGCCCCGACGATGACGATCCGTCCGGTGCGCTTGAACGCCTCCTCAGAGCCCGAGCCGGCGACGTGTGCCCCGGCCCCTGGCTCCCGATGCCGGGCGATCTGCTCTTCGAGGGCGATGGCCTGCACCGGGCAGGCCGCCGCGGCCCGCACGACCCTCTCCCGCTCCGCGTCGTCCGGGTCGGGGTCGTACAGCAGCGCCTCGTCCCCCCGCATGGTGAACACATCCGGCGCGGCAAAGGCGCACTGCGCGTATCCCTGGCACCGCGTGAGATCTACGACAACCTTCATGTGGACGCCCCTCCGACCCCTACGGATCGGCCGTTTCGTCTCACTTGCGCACGGACCAACGCTACCTCCGGGGCCGGGCACAGACAGGACGAAAACCGCATCCCACCAGGGTCCGCGCTGAAGCGCGGCGGTCGTCGCAACATCACCCCGCCGCTAATGCAGATAGCGGCGCCGTGGCGGGTCAACGCCAGCGGAGGCTCGGGAAGCGGCTGGGTTCTAGGGATTCTCGGTCGTGGCACGCGGCCCCGGAGGACATCGGCGGCATGTCGCTCGACCAGGACGCCGATGAAGTCCCGAGTGGGGCCGCGTGTGAACAGATCGCGATCTTGATGTGATGGCCGGTCGCCCGAGATCAACTATGACCGTTGACCTGCGGTTGTCATCTAAGGCCCACTCGTCTCGCACCTGCAGCCACTGCTCAGCGCGCTCAGAGGTGACCGAACAATGGGGGGACTGCCCAGACTGCGGTTGACTCGGGCGGGCAAGACAACGTTGCTCAGCTGCCTCTGCGCGTCCATCCCGGCGAGGGAGCGGATGGTCATGCCTTTCGTCCGTGACGCCTTCACCCAGGGGGTCCGGTCGGGTCCGCGCCTGGCCGGCGGAGGCACGATATAGACGTGTCCTAACCGTCTTATTGACCTGTCGATGGCGCCGGCCGTCGTACTAGATTGCGCCGCCACATCCGCGCTCTCCGTTCAGTCGGCTGGGCGGCGTCCTCGGGGTAGCAGCGCAGGACGAGGCCTTCGGGTGACGATGTCGCTGTGACGAAGCAAGAGCGCATCGACCAGGACGTCCTGCATCGCCGCGCTCAGGTTGCAGTGCTGTCCGGTTTGGCAGCGGGCGACGACGTCTACGACCTCATGGCGGCAGCGGCTCCCAGCCACGTGCCCGGCTGGTTCACGCCGGATGTGGCTCTGCTCGAGTCGGCCGTCACGGCGCTCGATCTCGCGTGTCCGGCTGGCGCTGAGCCGCTGGAGTATGAGGGGCTGCGCGAGCGCTACCTGCCGGAGGTGACGTTCCGCGGCCGGGTCGAGCATCGCAACAGCCAGTACGCCCTCTACGCCGCGGCCTGCATGCGCGGCGGCTTGCAACCGGATCTGTTGAGCGATGCCGGCTGGTGGCAGACCCCGTTGTGGCAGTACGCGGTGTTCGCCGTCGTCATCTACAGCCGGGCTGCGGCCGAGCGGTTGGTGGTGCCGGTGGAGGAGGTCGCTCGGCGGATCGCCGCCCGGCGCGGCCTCGAGCTCTCCGCGTGACCAGTTCTGGTCACGGGGGAGACCCCTTGGGAGGCGAAACAGGGCAGCCACCTGGCCGTATGGAGCCGCCCGGCGTGACCAATTCATGACCAATGGAGGGGAAAACAAGGGTCTACAGGGGTCGAAAACGGACCTTTCAGGCGGTCCTCCAGTACTCCTCCAGAGGACCTAACAGGGCTTTTGACCTGCGGTTTTGCGTGGAGCGGGTGACCGGGATCGAACCGGCATGGCCAGCTTGGAAGGCTGGGGCTCTACCATTGAGCTACACCCGCGAGACTGTGTGAGAGAACCCGTCCGCTCACTATGAGAAAACCCAGCTGATCAAGATCAGCCTGGCTCACAGTCCGAGTCAAGGGTAGCGGGTGGCCATTGGGCAGCGCTGCAGGGCGTACGGCGGGGCCCGCGGGGCGTGCGAACCGCCCCAGAGGCGCGTTGACAGCGAGCTGGTTCTGCGGCGCCCGCTTGTGGCGGGTCGGGGGCCAGCTGACCGCATAGGCGGTGTGGGCTCTGGAGGGCCCGAGGGTGCTACGCGGCGGTGGCGAGGTTGTCTGGCGCCGCCAACTCGTCCCGGTTGGCCCGCCACACGGGGGCGTTGTAGTTCGACGTCGCCGCCAACGGGGGACGCACTCCCGACCAGGTCAGCGCCGGCACCGGCCAGCTGCTGTCATGGGCGTGTCCGGCCGGTCCCGACCACCGCTGGCAGGAGTCCGGCGGCAAGCGGGTCCGCGGCTACGGCTGCCCATTCTGCTCAGGTAAGCGGGTCTCCGTCACCAACAGCCTCGCCCGCCACCCGCACCTGGTCGCCGAGTTCGACGTCGCCGCGAACGGTGGGCGCACCCCAGAGCAGGTCGTCGCCGGCACGCATCCGCCGGAGCACTTGCGGCACCACTCTCTTGTCGGAGCTGGTTGTCCAACCGCTGTCGCCGCAAGACTGCAGCCGCCGACACCGGCGCCGATCGCGCCTGGAGCACCGACCGGCCGGCCGCGACCCCCGCCCATCCTGCCCAAGCAGTCGGCGCCGCGGCCCGGCCAGATCTACGTCGGCCGGCGCCTCATCAGCGCAGACTCTCCGAACACCCTGAGTTCGGCAGCAGGGTGTGTTGTGGGTTGGTCAGCCGCATGGCTGTGTGAGCGGAGGACGCCGGCGCGGACGAGGCCGTCAACTTCTTCGCGCGCACCCGGAGGGTTCGGGTTCGGCCGCTGGGTCACTGCTGGTGTCGTCCGGTCGGCCGGTGTCTGCGGCGGGTGACCCCGGGGCGGCGGGGGCGGTGAGGGGCAGATCCATCTGCATGGTGGTGCCGGCGCCGGGCGGGCTGCGCAGCGCGAGCCGGCCGCCGAGGGCCTCGACGCGGTCGGTGAGGCCGATGAGGCCGGTGCCGCGGGTGGGGCGGAGGAGTGCTTGGCGGTGTTGGTGAGTGCCTCGGCGATGACGTAGTAGGCGGCGAGCTCGATCGGCTCGGGCAGCCGCCCGTCGACGCCGATGTCGAGGCGGACCGGGACGGCGGAGCGGCGGGCGAGTGTCTTGATCGCCGGCGGCAGGCCGCCCTCGGCGAGGGCGGCCGGGTGTAGGCCACGCGCGATCTCTCGCAGCTCGTCGAGAACCTCGGTCATCCCGCCGGCCACCAGGTTCATCTGGGCCGCCAGCTCGCCGGCCGCGGGTAGCGGTGACGCCTGCGCGGGGCCGCGCAGCTGCAGGGCGAGGCTGACTAGCCGCTGTTGGGCGCCGTCGTGCAGGTCGCGCTCGATGCGGCGGCGGGTGGTGTCGGCGGCGGCCACGATCCGGGCCCGGGATGTGG
>JAOPWM010000309.1 GCA_025965695.1 Blastococcus sp.
CGAGCTCGACCGGGCCCTGGGCTACGAGGCCGCCTACGCCGGGACGTCGTTCGCGACCGTCGACAAGCTCGGCAGCCTGCAGTACGGCTCCCCGCTGATGAACGTCACCGGTGACCGGACCGCCGCGTACGGGCTGTCCACGGTCGGTTGGGACGACGAGGGCGTGGCCGGTCAGCAGTGGGACATCGTCAAGGACGGCGTCCTCGTGGGCTACCAGGTCGACCGGAACATGGCCCGGCTGCGCGGCATGCCCCGCTCCAACGGCTGCGCCTTCGCCGACTCGTCCAGCCACGTGCCGGTGCAGCGGATGGCCAACGTCTCGCTGCAGCCCGCGCCTGACGGGCCATCGACGGAGGAGATCATCGGCGGCGTCGAGCGTGGCATCTACGTCGTCGGCGACAAGAGCTGGTCGATCGACATGCAGCGTTACAACTTCCAGTTCACCGGTCAGCGGTTCTACAAGATCGAGGGCGGGCGGCTGGCCGGCCAGCTCCGGGACGTCGCCTATCAGGCGACGACGACCGACTTCTGGGGCTCGATGTCGGTCGTCGGGGGCCCGCAGACCTATTTCGTCGGCGGCGCGTTCAACTGCGGCAAGGCCCAGCCCGGGCAGGTCGCCCCGGTGAGCCACGGCTGCCCGTCGGCGCTGTTCGAGAACGTGAGCATCCTCAACACGGTGCAGGAGGCGGGCCGATGACCGCGCTGACCCCGCAGGCGCTCGTCGAGAAGGCGCTGGCCGCCTCGACCGCCGACGGGCAGGTCACGTTCGTCACCGAGAGCTCCGAGGCCAACCTCCGGTGGGCAGGCAACAGCCTGACGACCAACGGCGCGATGCGCTCTCGGCACGTCGTCGTCATCTCCTTCGTCGACGGTGGCGCCGGGATGGCAGCGGGCACCGTCGCCCGGACGGGGACACCGGACGTCGCAGCGCTCGTGGCGGCCAGCGAGCAGGCCGCACGGGACGCCGGACCGGCCGAGGACGCCGTTCCACTGGTCAGCGAGGCGCCCCCCGGCAGCGGCGACTGGGACGCCGAGCCGGCCGGGACCTCGATCGAGGTGTTCGGCGAGTTCGCGGCCGCCCTGGGCCAGGCCTTCGGGGAGGCCCGCGACCGCGACGAGCTCCTCTTCGGCTTCGCCGAGCACTCGATGCGGACGACGTATCTCGGCACCTCGACCGGCCTGCGGCTGCGGCACGACCAGCCCACCGGGCGGGTCGAGCTCAACGGCAAGAGCCCGGACTTCTCCCGCTCGGTGTGGGCCGGCACCGGCACCCGTGACTTCCGGGACGTCTCGGTCGCCGACCTCGCGGCCGACGTCCAGCGCAAGATGGGCTGGTCCCAGCGCCGGATCGAGCTGCCGGCCGGGCGGTACGAGACGCTGCTGCCGCCCTCGGCCGTCAGCGACCTGATGATCTACCTCTACTGGACGATGGAGGCCCGCGACGCCGACGAGGGCCGCAACGTCTTCGCCCGTCCCGGGGGCGGCAACCGCATCGGCGAGCGGCTCTCGGCGCTCCCCTTGACGCTGCGCAGTGACCCGAACGCCCCGGGGCTGGAGACCACGCCGTTCCAGGTGGTCGGCGCCTCGTCGGGCTCGGCCTCGGTGTTCGACAACGGCATGGCCACGCCGGCGGTCGACTGGATCGCCGACGGCGTCCTGGCCAACCTGATCCGCCCGCGGGCCTGGGCCCTGCGGACGACGGCCCCTGCAACGGCCGCCGTCGACAACCTGATCCTCGAGGACCCGAACGCGACGGCGACGCCGGAGGAGATGCTGGCCGCGACCGAGCGGGGCCTGCTGCTGACCACCCTCTGGTACATCCGCGAGGTCGATCCGCAGACGCTGCTGCTCACCGGGCTCACCCGCGACGGGGTGTTCCTGGTCGAGAACGGAGAGGACACCGGGGCGGTCCACAACTTCCGGTTCAACGAGTCGCCGGTCGACCTCCTCGGCCGGAACGTGCAGGCCGCCCGGACCGAGCGGACCCTGCCGCGGGAGTGGAACGACTGGTTCACCCGGGCCGCGATGCCACCGCTGCGGGTGCCGGACTTCAACATGAGCAGCGTGAGCCCGGCCAGCTGAGGGCCCTCGCGCGCTGCGTTCGGTGAGCGCCTGGCGCAGGGATGCGCCCGCCTCGTGTGTGGCGAACTGCGCGATACGACGCCCCCCAGCGGGGTGTGACTGCCGCTTTGGCGACGTGACACCCCATCCGTCACTCCGGCACCGTCGGACGACCCGGCATGGTGCATGTGCGACAACTGCTGGGCGAAACCTGGTGAAAACTGACGGCGACTCCGTGTGCTGGCACGGCTACCGTAGGTGTCGGGAGAGCGACGCGGCTGCACCCCGGAATCCGACCGATTTCGCACCCAGGGATTCAGTTCCACACGATTCCTGCCGATATCTCGTTCAGCTTCGCCTTTTCGCCACATGCACAGGGGTCCCGCTCAGCGAGCGGGACTGTCGAGGGGAGGACTCCATGACCAGGAGTCGCAAGCCGTCCGTCTTCCAGGTGGGCAAGGTCCGGGACGACGGCCGTACGGTCGTCATCTCCGGGTGGGGTCTGGGCCTGTGTGCCCAGGGCTGCGCCTGCCACCGTCACCCGTCGGCCGGGCACCTCGCCATCGAAGAGGACCAGGCCGGTGGCCGCCTCGGCCTCGCCACCTTCCGCGAGGGCGGCTGCGACTGCTGCGAGCCGTGGACTGCCGAGGAACTCTCCGCGATCCTGCGCGACCTCGACGCCGTCACCAGCCTGCAGGCGCAGGAGCCCCTCGCCGGCTGAGCCGGTCGAGCTCGTTCCGTCTGCCGCACCGGCAGGCGGTCATGTGCGCCCAGAGTGCAGATCCATCAGTGGAAATGCGCTCTGGGTGCACATTTGTCTATAGCGGCTCCACCATTCTCCCCGGAGCGATGAATGGGACACCCGGATACTCCTGTGACAGGCGTGGCGGTGCACAAAGATGACCAGCGCGCCCTCCACTACTTGTCGACAGCGCTTCCCTACCGTCGGTTCCGACGCGCATGATCGCGGCCCCTTCCCCGGGCCCGGCGCACGCAGACGGAGGCCGACGGTGCAGTTCACCCGAACGACCCATCGCCGCCGTTCCCGTGCCGCCGTCGCCCTGGGTGCAGCCCTGGGTGCAGCCCTGGTCGCCACGGCGACCGGGCTGCTGTCGCCCTCCGCCGCCGGTGCCGCACCCGGGACCGCTGTGGAGGCCGGTGAGCTGGTGCGCCAGGCCGCGGAGCAGCTGACCCTCGTCGACGAGCAGGTGCACGAGGCAGAACTGACCGTGGCGGCCCAGCAGGAAGCCGCCGCGGCTGCCGCGGCGCAGGCCGCTGTGGCGCAGGCCGCCGTGGCGGCCTACGAGCCGCAGCTGCGGGCGATCGCCCAGAGCGGATACACCGGCAAGACCCAGTCCCGGTTCGCCGCTTTCCTGACCAGCGAGTCGGCGACCGAACTCGTCCAGCAGATGACGACGCTGGACATGATCGCCGAGCACACGAACTCGGTCATGTCCGAGGTAGCCGCGGCGCAGGCCGTCGCGCAGCAGGCTCAGAATGCCGCGGACGAGGCGGCCGCGACGGCCACGGCCGGCCTCGCGCAGCTCGAGGCACAGCAGGCCGAGGTCCAGAAGCAGATCGCCGGCTACCAGGCCGACTTCGCCCGGCTGTCGGCCACCGAGCAGGCCGCCGTGACCACCGCCGTCGCAGGGCGCTCGCTGCAGGCACCCAGGGATCTGCCGATGCCCTCCGGTGCCGCCGGTGTGGCCATCCAGACCGCGCTGGCCCAGGTCGGTGACCGGTACGAGCACGCGGCCTCCGGTCCGGACGCCTTCGACTGCTCCGGCCTCACGTCCTACGCCTACGCCGCGGCCGGCTTCTCGCTGCCGCACTCCAGCCGTGCGCAGTCCCAGCTGGGCACCCAGGTGTCGCGGGGGGAGCTGCAGGCGGGGGACCTGGTCTTCTTCTACACACCGATCAGTCACGTCGGCCTCTACATCGGCAACGGGATGATGGTGCACGCGCGCACCTACGGGTCGCCGGTCGCGGTCACCAGCGTCGACCAGCAGGGTTTCCGCTTCGGCGTCCGTCTCGGCTGACCGGTCCACGGCGCCTCCCTCGGTCCGGGCAGAATTCCGGCGTGGTCGCCCGTCCTGAAGCTGCATCCCCGAAGAGCGTCGCCGGAGAGCCGGAGCCGACGCTCCGGGCCGACGCCGTCGGTTTCCTCGACGCCCTGGTGATCGGCCTCGCCGCCACCTCGCCCGCGTACTCGCTGGCCGCCGTCCTCGGGCCGGTCGTCGCGCTGGTCGGCGTGCATGCCCCGGGCGTGCTGCTCGCCTCGTTCGTGCCGATGCTGCTCATCGCGGGCGCCTTCGCGGCGCTGAACCGCGCCGACCCCGACTGCGGGACGACGTTCTCCTGGGTCACCCGCGGGCTGGGGCCGTGGGCCGGCTGGATCGGCGGCTGGGCCATCACGATGACGGGCGTACTGGTGCTCGGGTCGCTGGCCGAGGTGGGCGTGCGGTTCACCCTCCTCGCCGTGGGGCTGGACGGCTGGGCGGATTCCACCCTCGCCGTCCGGGGCCTCGCGGTGGTGCTCGTCCTGGTCATGGCGGCCATCTGCGTGCTGGGGATCGAACTGTCCGCCCGCGTGCAGAACGGGCTCATCGTGGCGCAGACCGTCGCCCTGGCGGTCTTCGCCACCGTGGCGATCACCCGTGGCATACGGGGCGACAGCCCGTTCGGCGGCCTGACCCCCGCGTGGACCTGGCTCGACCCGTTCGGTGCCGGCGGCTCGTCGCTGACCGGCGGCCTCCTGCTCGGGGTGTTCGCCTACTGGGGCTGGGAGACGGCCCACAACCTGACCGAGGAGATCACCGACCCGCGGTCGGCGCCGGGGCGGGCGGGGGTGCTCTCGACGGTGGTCCTGCTGCTCACCTATCTCGGGGTGGCCACGGCGGTCGTCTCCTTCGCCGGGACCGCCTGGCTGGCCGGTCACGCGGACCAGGAGGAAGCGGTCTTCGCGCTGCTGTCGACCGGCGCGCTCGGCGGCTGGGACTGGGTGGTGCTGCTGGCCGTCGCCACGTCGGCGATCGCGTCGACGCAGACGACGATCATCCCGGCCTCGCGGACCGCGCTGTCCATGGCGCGACGGGCCGCCCTGCCCCGCCGGTTCGCCTCGATCTCCGCCCGCCATCGCACGCCGGACGTCTCGACCTGGTGGGTGGCCGGGGTCGGCATCGCCTGGTACATCGGTGTCGGCCTGATCAGCGAGAACGCGCTCTACGACTCGATCACCGGACTGTCCCTGCTGATCGCCCTCTACTACGCGCTCACCGGCCTGGCCTGCGCCGTGTACTTCCGCCGCCGACTGCTGGTGAGCGTGCGGAACTTCCTGCTCCTCGGCGTCGGCCCGCTGACCGGAGCGGCGATGCTCGCCTGGCTGCTCGTGCTCTCCGTGCGCGATCTCGCCGACGCGGAGAACTCCTATACCGGCCAGGCCTGGCTGGGGGTGGGGCCGCCGCTGGTGATCGGCGTGGGCGTGCTGGTTGCGGGTGCGCTTCTCATGCTGTGGTGGCGCTACCGGGACGGCGCCTTCTGGCGGGAACAGGCATCGGTCGCCGACTGAACGTCAGTGGATGTGCCGGCCCTCGGCGAGCATCTGCACGAGCGTCGCGATCCGCTTCGCCCGCGTCGTCGCGCTGTTCGCCGTGTGCACGCGCCAGAGAACGGCGTAGCGGTTTGCCCCGTCGAGCGTCTCGAACTCCTTCAGCGCCGCGGGCTCTGCCGCCAGGGCCTCGGCGAGGTCGTCGGGCACGGTGATCGTCGCCGAGCCCGCGTAGGCGCGTTCCCACCGCCCGTCGGCCCGGGCCGAGTCCACGGCGGCGAGACCGGCAGCGCGCATCCGGCCCGCGAGGGTCAGCGTCTCGACCGCGTCGACGTTCTTCTGCGACCACACGCTGCGGGCCCGGCGCGGGGTGATGCGCTGCAGGTAGAACCGGTCGTCGAGACGGTTGGAACGCCCGTCGATCCAACCGAAGCACAGCACCGCCTCGACGAGCTCGCCGTAGGTCAGCGACGGGACGTCGGCCCCCTTCTTGGCGAGCTTCACGTAGAGGCCGGGGGCGGTCGCGTGCTCGGCCTCCAGCCACGCCTCGAGGGCCCCCTGATCGGGAAATCCCAGCACGGGCAGGTCGGTCGGCAGCGTCACTTCGCCATCCTGGTCACGGCACGGTCCGTCGTCCACTGTTTCGGGGCCGCACGCTGCGGCTACCGGCGTCCGGGGAGCCGCAGCGTGCGGCCGGATCGGAGGTGGCGCGTGGCCGACCGGGAGCCGGTCCCGTCCGTGCTCTGGCTGGTGCGGCACGGCGAGAGCATGGGGAATCTCGCCGATGCGCGTGCCCACGAGGCCGGAGCGGCCCGGCTGGACCTGGACATCCGCGACCCCGACGTCCCGCTGTCCGACACCGGCCGGGCACAAGCGGAGGCGCTGGGCCGCCGGCTGGCCGCGCTCCCCGAGGACGAGCGGCCGACCGCCGCCCTCAGCTCCCCCTTCGCGCGGGCCTTGACGACGGCACAGCTGGCCACCGCGGGCCTCGACGTCCGGGTGCGCACCGACGAGCGGCTGCGGGAACGGGACTTCGGCGCCTTCGACGGGATGACCGGCGCGGGGATCCGGGAGCACTTCCCCGACGAGGCCGGCCGCCGCGACCTGCTGGGCAAGTTCTACTACCGGCCTCCCGGCGGTGAGAGCTGGGCCGACGTCGCGCTGCGGGTGCGCAGCCTGCTGGCGACCGAGGCGCTGCGGCACGACTGCGAGCGGCTGATCGTCGTGGCGCACCAGGCGGTGATCATGGTCTTCCGGTACGTGCTGGAGGAGCTGACCGAGCAGGAACTGCTCGCCGTCGACAAGGAGGAGCAGGTCGCCAACGCCTCGCTGACCCGCTACGAGCTCGATGCCGCCGGCAACCTGACGCTGGCGGCGTTCAACGAGGTCGAGCACCTCGACGACGAGGACATCACCGAGGAGCCCGATGCCGCACCCCAGTCCTGATCCGACGATCGTCACCCCGGAGGTGCTGCGGGCCTGGCAGCTCCCGGAGCCGGCCGGCGACAAGAACACCCGCGGCTCCATCCTGGTGATCGGCGGGAGCTCGGAGACCCTCGGAGCGGTGCTGCTCGCGGCCGAGGCCGCCATGCGGGCGGGCGCGGGCAAGTTGCAGGTGGCCACGGTGGCGTCGGTCGCCCCGTTCGCGGCGGCCGCCCTGCCTGAAGCACTGGTCCGCGCACTGCCCGAGACCGACGGCGGCGCGATCAGTGCCGACGCCGCCGACGCGGTGCGCGACCTCGCCGAGGCCGCGGACGCCGTCCTGATCGGGCCGGGCATGGCCGACAAGGAGGCGACCCAGGAGTTCGGGGCGCGGCTGCTGCCCCATCTGACGGGCCCGCTGGCGCTCGACGCGCTCGGGCTCGCCTGCGTCACCGCTGACGACACCTGCCTGCACCACCTCGACGGCCGGGCGGTGCTCACCCCCAACCCGCTGGAACTCGCCTACGCGCTGCACGTCGACAGGGACGAGATCGACGAGGACCCGGCCGGCGCCACGGCGGATCTCGCCGGCCGGGCCCGGGCTGTCGTCGGGCTGGGTGGGGTGAGCTCGTGGATCGCCACCCCGGACGCCCGGCTCTGGCGGGACGACAGTGGCGCGGCCGGCCTCGGGGTGTCCGGGTCGGGCGACGTCCGTGCGGGGATCACCGGAGGACTGCTCGCCCGCGGGGCCGATCCGGCGCAGGCCGCGGTCTGGGCGGCGTTCGTACACGGCCGCTGCGGCGAGCGGCTGTCCTCCTCGGTCGGGCGGCTGGGCTTCCTGGCCCGCGAGCTGCCGCCGGAGATTCCCCGAGCACTCGCCGAGATCACCGGCTGACTGCCAGACTTCGGCCGACGACGCAGATCGAGGAGGACGGCGTGGCCGACAACTACATCGCTGAACTGGACTTCGGAAAGCCCCGTATCGACGACCAGGCCTTCGTGGCGCCTACGGCGGTCGTGGTGGGCGCGGTGACGATGGGCGCCCACTCCAGCATCTGGTACGGCGCCGTCGCCCGCGCCGACGCGGATGTCATCGAGATCGGTGAGGGATCCAACGTCCAGGACGGCTGCACGCTGCACTCCGACGCGGGCTTCCCGCTGCTCATCGGCAAGGGGGTCACCGTCGGCCACCGCGTCGTCCTGCACGGGGCGCGGGTCGACGACGACGTCCTCGTGGGCATGGGCAGCATCGTCATGAACGGGGCGCACATCGGCTCGGGCTCGATCGTCGCCGCCGGTGCCGTCGTCACCCCTGGCACGCAGGTGCCGCCGGGCTCGGTGGTCGGCGGCGTCCCCGCCAAGGTGCTGCGTCAGGCGACCGCGGACGACATGGCGCACATTCGCGGGAACGCGGCCAGCTACACCGAACGGCTCACCTCGGCCCGCAAGGTGCGCCCGGTGGTCCGCCGTCCGCTGCCCCCGGCGGGACAGGTGCCGGGCGACTACATGAGCTGACTGACTCAGGCGGCGAGGAACTCCCGCAGCCCGGCCAGCAGGCGCTCGACGTCGTCCCGGTCGCTGTAGGGCGCCAGGCCGACGCGCAGGCCACCGGTGTCGCCGAGCCCCAGCCACCGGCTGGCCTCGATCGCGTAGAACGATCCGGCCGGGGCGTTGACGCCGCGCGCCGCGAGGAAGCGGTAGGCCTCCGCGGCGTCGTGGCCGTCGAAGGTGACCAGCAGCGTCGGCGTCCGGGAGGCGGCCCGTGACCACAGCCGGACGCCGGGCAGCGCGGTGAGGCCGGCCTCCAGGTGTTCGCGCAGGTCGTCCTCGTACGCCTCGAGCGTGCTCATGGCGGCGACCAGCCGCTCGCGCCGGGTGCCGCCGGCGTCCTGGGAGAGACCGGCGAGAAAGTCCACCGCGGCGGTGCTGCCGGCGAGCAGCTCGTAGGGCAGCGTGCCGAGCTCGAAGCGCTCCGGGACGTCGTCGGACGACGGCAGCAGCTTGGTCGGCGCCAGGGTTTCCAGCAGGGACGGCGCGGCCGCCAGCACCCCGCAGTGCGGGCCCAGGAACTTGTAGGGCGAACAGGTGAAGAAGTCCGCTCCGAGCGCGACGACGTCGACCGGCGCGTGGGCGGTGAGGTGGACGCCGTCCACCGCGAGGAGGGCGCCGGCGGCGTGGACGAGCCGGGCGATCTCCGCGACCGGCGGGCGGGTGCCGATCAGGTTCGAGGCGCCGGTGACGGCGACCAACCGTGTCCGCGCTGTGAGCACCTCGGCGACGTCGTCCGCGGTCAGCTCGCCGGTGGTGGGGTCGAACTCGATCCAGCGGACGGTCGCGCCCACCGCCTCGGCGGCCCGCGCCCAGGGGCGGACGTTCGCGTCGTGGTCGAGCCGGGAGACGGCCACCTCGTCGCCGGGACCCCAGCCGGTGGCCAGCGTGCGGGCCAGGTCGAAGGTCAGCTGGGTGGCGCTGCGGCCGAAGACGATGCCGCGTGGGTCGGCGCCGAGCAGGTCGGCGATTGCCTGCCGCGCACCGGTCACGATGTCGTCGGCGGTGCGTTCGGCGGCGGTGACCCGGCCCCGGTTGGCGATCGGCGAGGTGAGGGTCCCGGCGACCGCCCGGGCGACGGCCTCGGGCACCTGGGTGCCGCCGGGCCCGTCGAAGTGGGCGGTGCCCGCCCGCAGGGCCGGGAACTGCGCCCGCACGGCCGCGACGTCATAGCTCATGCCGTCGGACGCTACCGATGGGCGAGATCTGCACACTCGCCCCCTTCAGGGCCCTGATGGGGGCGAGTGTGCAGATCTCGTCGTGGTCAACCGTCGAGCAGGCCGCTCAGTAGCTTGCCGACCTCGTCGACCTCGATGAGGAAGCCGTCGTGCCCGTACGGGGAGGTGATCACCTGCAGCGGGACGCCGAGCGCATCGGCCACCTGCTGCTGCAGCTCCAGCGGGTAGAGCCGGTCGCTGTCCACGCCGGCCACCAGCGGCCGCGCGGTCACCCGGCCCAGCGCCGCGTGCACGCCGCCCCTGCCGCGGCCGACGTCCCAGCTGTTCATCGACTCGGTCAGCAGTACGTAGCTGCCGGCGTCGAACCGGGCGGCGAGCTTGTCGGCGTGGTGCTCGAGGTAGGAGGCGACGGCGAAGCGGCCGTCGTCCTGGACCTGAGTGCCGAACCGTTCGTCGAGCTCGTACGCGCTGCGATAGGTCAGGTGCGCGATCCGGCGGGCGATGCCCAGCCCGGCGACCGGGGGATCGGTGAGCGGGTAGTGGCCGCCGCCCCAGCGCGGGTCGGCCCGGATCGCCGTCTGCTGGGTGGTCTGGGTGCCGATCTGGTCGGCGGTCGCCACCGCACCGGACGCGAGGAAGAACAGCGTCGCCACCCGGTCGGGCATGGCGACGGCCCACTCCAGGGCGCGCATGCCGCCCATGGATCCGCCGACGACGCAGGCCCACTGCCCGATCCCGAGGGCGTCGGCCAGCTCCGCCTCGACCCGGACCTGGTCGCCGACGGTCACCTCGGGGAAGCGGGCGCCCCACCGGCCGCCGTCCGGACCAGGGGACGACGGCCCCGTCGTCCCCTGGCAGCCGCCGAGCACGTTGGCGCAGACGACGAAGAAGCGATCGGTGTCCAGGGCCCGGCCCGGCCCGATCAGCCCGTCCCACCAGCCTCCGGTCGGGTGCCCGGGTCCGGCGGGGCCGACGACATGGCTGTCGCCGGTCAGCGCGTGCTCGACGAGGACGGCGTTGTCGCCGTCCCCGTCGAGCGTTCCCCACGTCTCGTACGCGACCCGCACTGCGGGGAGGAGTCCGCCGCGCTCGGGCCGGAAGGGTCCGGGCAGGTCGAGGAACCGGCGGTCACCCGCCGGGTCGCCCTCGACCCACCCGCCCATGTCAGGCCGACTTGGCGGCGCGGAACCCGGCCTCGAGGTCGGCGATGATGTCCTCGATGCCCTCCAGGCCGACGGCCAGGCGCACCAGGCCGGGGGTGACGCCGGTGGTCAGCTGCTCCTCGGGGGTGAGCTGCGAGTGCGTCGTCGAGGCCGGGTGGATGACCAGGCTGCGGACGTCGCCGATGTTCGCCACGTGGCTGTGCAGCTCCAGTGCCTCGACGAACTTCTTGCCGGCCTCGATGCCGCCGTGCAGCTCGAAGGTCAGCACCGCGCCGCCGCCCTTCGGGGCGTACTTCTGCTGTGCCGCGTGCCACCGCGAGGAGGCCAGTCCCGGGTAGTTCACCGAGTCGACCTCGTCGTGCCCCTCGAGGAACTCCGCTACCCGCAGGGTGTTGGCCACGTGCCGCTCCATGCGCAGCGACAGCGTCTCGATCCCCTGGACGACGAGGAAGGCATTGAACGGGGAGATCGCCGGGCCGAGGTCGCGGAGCAGCTGCACGCGGGCCTTGAGCGCGTAGGCCGGCGCACCCAGGCTGGCGTAGACGACCCCGTGGTACGTCGGGTCGGGCGTGGTGAATCCGGGGAACTTGCCGCCGGTCCAGTCGAACGTCCCGGCGTCGACGATGATCCCGGCGATCGCCGTACCGTGGCCGCCCAGGTACTTGGTGGCCGAGTGGACGACGACGTCGGCGCCGAACTCGAACGGCCGGATCAGGTACGGCGTCGCGATGGTGTTGTCCACGATCAGGGGGACGCCGTTGCGGTGGGCGACCCCGGAGACGGCCTCGATGTCGAGGATGTCGCCCTTCGGGTTGCCGATCGTCTCGGCGAAGAACGCCTTGGTGTTGTCCCGGACGAGCGACTGCCAGTTCTCCGGATCGTCGGGGTCCTCGACGAAGGAGACGGTGATGCCCAGCTTGGGCAGCGAGTGGTGCAGCAGGTTGTAGGTGCCGCCGTAGAGCGAGGCGGAGGCGACGACGTGGTCGCCGGCCTCGGCGATGTTCAGGATCGCCAGCGTCGTCGCCGACTGTCCGCTCGACACCGCCAGCGCCGCGACGCCGCCCTCCAGAGAGGCGACGCGCTGCTCGAGCGCGTCCTGCGTCGGGTTCATGATCCGGGTGTAGATGTTGCCCATCTCGGCCAGCGCGAAGAGGTCGGCGGCGTGCTGGGTGTCGCGGAACTGGTAGGCGGTGGTCGCGTAGATCGGCAGGGCGCGGGCACCGGTCGTGGGGTCGGGGCTGGTGCCGGCGTGAATCTGCCGGGTCTCGAAGCTCCAGGCTGCCTTGTTCTGGTCGGGTTCGGACATGTGCGCCTACCTCTCGCTCGCGGAGAACCCGCGGCGCGCAGGAGCTCCGTCCTTGCCGGGCGACGGGCGTCGTCCAGCCGGCTCTTCCCCTGGAGCACCTCAGACGGAGTAGAGGTTGCCGGGCAGCCAGCCAGGTGCTTGTCGCTGCCTCTCGTGAGCCAGAGCAGATCTTAGGCACCCGGATGTCTCACGTGAAACATCCGTCCCGCGCAGTGCCCCGCCAGCACCTCGAAGTTGATCCGCTGAATCCACAGATCTCGAGCCGGCCGGTGTTCGGGTGCGCCGCGCTCGATGGACGCGGCGAGAGGTCGCGCATGCGGATCTCGGCTACTCGCGGTGGAGAGTGGCGATCGAGTACGAGGGTCGTCAGCACGCCGAGCGGGAAGCGCGGCCCCCGTTCGAGCCCGGGGACCGGGCCGGGGCAGGCTGGCGCCCGTGCGCGCGCTGGTCTTCGATTCCTTCGGTGGTCCGTTCGAGGTGCGGGAGGTGCCCGCTCCCGAGTCGCCGCCGGGTGGTGTCGTCGTCCGTGTGGCGGCGAGTGGCATCTGCCGGAGCGACTGGCACGCGTGGCAGGGCCACGACCCGGGCGTCGTCCTCCCGCACGTGCCCGGGCACGAGTTGGCCGGCACGGTGGCCGCCGTCGGGACGGGGGTGCGCCACTGGTCGGTCGGCGACCGGGTGACCGTGCCGTTCGTGAACGCGTGCGGGACCTGTGCCCAGTGCGCGGCGGGCGAGCAGCAGGTGTGCGTCCGCCAGACCCAGCCGGGCTTCACCCACTGGGGCTCGCTGGCGGAATTCGTCGCACTCGACGCCGCCGACGTCAACCTGGTCGCCGTCCCTGAGGAGCTGGACGTGGTCACCGCCGCCGCGCTGGGCTGCCGGTACGCGACTGCCTTCCGGGCGGTCGTGCAGGTGGCGCGGGTACGGGGCGGCGAGTGGGTGGCGGTGCACGGCTGCGGGGGCGTCGGGCTCTCCGCGGTGCAGATCGCGGCGGCGGCCGGTGCCCGGGTGATCGCCGTCGACGTGGTGCCGGGGGCGCTCGCTCTCGCTCGCGAGCTCGGGGCCGAGCACACCCTGGACGGCGCCTCGGACGTGCCCGCGGCGGTGGCGGAGCTGACCGGTGGGGGAGCCCACGTCTCGCTGGATGCTCTCGGCGCGGTCGTGACCTGCGCGAACTCGATCCGGTGCCTGCGTCCGCGGGGCCGGCACGTGCAGGTGGGGCTGCTGCCGGCGGCGCAGGGGCGCCCCGAGGTGCCGATGGAGCGGGTGATCGGGCTGGAGCTGCAGGTGCTCGGCAGCCACGGCATGGCCGCGCACGCCTATCCGGAGCTGCTCGGCCTGATCGCCGCCGGGCGGCTGGACCCGCGGCCGCTGATCACCCGGCGGCTGGCGCTCGACGACGCCGGCGCCGCGCTTGCGGAGATCGGTCGGCAGCCCGGCATCGCCGTCGTGACGTCGTTCTGATCCCGGCGGCAGAAGCCCGACGTGGTCGAAAGGAACAGCGCCGCGCAGCCCGATCCCTGGAGCGGGCGCCGGGTGCGCGTGTGATCGACGCTCCGAACGGACCTGGGGGCCGACATGACCGTCGAGTACATCCGCTACCGGATCGCCGAGGACCACCAGGCTGCGTTCCTGGCCGACCATGAACGGGCGGCGCAGGTACTCGAACGGGCGCCGCAGTGCGTGGACTACGAGCTCAGCCGCAGCTGGCGCTGGCCAACTCCCAGCGCGGCGCGGAGGTGGTCCGGTCCGCTCCGGTGCCGCTGGGGCTGGGGCGTCGCCTCGCCCTGGTCGGGCTGACCTGTCCTCCCGAGTGCTCAGCCCCCCGGTGGGTTGACGGTCGTGGTGGGCACTGGCGGCGGGGTCGTCGTCGCCACCGTGGGCGTCGGGAGGGTGCCCTCCGTCGTCCCCCCCGGCGTCCCCCCCGGCGTCCCCCCCGGCGTCGTCGTGTCGGTGGGGCCGCCGGTGGTCGTCGACTGCCCCGTCGTCGTCGGCTGCTCCGTCGTCGTCTCGGGTGCCGGCGTCGTGGTCGCGGTCGGCTCCCGTGCGGGCGCCGACGTGGAAGCCGGTGCCCGGTTGCCGGTGGTCCCGGCGGTCGCCGTCCCCGTCGTCGCCGGACGGATGTTGAGGTAGAGCGTTCCGATCGCCAGGAAGAGCACGGCCAGGACCACGGTCGACGTCCGTGCCCGGCCCAGGTGCGCCGGGATCCGGGACACGTGCCACCGCGAGCGGGGCGGGTCGGTGCTGACTGTCGGGGTGACCGCGGGCTGCTCCTGGGTCGGGTCGCTCATCGTTCTCCCTCCCGTGCGAGTTCGTCGTCCGGCGTGGAGGTCGCGACCGGCGGCGGTGGCGGCACGCTCAGCCCCTGGGCCCGGAAGGCGTGGACGACGCGGGCGCGTAGGTCACGGCCGACCTCGAACTGCTTGCCGGGCAGCGTGCGGGCGACCATCCGGACGTTGACCTGATCGAGGTCCAGGCTCTCCACGCCCATCACGCTGGGCGGGTCGAGCAGCAGCGGGCGCAGCGCTGGGTCCCGGAACGCCTCGCGGCCCACCTCGCGCAGGATCTCGTTCACCCGGTTCACGTCCACGGTGGTCGGGATGGGGACGTCGACGACGGCCCGGGCCCAGTCGCGGGACAGGTTCACGACCTTCGCGATCGCCCCGTTCGGCACCGTGATGACCTCCCCGTTCGGGGAGCGCATCCGGGTCACCCGCAGGGTGACGTCCTCGACGGTGCCGGTGGCCGGCTCACCGGCCCCGGTGACGGTGATGGAGACGACGTCGCCGAAGCCGTACTGCCGCTCGGTGATGATGAAGAAGCCGGCCAGCACGTCACCGACGACCCGTTGGGCGCCGAAGCCGAGCCCGACGCCGAGCACGGTGGCCGGCGCGACCAGCCCGGTCACCGGCACGCCGAGCCGGTCGAGCACGAAGAAGACCGCGATCGAGTAGATGAGCACGATCGCCGCCCAAGTCAGCACCTGCGTCAGCGAGTGCCGGTGCTTGGCCGCCTCCGAGCGGACCAGGACGTCGCCGCCGGTCGCGCGGCGATCGATCCGGTCGGTGATGCGGCGGCCCACCCAGGCCACGAACCGGCCCAGCAGGATCGAGCCGAGGATGATCAGGACGACTTCCAGGCCACGCCCGGACAGCCAGTCGCGGAGTTCGACCAGGGGGCTCATCGCGGCGCCATCGGTTCGCTCGGTCGGTTCGTCATCGGTACCACCTTGGCCGGTGCGGCCGGTCGGTGCCACATCCCCCGGTGATCAGCGTGGCTCCACGAACAGCGACTGGGTCGAGCGTCCGATCGCTCCCGTCTCGTCGAAGAGGACGGCGTAGCACTGGGCGGCCCCGGTGCCACCGAGCACCGTGGTGGCGTCCATCCCGAGCCAGTCGCCGCGCGGCGGCCGGTGCAGGGCGACGCTGAGGTCGACGTTGGCGAAGGTCGCGCGGTTCCAGTCCAGCGACGCCGAGATGCCGCTGGCCGCATCGGTCATCACCAGCAGGTGCTGCAGGGGCGTCATGGGCTCGCCGGCCACCAGTTCGCACTCCGGCCGCGTCCACGCCGACGCCGGACCGGGGGAGTTGAAGCTGCCCGCGGCGAAGCGCCACTCCAGCGCGCGGTGGTAGGCGACGTCCTCGGTGAAGAAGGCGGCGTCCTCCGGCCGGCTGTCCTGCGGGCCGGCGGCGGCGGGATGGGCCGGGGACTGCGCCTCGGCGGCGCCGTCCTCCCGGGTGCGTATCCGCCAGGCGGCCAGCCGCATGAGCGGCCGCTCGTCACCACCCGTGAGAACGGCCTCGACGAGCTCGATCCGGCGGCCGGGGCGGACGACGGACGCGCTGAGCCGGATCGGGCCGACCGGCACCGGCGCGAAGATGTCGTAGGCCAGCCGGACGGTCTGCCCGCCTTCGATGCCGCTCGCCCGCTCGGCCTCGCGCAGCAGGAGCGCGGCCGGCGGTCCGGCGTGCTGCAGCCCCGGGTCCCAGGGGCCGATGGTGAGCGCGGTGGCCTCGTAGCCGCCGTGTGTAGGGACGCCGCCGTGTGTAGGGACATAGAGGGATGCGGGCAGCTCCATGCCCTGCAGTCTGTCGCGCCGGTCAGTCGCCCGAGCGGCGGGTCTGCCAGACCGCCGCCGCCGTCCAGGCCGCCGCGGCGACGGCGATCAGCGACCACAGCCAGCGCAGGTCGGCCGATGTGGACAGCAGCAGGAGGACGGCGACCACGAGCACCGCCCCCGCCAGCGGGACGGTGTGAAAGAGCGTGCGCAGGGTGCCCGGCCCCGGGATGGCGAGGAACACCACCGTGGCGACCACGAGCAGGAGACCGCAAAGTGCGGCGAGGGACGCCGAGGTCACGCCGTACTGGTCCGGCAGGCCGACCGCACCGAGGGCGAAGGCGACGATCCCGACGGCGAGTCCGAGCAGGGTGCGGCGCCGACGGTCCGACCAGGCCGGCCTGCTCCTCACGGGTCGAGTGTGCCCGGCCGGGGGCGGTCAGCCGTTCTGCCCGTAGGCGGCCCGCAGCAGGCTCCGGACCTCGTCGTCGACGTCGGCCACCGAGAAGAGTTGCACCCGGTGCGTGGCCGACCCGGGTGCCGTGGTCTGCTGCAGGCGGTCACCGGCCGGCGGATCGGGGAGCCGGAGGCCGAGGTCGATCCGGGTGGCCGTCGCCGCGGCCACGGCGGCGAACTGCCGGCGCCGGACGAACGGCACGTAGGTTCCGCGGCCTTCGACGACGACGTCGTCCCCGAGGGCGAGGACCGCCTCCCGCACCGCGTCGAAGATCGGGCGGAGCGCGGCCTTGGCGCCGGTGTACTGCGCGTCGACGTACTCCTCGACGGTCGGCCACACCCAGCCGGCGTCCCGGGCGGCGGCGTCGGCGATGGCCCACTGGCTGTTCTGCTTGACATCGTGGACCTCGCGCAGCCAGCGGCGCACCGCGTTCTGGTCGAGCGGGTCGACGCCCGAGGTCGCGACGAGGGCCACCCATTCCTGCAGCGTGCGGTCGGTGCGCCCGGCCATCGAGTCGGTCACCGCGCTCACCATGTCGTCGGGACTCGGCACGCCCGGCACGCTAGCCGCCGGCCGGATCCGCGGGGCCACGGTCCACCGGCTACATCGAGGTCACGCTGCGTGGTGCGGCGCCGCGCCACGGCGCGTCGGCCTCCGCCACGCCGGTGCTGTGGCCGGGGACACACAGGGTTCTGTCGGTAGCCGTGCGTAGCGTTTGTCACGACGGCGGTGCCGTCGGCAGGGCTGGGGGCAGGCATGGTTCGGGCGCATGAGCGGGACACCTCTCGACGGTTGGGGCGTGCCTCCGGGGGACGTCGTCCCTGGTGGGTGGCACATCCGGTGGCCTGTCGTCCTGCCTCCGGGCTGGACTGGGAATCGTCGGGCAGCCGCGCCGTCGTGCTGGTCCGCGGGGACCTCGACGGCCTGAGCGCCCTGCAGCTGGAGTCGTTCCTGGCCGGCCGACCCCTGGTCGGCTGCCGTGACCTGGAGATCGACCTGTCGGGGGTCCCCTCGATGGGCTCGATCGGGGTTTCCACGCTGCTCGGTGTCCGGCGCTGGGCCCTCCAGCGGGGCATCGCGCTGCGCCTGCGGGGCGTCCAGCCGTCGGTCTGGCGGGTCTTCGAACTGGCGGGCCTGGATCAGCTGTTCACCGCGGCCGGCGAGCCGCCCGCCGCCCCCGCGCAGGAACTCGCGCTCTTCTGATCCGCCCGGCCGCCCCGTAGGGGGTTCGGCAGCTGTTGGGGACTACGTTCCCGGCGTGACCCGTGTCGCCCGCCCTGCAGCCGGCTACGCCCTGACGCTGGCTTCGGCCGGCCTCTTCGCCGTCAACGGCACGGTCTCCACGCTCGCGCTGCGGGCGGGCATCCCGGCGACCCGGCTCACCGCTCTGCGCTGCACCGGCGCGGCCGTGTGCCTGCTGGCCCTCCTGGCGGTCGTCGCCCCCCGCCGGCTGCGGATCGCCTGGCGGGAGGTCCCCTTCCTGGCGGTGTTCGGCGTCGTGGGGGTCGCGCTCACCCAGTTCCTGTACTACGTCGCCATCGGCCGGATGCCGGTCGGGATCGCGCTGGTCTTCGAGATGACCGCGCCGGTCTTCATCGCGCTCTACGTCTGGCTGGTGCGCCGGGAGAAGGTGCGCAGCCGGCTCTGGCTGGCCCTGTTGCTCTCGCTGTCCGGGCTGGTGCTGGTCGCCGAGATCTGGCAGGACGGCGGGTCGCTGGACCCGGTCGGCCTGGGCGCGGCGTTGATCGCGGCGCTCTGCCTGGCCACGTATTACCTGATGGGGGAGCGCGGCACCGTCACCCGCGACCCGGTGGCGCTCACCTGCTGGAGCTTCGTGGCCGCCGCGCTGTTCTGGGCCGCGGCAGCGCCGTGGTGGCAGTTCGACGCGGGGACGCTGGCCGAGCGGGTGCCGGTGTCGGCCGGCTCGCTGCAGCTGCCGCTCTGGGTGCTGGTGGCCTGGATCGTCGTCCTCGGCGCGATCGTGCCGTTCTGGCTGTCGATCTCCGCGCTCCGCCACCTCCCCCCGACCGCCGCGGGGCTCGTCGCAACCGTGGAGCCGGTGTTCGCCTCGATCGTGGCGTGGCTGTGGCTCGAGCAGGTGCTCGCCGCCTGGCAGGTGGCCGGCGGTGTCGTCGTCCTCACCGGGATCGTGCTGGCCCAGACCGCCCGGGCGACGCCGGTGCCGACGTCCCTGCCCGAGACCCCCGCCGCACTCTCGAGCTGATCGCCGGGGCCGTCAGCACAGCCGCCGGGCCGCTCAGACGGGGAGGACCGATTCGATCGCGGCGCGGACCTCGGGTGCGTCCGGCTCGGTCGTCGGGCGGAACCGGCCCACCACGTCGCCGGCGGGGCTGAGCAGGAACTTCTCGAAGTTCCACTGGACGTCGCCGGACTCGCCCGCGGCGTCCGGCGTCGCGGTCAACCGCTGGTAGAGCGGGTGCGCGCCGGCGCCGTTCACCTCGACCTTGTCCGTCATCGGGAACGTGACGCCGTAGGTCGCGGAGCAGAACTCGGCGATCTCCTCGGCGGTGCCCGGCTCCTGGCCCATGAACTGGTTGCACGGCACTCCGACGACGGTGAACCCTCGGCCCGCGTACTCCTTCTGCATCGCCTCGAGCGCGCCGTACTGCGGCGTGAGCCCACATTTGCTGGCAACGTTGACGATGAGGGCGGCGCGGCCGCTGGTCAGTGCGCCGAGCGTGGTCGGCTCGCCGTCCAGCGTCGTGAGGGGCAGGTCCAGGAGATCGCTCATGGTCTCGGGAGCGTCGCGACGGCGCAACTCATTCCACCGCACCGTCCCGCCCCGACGTACATCCCACGGGCTCGTGCTCTGAGTGCCCCTGCACACAGAGCACGAGCTTGCAGAGACACGTCAGGGGCCGGCGTCACTCCAGGCCGCTGATGTCGTCCGGGACGTCGACCGCGTTCTGGCGCAGCGCCTCCATCGGCACGATCTCGAGAGCCCGGGCATGGGTGGCGGCCAGGACGACGCCCGCGGCCGCGCCCGCCTGGTAGGCCTGGAGCCAGCGCGCGGCGACGACGCACCAGCGGTCGCCGGGCCGGAGGCCGGGAAAGCCGTACTCCGGACGGGGGGTCGACAGGTCGTTGCCGAGGTCGCGCTGCAGGGCCAGGAACTCGGCCGAGACGACCGCACAGACGGTGTGCGAGCCGAGGTCCTCGGGACCGGTCCTGCAGCGCCCGTCCCGGTAGAAGCCGGTCATGGGATCGATGCCGCAGGGCTGCAGGGGGCCGCCCAGCACGTTGAGCTCGGCCTGGGGATCGGGCTGCACGGTGAGCTCCTGCGCTGGTCGTCGGCGTGCCGTGGTCGGCGTCGGCACAGAATGGCATGGTGCGGGAGTGAGTGATCGCCCTGACGAGCTCTGGCGGCCGACCCCAGAGAGCATCCGTGCCACCCGCGTAGCCGCCTTCGCCGGCTGGGTCGAGGAGCGACGCGGCCTCTCCTTCGGCGATCCGACCGACTACGACACGCTGTGGCGTTGGTCGGTCGACCACCTCGACCAGTTCTGGGGCGACCTCGCCACCTGGACCGGGGTGCTGCCCGACGTCCCCGACGACGAGGTGCTGACCGACCGCGGCATGCCGGGTGCGGTCTGGTTCTCCGGCACGACGATCAACTACGCCGAGCAGGCCTTCCGCAATGCCTCCGACGACCACCCCGCGCTGATCGCGGTGGCCGAGGGCGCCGAACCGGTGGAGATGTCCTGGGCATCGCTGCGCGGCCAGGTCGGCGCGTTCGCCGCGACGCTGCGCCGGCTCGGGGTGCAGCGCGGCGACCGGGTGGCCGGGTACCTGCCCAACGTGCCCGAGGCGGTGATCGCCTTCCTCGCGGCGGCGTCCATCGGCGCCGTCTGGTCCTCCTGCGCGCCCGACTTCGGCAGCCGCGCCGTCCTCGACCGATTCGCCCAGATCGAGCCCACCGTGCTGGTCGCCGTCGACGGCTACCGGTTCAACGGCAAGGACTACGACCGCCGGGACGTCGTCGCCGAACTCCGGGCCTCGCTGCCGACCGTGCGGACGACGATCGCCGTCCCCCGGCTCTTCCCGGACGAGGTGCCCGACGGCGTGCTCCCGTGGTCCGAGGCGGTCGCCGACGAGCAGCAGCCGCACTTCGAGGCCCTGCCGTTCGACCACCCGCTGTGGATCGTCTACTCCTCCGGGACCACCGGGCTGCCCAAGGGGATCGTGCACGGCCACGGCGGAGTGGTGCTCGAGCAGCGCAAGGCGGCGGACCTGCACATGGACGTCGGCGTCGGCGACCGCTTCTTCTGGTACGCCTCCACGGCCTGGATCATGTGGAACATCGCGACCTCGGTGCTGCTGTCCGGCGCGACGCTGATCGTCTACGACGGTGCCCCCGCGTATCCGTCGGTCGACGCCCAGTTCGCGCTGGCCGCCCGCACGGGGATGACCTACCTCGGTACCAGCGCCGGTTACCTGTCCGCATGCGAGAAGGCGGGGATCCGGCCGGGCGAGATGCAGGACCTGTCGGCCCTGCGGAGCATCGGCTCGACCGGCTCGCCCCTGCCGGCATCGGCCTTCCACTGGGTCTACGACGCGGTGCGCCCCGACGTGCTGCTCGGCTCGCTGTCCGGCGGCACGGACGTCGCGACCGGCTTCATCGGGAGCTCGCCGCTGCTCCCCGTGACGGCGGGCGAGCTGCAACGGCCCAACCTGGGCGTGGCGGCCGCCTCCTGGAACGAGGACGGGCAGCCGGTCGTGTGCGAGCTCGGCGAGCTGGTGATCACCGAGCCGATGCCGTCGATGCCGCTGTACTTCTGGAACGACCCCGACGGCACCCGCTACCGGGAGGCGTACTTCGAGCCGTGGCCCGGGGTCTGGCGGCACGGCGACTGGCTGGAGATCACCGACCGCGGCACCTGCATCATCACCGGGCGGTCGGACTCGACGCTGAACCGTGGCGGGGTGCGCATGGGGACGGCGGACATCTATGCGGCCGTCGAGTCCATCCCGGCCGTCCTCGACTGCGTCGTGCTCGGGGTGGAGCAGCCCGACGGCGGCTACTGGATGCCGCTGTTCGTGCAGCTGGCGCCCGGCGAGCAGCTCACCGACGAACTGGTCGGCACGATCCGGACGGCGATCCGCGAGCAGGCCAGCCCGCGGCACGTGCCCGACGAGATCATCGCCGTCCCCGGCGTCCCGCACACCCGGACGGGCAAGCGGCTGGAGGTACCGCTCAAGCGGCTGTTCCAGGGGGCGGACCCGGCCAAGGCGGTCGGTCTCGGCACGGTGGACGATCCAGCCGCAGTCGACTACTACGCGCGACTGGCGCGGGAAAGAGCCGCGCGCTCGTTGCAGTGACGGTCGGCCGCGGCCGCCGATCCTGCTGAGCACCCCGTGCGGCAGGAACCGCCGGCGACTCCTGCGCCGTTGCTGCGACAGGGACGAAGGTCCTGGGTGCCGAAAACGGAACCGATCCGTCCGCTAGCAGGTTGTGAGCGGCGCGCGTATGAGACGTTCCTGTACCGATCTCACTCACATCTTCGTGGCTTTTCTGCTTGCCGCCTGGCGAAAGCCTGTCAATCCTTGGCCCCGCGCCGGAGGAGGTGATGAGTCCAGCATTTGGGGATCGCGCGCATGGGGTGGTGACGGATCTCGGTCGGGACCGAGTCGCAACGATCGACCGCCACCGACCGCGCTGCCTCGTCTTTCTTTCCGTCGCAACGCAATGGGATCTCTCGCTCGGTGTGTCGTTGCTTTTCACCTGCAATCAACCGTCCTCGACATGCCGTGCGAATGATGCTGTGAGGCCGCCTCGCTGATGACCATGGGGGACACGGACATACCGGTGGCGGTCGCGCCGCCGAACGGGTCCCCCGTATCGCGTCGCGAGACGAGTCTTGGAGCACTTTGTCGACTCGTGCGGAATCTCTGGCCTCCAGACCGGTTCTGCGCGCTACCGGGAACCACAGAGCAGGCGCGATCGACCGCACGGTCGCGTGAACGAACTCGATGCGGAAAGGCTCACGGGGGACACGGGGGAGCAGTGCCCACTGAAATCCGAGAGGGAGGAAGACCATGTCGCAGAGCAGTGACAAGTGGCACGACGACGGCTGGCACAAGGACGACAAGGACAAGGGCTGGCACAAGTGGCACGACGACGGCTGGCACAAGTGGCACGACGACAAGGGCTGGCACAAGTGGCACAAGTGACACCTGCGTAGCCACGGCCGAACATGTCCGGCGGTCGGCCCTCCGCGCCGGGAGGCGCGGGGGGCCGACCTCGGACGGCCAGTCCACCGACGAATGAGGTTTACCCGTGTGGGACGTCGTGCGCACGCTGGTGCGCCCTGACACACCGGAGGACGAGGGACTGGTCGAGGCCGCTCCCACGGTGATGGTGCGTGAGGTCTATCGCCGGTTCTGGCCCTACGCCCGGCCGCTGCGCTGGTGGCTGCTGATCAGCGTGCTGCTCGCCAGCGCGGGGCTACTCCTCCAGGGCCTGAGCGTGTGGCTGTCCAAGGTCCTGGTCGACGAGGTCCTCGTTCCCCGGAACTTCGCCGCCTTCCCACCGCTCGCGGGCGCGTACGTCGGCATCGCGCTGGCCACGGGTGCCATCGGCTTCGTCGGCGACTACGTCGCGGCCTGGACCGGGGAGAACTTCCTGCACCGGCTGCGAACCGCGGTGTTCACCCATCTCCAGACGCTGTCGGTCGGTTTCTTCGATCGGCGCCGGCTCGGGGACATCATCAGCCGGCTCACCAGTGACATCGTCGCCATCGAGGGCGTGGTCCTGTCCGGCGTGGCCGGGCTCGTCATCTCCGTCCTGAGGATCCTCCTCTTCGGTGGCGTGCTGTTCGTCCTCGACTGGCAACTGGCGCTGATCTCCCTGATCGTGGCCCCGCTCTTGTGGGTCACCGCCCGTTCCTTCTCCCGGAGGATCAAGCTGGCGTCCGGCGAGGTCCGCCGGCGCAGCGGCTCGATCGCCACCGTCGTCGAGGAGAGCCTGGGCAACGCCCCCATGGTCCAGGCGTACGGCCGGGAGCAGGCGGAGGTCCGCAGGTTCACCGGGCAGTCCCGGGCCAGCGTCGCGGCAACGCTCCGGGCCGAGCGGATCGGTGGCCTGTTCACACCCCTCATCGACCTGGTGCAGGTCCTGGGCGTGATCACCATCGTCGGCGTGGGAGCGTGGCAGCTCGCCGCCGACCGCATCACCCTCGGCGAACTGCTCGCGTTCCTGCTCTACCTGTCCATGCTCTACGGCCCGCTCAGTGGGCTGGGGCACATGTCCACCGGACTGTTCGCCGCCGCCGCCGGCGGAGAGCGGATCCTGGAACTGCTGGATGAGCAGCCCGAGGTGCGCCGCCCCGCGCATCCCGTGCCGCTCGGTAGGGCAGTCGGCCTCATCGAGGTCGAGGATGTGGGCTTCCGCTACCCCGGCACGACCACGGACGTGCTGCAGGGCATCAGCTTCACCGCTCGGCCCGGCCGGACGACGGCGCTGGTCGGCGTCAGCGGCGCGGGGAAGTCGACGATCGCGCGCCTGATCCTGCGGCTGTACGACCCGACCTCGGGCCGGATCACCCTGGACGGACACGACCTGCGCGACCTCGACCCGGCGGAGCTGCGGGCGAACATCGCGATGGTGCTGCAGGAGACGCTCCTGCTGGACGACACGGTCGCTGAGAACATCAAGGCGGGTCGCCCGGACGCCAGCGAGGACGAGATCATCGCCGCGGCGAAGGCGGCCGACGCGCACGAGTTCATCGAGCGGCTGCCCGATGGCTACGCCACCCGGGTCGGCCAGCGCGGGCGCCTGCTGTCGGGCGGCCAGCGGCAGCGCGTGGCCATCGCCAGGGCCATGGTGCGCGACGCTCCCATGCTCCTGCTCGACGAGCCCACCGCCGGTCTGGACGACCAGGCCAGCGAGCGCATCCTCGGCCCCGTGCGCCGGTTGATGGCCGGCCGGACGACGATCGTGATCTCGCACGACCTGCTGACCGTGGCCGAGGCGGACCAGATCCTCTATCTCGAACGGGGGCGGGTCGTCGAGGCCGGCACTCATGAGCAACTGCTGAGTGCGGACAACGGCTACGCGCACCTGTACCGCCTACGGCACCCGGAGTCCGCACGGGTGGCCGTCCGTCGCGGCCCCGGAACGGATTCGGTCGGTCGGCACCGCGCACCCGGCCCCGCATCGGCTGGTCTCACCGAGCCGCTGCGGGACGCACCGTCGAGCCCGCTGCCGTTCAGCAGCCCGGCGCCGGCGGGGTCCCCCGGAGTTGGACGACTCGTTCCGGTTCCTGACCGTGGGGGCGCCGAGCCCTGGGACGGCGCGGCGCGCATACCCAGCTGACGTTCCCCCTGCCCCTCTGTTTCCTCCCGGAGATGATCGATGAAGACCGTGTGCATCGGCGCCGGCCCTGCTGGGCTCTACTTCGCCATCCTCATGAAGCTGGCCGACCCCGACTGCGACATCACGGTCCTGGAACGCGACCCGCAGGGTGCGACCTACGGATGGGGTGTCTGCTTCTCCGACGACCTGTTCGAGCTCCTGTACGACCACGATCGGGAGAGTGCCCGGGCGGTGCGCCGCGCGTCGGTGCTCTGGCGGCGCCAGGAGACCCACCTCGACGGGGGGGTCTCCCGCATGGGGGGCTACGGGTTCGCCATCCTGCGGGCGAGATTGCTCGAGGCGCTCACCCAGCGGGCAGTCCAGCTCGGCGTCCGGGTGCAGCACGACCACCCGGTCGAGGACCTCGCCGAATTGGCCGACGCCGACCTGATCGTGGCGGCGGACGGTGCGGGCAGTCGGATCCGCCAGCTCAGCGGGGACGGCTTCGACACACGGGTGGACACGGGGCACAACCCCTACATCTGGCTGGGCACGGACAAGGTGTTCGACGGACTCGTCTTCGCCGCCGAGCCGACTCCGGGGGGCTGGATCTGGTTGCACGCCTATCCGTCGAGCAGCAGCGTCAGCACCTGTGTCCTGGAGTGCAGCGAGGAGACGTGGCGCTGGCTCGGGCTGGACCAGCGCGAGGAGTCCGACGGCCTGCAACTGCTGGAGAAGCTCTTCGAGCAGGTGCTGGAGGGCCACTCGCTGATCAGCCAGTCGCGCGGTGAGCCCGCTCGCTGGCTGCGGTTCCGGGATGTGAGCAACGAGTCCTGGACGCACGACAACGTGGTGCTCATCGGGGATGCTGCCCACACGACGCACTTCACCGTCGGGTGGGGTACCAAGCTGGCCCTCATCGACGCCGTGGAGCTGGTGAGCAGCCTGCGGTACTACAGGGACGACCTCCCGATGGCGCTCCGTGACTTCGACGAACGGTCACGTCCGTTCCTGCGGCGGATCCAGGCCGCTGCTCGCGGCAGCATGGACTGGTACGAGCACGCCGACGAATACCTTGCCGGCCGCACCGCCGCGGAGGCGGCCTACGCCATGGCCACGCGGAACTCGTCCGGGCCGCGTCGCAGCTTCCGGCGGTTCCGGCTCGCGCAGCGGCCACCGATGTGCTGGGTCCGGGACGCCCGTCAGACTGCCCATCGGATCCGCCAGGCCGCAGAGCGGGGGGAGTACGCCTTCGTGCCGCACAGGACGTCCCGTCGCGGCTGACGGCCGTGCCAGCCGCTGACCAGAAGCTCCACATCCGTGACGACGACGTCCGGGTGCCGGTGAGGTCGCGGCCTACCCGGTCGAGCCGGTACGACCGCGCGCGGGACCTCCACCCCCTGATGCCGTCGGGTACGCCGGTGAGCAGGGCGGCTGGGACGTCGCCGGGGCGGGTGTAGACCGCGGCCCATGGGTGGAAATCCTCGTCCAAGGCGGCGTCGCCGACCTGCACGGACCCGGCGAGCTCGACCAGCGGGAGGTCCTGCCCGTTGACCCGCAGGTGCCCGGCGCGGAACCGCTGGGGGCATGCGGTCTGGAGCGCCCGATGGTCGGCCTCGATCAGGGCTGGGGTGTCGCCGGTGCCGCTCCGGTACGGCCCGGCGACCAGGATCATCAGGCGAGCCCTCACCGGCCGAACCCCAGGGCCGCCGCATGACGTGGCGTTGCTCACCCGGGCGGATGACCGGACGTGCGGGGGGCATGTCCACCGGCCAAGGTGTACGTGATCATCCGCCGAGCCGAGTGGAGAGCGACCGACGATGACGTCGACCGACAGCGCCGCCGAGACCGAGATCTGGGAGCCCAAGCCTCCGGAGCTGCTGCCCCCGTGGCACACGCCGGAGCGGGAGAAGCTGCAGGAGCAGGCCCGCCGGTTCGCGATGGACGAGGTGCTGCCGGTCGCCGACGAGCTCGACCCGCAGAGGGGGGAGATCCCGGCCTCGCTGCTCTCGAGGCTGGCAGAGCTGGGTTACTTCGGCATCACCGTCACGGCGGAGCACGGTGGCCTGGGCCTCGGCGTCTTCGAGTACTGCATGGTGTCGGAAGAGCTGGCCCGCGCCTGGATGAGCACCGCCAGCATCCTGGCCCGCTCGCAGGGCCTCGGGACGGCGATCCCCGATGACGAGCGCCGGGCCGAGCTGCTCGCCCGCAGCGCGCGCGGTGACTGGATCGGTGCGATCGCGCTGTCGGAGCCCGACGCCGGCTCGGACCTGGCGGGCGTCTCCACCCGGGCGGTGCTGGACGGCGACGAGTGGGTGGTCACCGGTCGCAAGCGCTGGTGCGGCAACGCCAAGGCGGCCGACTTCATCCAGGTGCTGGTGCGTGAGCGGGACCCGGAGCCGGGGGAGTCCCGGTCCAAGGGGCTGGTGAACCTGCTGCTGGAGAAGAAGCGGGGCGAGTTCCCCGAGGGGCTCTCCGGCTATCCGATCGACAAGGTCGGTTACCACGGCTTCCTCACCTGGGACCTGACCTTCGACGGCGTGCGGATCCCCGCCGGCAATGTCATCGACGAGGCGGCTGCCAGCGACGAGGAGGGGGATGAGGCCAAGCGCGCCGGCTTCGCAGAGGCGCAGAAGTTCCTCAACACCGCCCGCGTGCACACCGCCGCCCGCGCCGTCGGCCTGGCCCGGGCCGCCCTGGAGGACTCGATCCTCTACCTGCAGGAGCGCGAGCAGTTCGGCCACCCGATCGGCGACTTCCAGGCGCTGCGGTTCAACGTGGCCGAGATGGCCGCGCAGATCGAGCAGTCGCGCGCCTTCTACCGGCAGGTGGCACACCTGCTCGACCTGGGCGTCCCCTGCGAGAAGGAGGCGTCGATGGTGAAGCTCGAGGCGACCGAGATGTCGGTGCGGGTGACCAACCAGGCCATGCAGCTGCACGGTGGGAACGGGTACACCACCGAGCGGCAGGTGGAGCGGCACTGGCGTGACGCCCGGCTGACCACCATCTTCGAGGGCACCAGCGAGATCCAGAAGCGGATCATCAGCGACCGCCTGTTACCCCGGAGCCCGCTGACCTGACGGGCCGCGGTAGCGCTCGATCCCCGCCACCGGACCACAGGTCGCTGACAGAAACCAGGCGCATGCTCCCTCGGATCGCCATGTCCGGCGTGGAGGAGGAGATCCATGACCCAGTCGCCCGGCTTCGGGACCCCCGACCCGTTCCAGCCGCCGCCCGAGCCTCCGCCCCGGACGCGGGCCTCCGATGCCGACCGGGAGTCGGTCGTGCGGACGCTGCACGACGCCGTTGCCCGCGGACTGCTGACCTTGGAGGAGGGCGATGAACGAGTGTCCACCGCGTACGTCGCCCGGTTCATGGACGACCTTCCGCGGCTGACCGCAGACCTGCCGCCGGCACCCGCACCGACTCAGGTGGCACCCGGGTGGCGAGCGCTGGCGCTGCTGGCATGGCTCCAGCTGCGCACCGTGCCGGCCGGTATCTCCTGGCACAGCGTCCGCGCCAGGCCCCGGCTGGCCGTGGCTCTCGCCGTCGCGCTCGTGCTGGCAGTGGTCGCGCTCAGTGCGATCACTGGGGGTGGCGAAGCCTTCGAGCACGGCCGCGGCGTCGAGCAGTTCGAGCATGTCGGCCCACGCTGACTGGCCTTCAGCGGGCTCCCGCCGGCCACACGGCCGGCAGACCTCCTGGTGGTGCGGAAGCCCTCCGATGCTCCGAGGCGAGATGCATCGCACAACGATCATGGTCGAGCGAGTTCGCGCTGAAGGTTCGCGGTGGCCGACGAGCAGGTAGTCGGCTGGGAACACTCTGCGTCGTGACTGATCGCAGCATGTGAGGCCACGCCGGGCGACGTCGGTTTCCGGGCGATCTGGTTCCGAATTGGGGCGCATGTCCTTGCGTCCCCCAGATCGGCATTGGAATCCTTTGCACGCCCACCCCGCGCGGGTGAGCGTGCAACAACCGGACAGCGTTCTACGAGTGCGGCCGGCAACGCGTTGGGGCCGTACCCGGGTGGTGATCGACCGACACCGGCCGTGCGCCGGCGCTGTCCAACTCGGTCGGTGCGAAGGTGCTCCTTCGCACGGGCGCGACCGGCCCGGGAGGGCCGGCAGGGCTGTGGTAGTGCCGACGAGACCCGCAGTCGGGCCTTGGCCATCGACGACTTCCCAGGCCATCGCTCCCGCGGCTCCGCCCAAGGGTCCCGATTCGAGTTTTCCCTGGGTCGCCGATCCAGAGGGGGTGGCGCGGGTGCGCGTTCCGCACCTGCTCCATCGCAGTCCCGTTCGACGACTTCACGGGGATCCCGGTTCGATCCGAATTCCAGAGAAGGGACCCGTCATGACTGACCGGCAACGGAGGCGCGACGACGACAAGTGGGGCGGCTGGTGGGGCGGCTGGCGCAGGGATAGGCACGACGGCCGGTGGGGTTGGTGGGGCGGCTGGGACTGATCGCCAGCTGATCGCTCCGGTCCAGTCCGGTCCGATCCGGGGGTGGCCCTCCGTGCCCTGAGCGCGGGGGGTCACCCCTTGTGAAAGGGAAAAGCCCGACGAGAGGTGCGCCCATGTGGGACGTTGTGCGCACCATGCTGCGGCCGGGTGCGCCGGAGGACGACGGACTGGTCGAGGCCGCCCCGCCGGTACCCGTCCGCGAGGTCTTCCGCCGGTTCTGGCCCTACGCCCGGCCGCTGCGCTGGTGGTTGCTGGTCAGCATGATCCTGGGGAGCGCCGGCCCCGTCCTCGAAGGCGCCGGTATCTGGCTGGCCAAGGTGCTGGTCGACAACGTCCTCGTGCCCCGCGACTTCACCGCGTTCGCACCGCTGGCAGCCGCCTACGTAGGCATCACCCTCGCCACCGGCTTGATCGGATTCATCGGCGCATATCTCACCGCGTGGACCGGTGAGAACTTCCTGCACAGGCTGCGCACGTCGGTCTTCGCCCACCTCCAGACCCTCTCGGTGGGCTTCTTCGACCGCCGCAGGCTCGGGGACATCATCAGCCGGCTCACCGGGGATGTCATCGCCATCGAGAGCCTCGTGCTCTCCGGCGTCGCGGGGGTCTTCACCGCGCTGCTGAGGATCCTCCTCTTCGGCGGTGTGCTGTTCTTCCTCAACTGGCAGTTGGCCCTTATCTCACTGGTCGTGGCCCCACTGTTCTGGGTCGCCGCTCGTTCCTTCTCCCGCCGGATCAAGCAGGCCAGCACCGAGGTCCGCCGACGCAGCGGCTCCATCGCCGCCGTGGTCGAGGAGAGCCTCGGCAACGCCCCGTTGGTCCAGGCCTACGGCCGCGAGCAGGCGGAGGTCCACCGGTTCACCACCCAGTCACTGGGCAGCGTCGCCGCCGCGTTGCGGGCGACGCGGATCAGTGCGCTGTTCACGCCACTCGTCGACCTGGTGGAGGTCGCCGGCGTGATCACCATCGTCGGGGTGGGAGCGTGGCAGCTCAGTGCCGGCCGCATCAGCCTCGGCGGGTTGCTGGCCTTCCTCCTGTACCTGTCCATGCTCTACGGCCCGATCAGCGGGCTGGGCCAGCTGTCCACCACGATGTTCGCGGCCGCCGCCGGTGCAGAACGGATACTGGAACTGCTCGACCAGCAGCCCGAGGTGCGCCGACCCGAGCACCCTGAGGCGCTCGGACGCGCAGCCGGGCGGATCCGGGTGGAGGACGTCGATTTCCGTTACCCCGGCACGACCGCGGACGTGCTGCGCGGCATCGCCTTCAGCGCCGAACCGGGCCAGATCACCGCCCTGGTCGGCCTCAGTGGCGCGGGGAAGTCCACGCTGGCACGCCTGATCCTACGGCTGTACGACCCGACCGGTGGGCGCATCACGCTCGACGGCCACGACCTGCGAGACGTGGACCCGGCCGAGTTGCGGGGCAACATCGCGATCGTGCTGCAGGAGACCCTGCTGCTCGACGCCAGCGTCGCGGAGAACATCCGGGCCGGCCGTCCGGATGCCACCGGCGAGGAGATCGTGGCCGCGGCGAAGGCGGCCGACGCCCATGAGTTCATCGAGAGATTGCCGGAGGGCTACGCCACCCGCGTCGGCCAGCGCGGCCGCCTGCTGTCGGGCGGCCAGCGCCAGCGGGTCGCCATCGCCCGGGCCATGGTGCGTGACGCTCCCGTCCTTCTACTCGACGAGCCCACCGCCAGCCTGGATGCACAGGCCAGCGAGCGCATCCTGGCCCCGATACGTCGGCTGATGGCCGGTCGCACCACCATCGTGATCTCGCACGATCTGCTCACTGTTGCCGAGGCCGACCAGATCCTGTACCTGGAGCGGGGGCGGATCGTCGAGGCGGGCACTCACGACCAACTGCTGCGGGCCGACAACGGTTATGCCCACCTGTACCGGCTGCGGCACATGACATCCGACCCGGTGGACGGCCGCGCTGACGGCTCGCACGGCCGTCACGAAGCGCACGGGCGTCACGAAGCGTCTGAACCCGAGACCCGGCGGGTCGGCGTTGCCCTAGGGCCCGACTGGGACGGTCCGCCTCCGGACGGCCCGAGCTGGGACGGTCCGCCCCCGAACGGCTTCCCGTCGCGTAGGCCGCCGGTCCCGATCCCGCAGGGCGAACCGGAGGAGTTCTGGCGTGGTCCGCCACCGCCTCGCGTCCGCTGACGTCGTCCGACACCACCCCGCCGCACCCTCGGAGGTCATCGATGAAAATCGTGTGCATCGGCGCCGGGCCCGCCGGCCTGTACTTCGCCATCTCGGCGAAGCTGCAAGACCCCGACCGAGACATCACGGTCGTCGAACGGGACCCGCATGGTGCGACCTACGGATGGGGGGTCGTCTACTGGGACGACATGCTCGATCTGCTCTTCATCAACGACCAGGTGAGTGCCCGGGCAGTGCGCCGGGTGTCCACGCTGTGGAAGGACCAGGAGATCCGCCTCGGCGGCGACGTCGCCCATCTCGGGGGTTACGGCTTCGCCACCCAACGTGCCGCATTCCTCGAAGCGCTGGCGCAGCGGGCCGGCCGGCTCGGCGTCGCGGTGCACTACGAGCACCCGGTGGAGGACCTGACCGAGTTCGCCGATGCGGACCTGATCGTGGCGGCCGACGGCGCGGGGAGCCGAGCCCGTCAACTGCACGGGGACCACTTCGGCACCCAGGTGGAGACGGGGCACAACCCCTACATCTGGCTGGGCACGGACAAGGTGTTCGACAGCTTCGTCTTCGCCTTCGAGCAGACGCCCGCGGGGTGGATCTGGTTCCACGCCTATCCGTCGAGCGACACCGTCAGCACCTGCATCGTGGAGTGCACGGAGGAGACCTGGCGCGGGCTGCGGCTCGATCAGCTGGGCGAGGACGACGGCCTCCGGGTGCTGGGGAAGATTTTCCAGCGACCGCTGGAGGGTCGCTCGCTGATGAGCCAGTCGCGCGGCGAGCCGGCCCGCTGGCTGCGGTTCAAGCAGGTGACCAACACGACGTGGTGCCACGGGAACATGGTCCTCATCGGGGACGCCGCCCACACCACGCACTTCACCATCGGATCGGGCACTCGCCTGGCGGTGATCGATGCGGTGGAGCTGGTGCGCAGTTTGCAGGACTTCCCGGACGACCTGTCTGCGGCTCTCCGGGACTTCGACGAGCGGGCTCGCCCGAACCTGCGGCGGATTCAGTCGATGGCCCGCAACAGCATGCACTGGTACGAGCACGCCGACGCCTATCTCGACGGCCGCGACGCCGTGGGGGCCGCATTCGCCATGGCCGGGCGGAACTCACCGCAGCCCGGCTGGCGCACCCGGCGGTTCCGGCTCGAGCAGCTTCCGGTGGCCCGACGCGTGGAGAGCGCGGTCGGGACGGTGCGCCGGCTACGCCTGGCGGGGCGGCGTGGCGAGATCCCGTTCGTGCCGTCCTGGCATCCCGGCCCCCCACCCGCGGGACCACGGCCAGCCGGTCCCCCGGCGGCGACCGGCTCCGAACCGCAACCGTCGCCCGCACTGGACGGCGCGGCGGAAGCGCAGGACACACGTCACGACGCACAGCGAGCGGAAGCGGAGCCGGTCGCGGCCCCGCCGATCATCCGCTGATGCGCAGCACCCGCGCTTCCCACGGGGCCAGGACGGCGGGGTCGTTCGCGGTCCGGTTGCCCAGCACGAGCTCGGCGTCCACCGCCTGAGGCAGTAGCTCGGCCAGCGGGTACGGCGTCCGGCCGACGTTGCAGACGACGAGCAGCACCTCGCGTCCGAGCGTGCGGGTGAACGCGTACACGTCCTGGTGCTCGGGCAGCAGCATCGTGAACTCGCCCAGCGCGACCACCGGGTTCTCGTGCCGGAGCGCGATCAACCGCCGGTAGTGGGCGAGGACGGATGTCGGGTCGTCGCGCTGGGCGGCGGCGTTCCACTCGACGTGGTCGGGGTTGACCGGCAGCCACGGCGTCCCCGTGGTGAAGCCGGCAGAGGGCGACGCGTCCCACTGCACCGGCGTACGGGCGTTGTCGCGGCTCATCCGTCGCAGCGCCGCGAGGACGGCGGTCGGGTCCTCCCCGGCGACCATCGCGGTGGCGAAGTGGTTGACCGACTCGAGGTCCCGGAAGTCGTCGATCCCGGCGAACGGGAAGTTCGCCATGCCGATCTCCTCGCCCTGGTAGACGTACGGCGTTCCGCGGTGCAGGTGCAGCAGGGTGGCCAGGCAGGTCGCGGAGTCGCGCCGGAAGGCGGGGGAGTCGTCGCCGAACCGGGAGACGGCACGTGGCTGGTCGTGGTTGTCCCAGTAGAGGGAGTTCCAGCCGACCTCGGCCAGCCCGGCCTGCCAGCGCCCCAGCGACGCCTTGAGGTCGCGCATCTTCAGCGGGCGGAGATCCCACTTCGAGCTGCCCTGGTCGAGGCCGACGTGCTCGAATTGGAAGACCATGTCCACCTCGGCGCGGGCCGGGTCGGTGAACAGCCGTGCCTGCTCGACCGTGACGCCCGGCATCTCCCCGACGGCGAGCAGGGCGTCCGGTCGCCCGGCGAACACCTCGAGGTGCATCTCCTGCAGGAACTCGTGGATCCGGGGGCCGCACAGGTAGGACGCCGACCCGTCGCCCAGGGCCGACCCTGGCTGCGGCGGGCCGTCGTGCAGGTGCCCGTCCGGGGTGACGTCCTTGGAGATCATGTTGATGACGTCCATGCGGAAACCGTCGACCCCACGGTCGAGCCACCACCGCATCATCGCGTACACCGCCTGCCGGACCTCGGGGTTCTCCCAGTTGAGGTCGGGCTGCTCGCGGGCGAAAAGATGCAGGTAGTACTCGCCGCTGGCCTCGTCGTACCCCCACGTCGGGCCGGAGAAGAACGACTGCCAGTTCGTCGGCTCGGCACCCGGGTCGCCGCCGGCCATCCCGAACCGGGGCGGCCGCCACCAGTACCAGTCCCGCTTGGCTGACGTCCGGGACGCTCTGCTCTCCAGGAACCAGGGGTGCTCGTCGCTGGTGTGGTTGACGACGAGGTCCATCACCAGCCGCATACCGCGACGGTGCAGCTCGGCGATCAGCTCGTCGAGCTGGGCCAGCGTGCCGAACAGTGGGCCGATGTCCTGGTAGTCGCTGATGTCGTAGCCGTTGTCGGCCTGCGGCGAGGGATAGACCGGCGAGAGCCACAGGACTTCGACGCCCAGGTCGGCCAGGTGGTCCAGCCGCTGCAGGACGCCGCCCTGGTCACCGACGCCGTCGCCGTCGGAGTCCATGAACGAGCGGGGATAGATCTGGTAGACGACGGAGCGGGTCCACCAGGGAGCGTTCTGCGGCTCCATCAGGCAGAGAACGTGTGGTGCACGGCCTCGACGTTGTTGCCGTCGGGATCGCGGAAGAACACCCCGTAGTAGCCCTGGTGGTACTCCGGCCAGACCCGAGGCTCGTGCAGGATCTCCGTCCCCGACGCCTGCGCCGCGGCGAAGACGTCGTCCACGGCCTGACGGGACGGGGCCGTGAGCGCGAGGTGCACCGGACGGTTGCCCGCGCCCTCGATCGGTCCGAGCCACAGCTTCGGGAACCCGTCCGGGCCGCTGAGCCCGACGACGGCGCCGAAGCGCATGGCCTCGCGGAGCCCGCAGGGCGCGAACACCCGGATGTAGAAGTCGGCCGCGGCGTCGACGTCCGCGCACTGCAGTGCCAGGTGGTCCAGCATGCGTCCGGACACTAGCCGGGACGGGCGTCGCGGGGCGCTGCTTTGATGGGGCCGCGTCGTTCAGATGCAGGCGCCGGGATCGTCCCGGCGCAGGAGGGAGAACTGTGGCCGAGCTGAGCCGACCGGACGTCGAGCCCCCCACCGGACCGGCGCCGGACGACCTCGTGACCGAGGACATCGTCATCGGCGACGGACCTGAGGCGACTGCCGGCAGCCTGGTGAGCGCGCACTACGTAGGCGTCACGCACGAGGGCGGCGAGCAGTTCGACGCTTCCTGGGACCGCGGTGACCCGCTGGAGTTCCGGCTGGGCGTGGGCATGGTCATCCAGGGCTGGGACGAGGGCATCGCCGGCATGAAGGTCGGCGGCCGCCGTCGGCTGACCATCCCGTCGCACAAGGCCTACGGCGAGCGTGGCGCGGGCGGCGTCATCAAGCCCGGCGCCACCCTGGTCTTCGTCGTCGACCTCGTCGGCGTGCGATAACACTGCGGTCCTCCGGACCGCACCGCGGCCACGTGCCGTCCCCCGGCTGAGCGGAGCCGCTTCGTCGCACCTGCCCGGGACCCTCCGGGCCCCACTCCTCTCGACACCGTTCATGCCGGTTAGCAGCCCGACGCGCGGGGCACCCGCGGTCCTATGACGGAGTCGGAACAGTCGTCGGGGGGCGAGTCGACCGGCACGGTCATCCTCGCCGGGGTCGTGAACCTGGCGATCGCCGTCGCGAAGCTGATCGGTGGCCTGATCAGCCATTCCTCCGCGATGCTGTCGGAGTCTGCTCACTCGGTCGCCGACACGGTCACCGAGGTGCTGCTGTTCGTCGCGCTCAAGCGTGGCGACCGGGCGCCGGACGCCAGGCACCCGTTCGGCTACGGCCGGGAGACCTACTTCTGGGCGTTCGTCGCCGCCCTGGCCACGTTCGGCGTCGGGGCCGGCTTCTCGATCGTGCAGGGCGTGCAGACGATCCTCGGCGGAGAGGAGCAGGGCGATCCGCTGATCTCCTACGTCGTGCTGGCGGTCTCCTTCGTCCTCGAGGGCAGCTCGCTGTTCAAGGCGGTCCGGCAGGTCCGTGGCTCGGCGCGCAAGTGGCGGGTGTCGCCAGGTGAGTACCTGTCCGGCACGACGGACACCACGGTCAAGGCGGTCACCTTCGAGGACAGCGCGGCCCTCGTGGGGCTGGTGCTCGCCGCACTGGGCCTGTTCCTGGAGCAGCTGACCGGCGATCCGATGTGGGACGGGCTCTCGGCCATCGTCATCGGCCTCCTGCTGATCGTCGTGGCCGCGGTGCTCGGACGGGCGAACGTCTCGTTGCTGATCGGCCAGTCGGTCTCGCCACGGATCCAGGCGCAGCTCAAGGCGGAGATCGCAGCCCTCGACCACGTCGTCGACGTGCCTTTCCTCCTCACCTCCGTCATCGGGCCGGCTCAGCTTCTGGTCGCCGCGAAGGTGGACTTCGACGACGACGCGAGCGCCGGTGACGTCGAGCGGGTCGCCGACGAGGCGGAGCGACGGCTGGTGGCCCGTCATGAGGGGGTCCGCTACGTCTTCCTGGACCCGACCGCCGGCGACGGGCGGGCGCGGGCGCAGGTGCACCGCCCGTCGGCAGAAGAAGGCCGGAATGCTTGAAGGCTCACCGAAGTTGCCGTGGGCATGCAGGTAGAGGTCTGGTCCGACGTCGTGTGTCCGTGGTGCTACATCGGCAAGCGCCGGTTGGAGAGTGCCCTCGAGAAGTTCCCCCACCGGGACGAGGTCGAGGTGATCTGGCGGTCCTTCCAGCTCGACCCGAGCGTGCCCGAGGGTGAGACCCACCCGACGCTGCCGTCCCTGGCGGCCAAGTACGGCCGCAGCGTCGACGACATGCGGCCGATGATGGCGCAGGTCGAGCAGGTCGCCGCCGAGGAGGGCCTGGAGTACCACCTGGCCGACGGCGTCAGCGGGAACACCCTGCTCGCCCACCAGCTGCTGCACCTGGCCGCCGAGCACGGGCTGCGGAACCAGCTCAAGGAGCGGCTGCTGCACGCCCACTTCGAGGAGGGACGCTCCGTGTTCGACGTCGACTCCCTGGTGGCGCTCGGGGCCGAGGTCGGGCTGGACGAGACCGAGGCCCGCGAGGCGCTCGCCGACCGGCGTTACCTCGCCGCCGTCCGTGAGGACGGCGCGACAGCCCAGGCCCTCGGCGCGACGGGCGTCCCCTTCTTCGTCGTCGACCGCAAGTACGGCGCGGCGGGCGCCCAGCCGGCCGAGCTACTGCTCCAGATCCTGGAGCGCGCCTGGGCCGAGGCGAACCCGCTGATCACCGTGCCCGCCGCGGAGGGCTGCACCGACGACAGCTGCGCGGTCTAACTCAGCAGGCGCGGCACCGCCCGCAGCGCCTTCTCGGCGGCGGCGTCGAGGTCCCGGACGACGTCGGTCGCCGACCGCTCGTTCGTGACCAGCCCGACCGACTCGCCCGCGTAGATGGGCGCCTGGTCGAGGTCGTCGGTGCGCCGGGCGTCGACCACGCGGCGGCAGGCATCAAGGTCACGGGCCAGTTCGTCCTCCCGTCCGTGCCAGGTCCGGCTGAACCCGTTGGTCAGCGCCCGCCCGGGCCAGCGTTCCGGCCAGGCCAGGCGCTGGGCGACGTCGAAGGCCCGGGTCAGCACCGTGTCGTCGCCCCCCGCCGCCTGCACTCGGGCCCGCGCGGCAGCGGAGTTCAGGGCCTCGGGGCAGGCGAGCAGTGCCGTCCCGATCCACACGCCCGCGGCGCCGGCCGCGAGCACCGCTGCCATTCCGGCTCCTGTCGCGATCCCACCGGCGGCGACCACCGGACGGTCGGTCAACGTGAGCACCTCCTGCAGCAGCGGAAGGGTGGCGCGTCGGCCGGTGTGCCCACCGGCCTCGGTGCCCTGGGCGACCAGGACGTCGACACCCGCGTCCACGGCCCGGCGGACGTCGGCGACCGTGTTCACCTGCGCGGCGACCGCGATCCCCGCGTCGTGCAGGAGGCCTACCCAGGGCTCCGGATCGCCGAAGGAGACCGACACCAGGCCGGGCTGCGCGGCGATCGTCGCCGCGAGCAGGTCCGGCCGGTCGTCGAGCACCCACGCCATGAGCCCGACGCCGAACGGCACCTCGGCCTCGGCGGGCACCGCACACTGCTCGGTCAGGAACTCCACGGTGGTCGCCCCGCTGACTCCGATCATCCCCAGGCCACCGCCGACCGAGACGGCCCGCGCGAGCGCGCCACCGGCCACGCCCGCCATGGGCGCGCCGATGATCGGCGTCGACAGATCGAACCAGCGGGTCAGCGGTGTCTTGATCACGCGGTCATCGTGCCGTGGGGCCTCCTCCGGGGCCTCCCCGAGCGTGCGAGGGGATGCGGGAGGGGTCCTTTCACTGCGTGGCGGGGCCTCCGTGCTCGGTGCCCTGCAGGCGGCCGAGAAACTCGTGGCAGCGCTTCGCGCGCTGCGAGTCCTGGTCCATGACGTCGCGGAAGAACCTCGCGATGTCGTCCAGGTTCGCGTTCTCCGCGTCGCGGACGTACTGGCCGTAGTCGTGTCCGGCCTTGAGCGAGTGGTACTGCACGGAGATCAGGTCGTAGGCGACGTCGGCGAATCCGGTCTCACCTGTGGCCATTGCGTCCTCCTCGGTGTCAGAAGCGAGTGGAACCGCACGGGCTTACCCCC
>JAOPWM010000239.1 GCA_025965695.1 Blastococcus sp.
CAGAGTTACGGCGGCCATGGCGAGAGGGAAACGCCCGGTCTCATTCCGAACCCGGAAGCTAAGCCTCTCAGCGCCGATGGTACTGCCCTGGAGACGGGGTGGGAGAGTAGGACGCCGCCGGACAACCATTCCCGAAGGGGCCCCAGCATTCGTGCTGGGGCCCCTTCGGCATGCCCGAAAACCCCCGGACCTCCGCGCCGACAATCCACCGCCCGGACCGGACCGCCCGCCCCGACAATCCCCGGCCCGGACTTTCCGTACCGAAAATCCGGTCGGCGCTTCACCGGCGGGCGCGGGAATCCTTCGCCGGCGATCACATCCGCGACCGCGGCGCGTTCGCCTCCGCTGCCTCGTACCCCCGAACCGCAGCGAGGTGCTGGTCGGTGGCAACGCCCGGCCCGGTGCAACAGAGCTGTCACACACCGGGGTTAGCGTCCGGGCTCCGCCGACTCCGGGAGGTCCACCCGCTGTGCACCTGTCACCGCACGAGCAGGAACGGCTGCTGCTCTCCTACGCCGCGGAGCTCGCCCGACGCCGAAGGGCCCGGGGGCTCAGACTGAACCTGCCGGAGGCGACGGCGCTCATCACCGACCACGTGCTGGAAGGTGCGCGGGACGGCGTGCTGGTCGCCGAGCTCATGCATTCCGGGCGCACCATCCTCAACCGGGACGACGTCATGGACGGCGTCCCCGAGCTGCTGGAGGAGGTACAGGTGGAGGCGACCTTCCCCGACGGGACGAAGCTGGTGACAGTCCACCAGCCCATCCCATGATTCCTGGAGAGGTGTTTCCGGCGGACGGGGTCATCGAGACGCTTCCGGGTGCACCGCGGATCGAGGTCGAGGTGTCCAATTCCGGGGACCGGCCGGTGCAGGTCGGCTCGCACTTCCACTTCGCCCAGACCAACCGCGCCCTGGTGTTCGACCGGCGGGCAGCGCACGGTCACCGGCTCGACATCGCCGCCGGCACGGCCGTCCGCTTCGAGCCCGGCATCACCCGCACGGTCACCCTCGTCCCGCTCGCCGGCGCCCGCGTCGTCCCGGGCCTCACCGCCGAAGGCGGACTGTCCTGATGGTGCAGCTCAGCCGCGAGCGTTACGCCCAGCTCTACGGCCCGACGACGGGCGACCGGGTCCGTCTGGCCGACACCGATCTGCTCATCGAGGTGACCGACGACCTCTGCGGTGGACCGGGCCGCGCCGGCGAGGAGGCCGTGTTCGGCGGGGGCAAGGTGATCCGCGAGTCGATGGGCCAGGGCCGGGCCACGCGGGCCGAGGGCGCCCCCGACCTCGTCATCACCGGGGCCGTCGTGCTCGACCACTGGGGCATCGTCAAGGCCGACGTCGGCATCCGCGACGGCCGGATCGTGGCGCTGGGCAAGGCCGGCAACCCCGACACCATGGACGGTGTCCATCCCGACCTCGTCATCGGACCCGGCACCGAGGTGCTCTCCGGCAACGGGAAGATCCTCACCGCGGGCGGCATCGACTGCCACGTCCACTTCATCTGCCCGCAGATCGTCCCGACGGCGCTCGGCTCGGGCGTGACCACGCTGATCGGCGGCGGTACCGGCCCGGCCGAGGGCTCGAAGGCGACCACGATCACGCCGGGCGACTGGTACCTGGCCCGCATGCTCGAGGCGATGGACCCGCTGCCGGTCAACGTCGCGCTGCTCGGCAAGGGCAACACCGTCTCGCGGGCCTCGCTGGCCGAGCAACTGCGGGCCGGGGCGAGCGGATTCAAGCTGCACGAGGACTGGGGCTCGACCCCGGCGGCGATCGATGCCGCGCTCACGGTGGCCCGGGAGCACGGGGTTCCCGTGGCGCTGCACAGCGACACTCTCAACGAGGCGGGGTTCGTCGAGGACACCCTCGCCGCGATCGCCGGGCGGACCATCCACGCCTACCACACGGAGGGGGCCGGAGGCGGTCACGCGCCCGACATCATCACCGTCGCCGGACACCCGAACGTGCTGCCCAGCAGCACGAACCCGACCCGTCCGCACACGGTGAACACCCTCGACGAGCACCTCGACATGCTCATGGTCTGCCACCACCTCGACAGCTCCGTCCCGGAGGACCTCGCCTTCGCCGAGAGCCGGATCCGGCCGACGACGATCGCCGCCGAGGACCTGCTGCACGACCTCGGCGCCATCTCGATGATCGGTTCCGACGCCCAGGCGATGGGCCGGGTCGGTGAGGTGGTGCTGCGGACCTGGCAGACGGCGCACGTCATGAAGCAGCGCCGTGGCTCACTGGCCGGGGACGGCGCGGCGGACAACCAGCGCGCCCGCCGGTACGTCGCCAAGTACACGATCTGCCCCGCCGTCGCGCACGGGATCGACGCCGAGGTCGGCTCGGTCGAGCCCGGGAAGCTCGCCGACCTGGTGCTCTGGGACCCGAAGATGTTCGGTGTCCGGCCCCACGTCGTCCTCAAGGGCGGCATGATTGCCTGGGCGCAGATGGGTGACGCGAACGCCTCCATCCCCACGCCGCAGCCGCAGTTGCCCCGGCCGATGTTCGGCGCCTACGGCAAGGTGCCGGCGATGACGTCGGTGCACTTCGTCGCCCCCGCGGCGATCGAGGCGGGCCTGGCCGGCCGGCTGGCGGTCGACCGGCGGCTGGTCGCCGTCACCGACACGACGCGGCTGACCAAGGCCGACCTACCGGAGAACACCGAGATGCCCGACATCCGGGTCGACCCGGACACCTTCACCTACTCCGTGGACGGCGAGGTGTGGGAGCCCGAGCCCGTGCGCGAGCTGCCGATGGCCCAGCGGTACTTCCTCTTCTGATGACCGCCGCTCTCCTGACGCTCGCCGACTCCCGGCTCCCGGCCGGCGGGCACACGCACTCCGGCGGCGTGGAGCAGGCGATCGCCGCGGGCGTCGTCTCCGACCCCGGTTCGCTCGCGGCGTTCCTCCGCCGTCGGCTGAACACCTCGGGAGCCGTCGCCGCAGGACTGGCCGCGGCTGCGTGCGATGCGGCCGGAGACGCCGTCCGCCTCGCTCACCTCGACGACGAGGCGGACGCGCGCACGCCGTCGCCGGCACTGCGGAGGGCGTCCCGGCAGCAGGGCCGTGGCCTCCTGCGGGTGGGGCGCCGCGCCTGGCCGGCAGCTGCCTGGGACGCGCTGCCGGCGTTTCCCCACCATCCGATCGTGCTCGGCGTCGCCGCCGCGGCCGGCGGCCTGGGCGTCCGGGACGCGGCGCAGGTTGCCGCCTACCTGTCGATCAGCGGCCCGGCGACCGCCGCCCAGCGTCTGCTGGCCATGGACCCGCTCACCGTCGCCGCCGTCACCGCGCGGCTGGCACCCGACGTCGACGACGTCGCAGCCCGGGCCCTGACTGCGGCCCTGCCCGCCGCCACCGATCCCCTCCTCGACCTCCTCGCCGAGGTCCACGCCGCACGGAAGGACAGGTTCTTTGCCTCCTGATCACGACCTGGACGACTACGTCGACCCCTACTCGCCGGGACACCGCCACGGTGGGCCGTTGCGGGTCGGCCTGGGTGGGCCGGTCGGCTCGGGCAAGACCGCGCTGGCCGCGGCGCTCTGCCGCACGCTGGGCGCCGAGTACGACCTCGCCGTCGTCACCAACGACATCTACACGACCGAGGACGCCGACTTCCTGCGCCGCAACGCCGTCCTTCCCGACGACCGGATCGAGGCGGTGCAGACCGGCTGTTGCCCGCACACCGCGATCCGCGACGACATCACCGCCAACCTCGACGCCGTCGAGCTCCTCGAGTCGCGGCATCCGGGGCTGGAGCTGGTCCTCGTCGAGTCGGGCGGGGACAACCTGACCGCGTCGTTCAGCTACGGGCTCATCGACGTCCAGGTGTTCGTCATCGACGTCGCCGGCGGGGACAAGGTGCCGCGCAAGGGTGGGCCCGGGGTGACCGCCGCCGACCTGCTCGTCGTCAACAAGACCGATCTCGCGCCGATGGTGGGCGCTGATCTGGACGTGATGCGCCGTGACTCCGCTGCCGTGCGGGGCGGGAAGCCGACGCTGCTCATCTCACTGCGCGAGGACCCGACTGCTGCGTCGGTGGCCCAGTGGGTGCGCGAGCAGGCGCGGGCCCGGGGTCTGCAGACGGCGTGAAGACGTTCGTCGAGGTCGTGGCACGGCCGGGTCCCGGCGGCCGCACGGTACTGCCGGTGGTGCGGGCGAGCGGCCAGCTCGCCGTGCGCCGCACCGGGCCGACCAGCGTCCACCTGGTCGCGACGGCATTCGGGCCGCTCGGTGGGGACGACGCGGAGGTGTCCCTGGTCGTGGAGGAGGGCGCGACCCTGACCGTGCGGTCGGTGGCGGCGGCGATCGCGCTGCCGTCCCGGGGCGAGGTGCTCCCGTCGGCCCAGCGGATCACGGCGTCCGTCGGAGGCACCCTCGACCTCGGGTTGGAGCCCACGGTGGTGGCGGCATGTGCCCACCATCTCGCCGAGCTGACCGTCGAACTCGGGGCCGCCGGCGCGCTCACCGCCACCGAGCAGGTGCTTCTGGGCCGCACCGGGGAGGAGCCGGGCCGGTGGACCGGCACCGTCCGCGTCGCCCGCGACGGGCGGCCGCTGCTGCACACCACGGTCGGGCTGGGCCCGTGCCAGGCCGCCTGGTTGCCACCGGTGGCCCCGCGGGCCTATGCATCCACGGTGCACATCGGGAACCACGAGACCAACGACGTCCTGACCGGGGAGGACGCCGTCCGGCTTCCCCTGCCCGGCGGCTGGGTGGCGACGGCATGGGGCACCGACCTGCACCGGGTCGTCCGGGCCGCGGCGGCGCTTATCCCGGGTGCACCGGTGCGGGTGCCGGCGTGAGCGGCCTCGTCGTCCGCGCTCGCCGAGTGGTCCTGCCCGACGGGGAGTGCGCCGCCGCGGTGCACACCGAGAACGGCCGGATCACCGCCGTCACCGCCTTCGACGACGCGCCCGCCGCGGCCGTCACCCTGGCCGACGACGAGGTGCTCCTTCCGGGCCTGGTGGACAGCCACGTGCACGTGAACGAACCTGGGCGCACCCACTGGGAGGGCTTCGCCACCGCCACGCGCGCGGCGATCGCCGGCGGCGTCACCACGATCGTCGACATGCCCCTCAACTCGATCCCGCCGACGACCTCCGTCGAGGCGTTGCACGTGAAACGTGAGACGGCGAAAGGCCAGGTCGCGGCCGACGTCGCCTTCTGGGGCGGAGCCGTGCCGGGCAACGTCGACCAGCTTCGGCCGCTGCTCGAGGCGGGCGTCGTCGGCGTCAAATGCTTCCTGCTCGACTCCGGTGTGCCGGAGTTCCCTCCGCTGGACGACGCCGGGCTGCGGGCGGCCCTCGCCGAGTTGGCGACCGTCGACGGGCTGTTGATCGCGCACGCCGAGGACGCCGACGTCATCGCCGCGGCACCGGAGCCGACGGGCGCGAGCTACGCCGGCTTCCTCGCCTCGCGGCCGGGTGCGGCCGAGGAGACGGCGATCGGCCGCCTCGTGGCGGCGGCCCGCGACACGGGGGCGCGAGCCCACGTCGTGCACCTCGCCGACGCCGACGCGCTGCCGATGCTGCGCCGGGCGCGGGCCGAGGGTGTGCGGATCACGGTCGAGACCTGTCCCCACTACCTGACCTTCGCCGCTGAGGACGTGCCCGACGGGGCGACGTCGTTCAAGTGCTGCCCGCCCATCCGCGAGGGGCGCCACCGCGAGGCGCTGTGGGCGGCGCTGTCCGACGGCGACGGCGGCCAGCCCCTGATCGACATGGTGGTCAGCGACCACTCCCCCTGCACGCCTGACCTCAAGCGGCTCGAGGACGGCGACTTCGGCGCGGCCTGGGGCGGGATCGCCTCGCTGCAGGTGGCCCTTCCGGCGGTCTGGACGGGTGCCCGCGCGCGCGGTATCGGGCTGGACGAGGTCGTGCGGTGGATGGCCACGGCGCCGGCCCGGCTGGCCACGCTGTCCGGCAAGGGCGCGATCGCCGTCGGGAAGGACGCCGACCTGGTCGCGTTCGCCCCCGACGAGCGGTGGACGGTCGGCGACCTCGAGCACCGCCACCCGGTCACGCCCTACGCCGGGCGGTCGCTCGTGGGCGCCGTCCGGCGGACGTGGCTGCGCGGCGAGGTTGCCGACGGCTCCCCGATCGGACGGCTGCTCGACCGGGGGTGACCGCGACCGGGGGTGACCGCGACCGGCTACTGCTGGTTCTCCTCCGCCGCCTCGTCGAAGGCCTTCGGATCCGAGTCCACGCCTCCGGCCGGGTCGGCGTTGCCGAGGGCGGTCTCGGCGGGCAGGTGCTCCACGTAGTCCTTGGCGCGGGCTTCGAGGTCGTCGCGGTCGGGCGTGGTCATGGCTGCTCCCGGAAGATCAGGGACGGGTGTGCCGCCGCGCTGGGGCGACCCCCCGTACGTGCCACAGTGATCGGCGCCGGTACGCACCGCAAGAGGGAGTTCGATGACCGACTTCACCCGTCTGCCCGACCTGGCCAGCCGCGCGCTCGGCGGTGCGGTGGTCGCGGCCAACGACGAGCTCTTCGCGGCCAAGGAGAACCTCGTGCTGCCCGAGGTCGCGGCCGAGCGTGCCCAGTTCGGCCACAAGGGCAAGGAGTACGACGGCTGGGAGACCCGCCGCCGTCGCTCGCCGGGCCACGACTGGGCGATCGTGCGGCTCGGGTCGCCGGGCATCGTCGCGGGCATCGTCGTCGACACCGCCCACTTCACCGGCAACTACCCACCGCACGCCTCGCTCGACGGCGCTGCGGTCGAAGGGCACGTCTCGATAGACGAGCTGACGAAGGCCGACTGGCAGCCGCTGATGCCCCTGTCGGACCTGGCCGGCAACACCCACAACATTTTTCCGGTCTACTCCGACCGCCGGGTCACCCACGTGCGGCTGAACATCCACCCGGACGGCGGGGTCGCCCGGCTGCGCGTCCACGGGACGGTGCTGCCCGACCCGCGGCTGGTCGACGTCGGCCCGTTCGACCTCGCGGCGCTGGAGAACGGCGGCCTGGTCACCGCGGTGAGCAACGAGTTCTACGGCCGGCCGGCCCAGCTGATCAGCCCCGGGCTGGCCCGCTCGATGGGTGAGGGCTGGGAGACCGCCCGCCGCCGCGACCACGGCAACGACTGGGTCGACGTGCAGCTGGCCTGCGAGGGCGTGGTCAGCCTGGTCGAGCTGGACACCTCCTACTTCCTCGGCAACGCCCCCGGCACCGCGGCAATCACCGGCATCGCGCCCGGCGGGGAGGTCTCGCTGCTGCCCCGCACCCGCCTGCAGCCGGACACCCGGCACCGGTTCGTCCTCGAGAGCTCCCCGAGCGTGGACCGGGTGCGGCTGGACGTCTACCCGGACGGAGGCATGGCCCGGCTGCGGTTGTGGGGACGGCCCACCGTCGCGGGGCGGGCGGCCCTGGGCCGACGGTGGTTCGACGCCTTGCCCGACGTCCAGGCGCTGGAGGTGCTCCGCTCTGTCGGGCTGCCACCGCAGGAGGCAGGTCGCCTCGTCGGTGCCCGGCCGGTGTCGGGGGAGCTGCCGCCGCCCGCCGCCCGGCTGCTCGACGGTCCCCTCGGTTGAGGCCGGCGCGAGGTCGGCCAGTGCCTGCTCCTGGGCGGTGATGAGCTACAGCCTTGGATGCGCGTCCTCCAGGGCGTCGAGGTGCTGGCGGGTCCGCGTCTGCGCGGCCTCCCTTGCCGTGTAGGACCCAGCACCCCCGCGCAGCGAGCAGACCTGCACGACGTCGTGCAGGTGATGGTGCGCACGGTGGCACGCGGTTGGGTGTGAGCTCGACCAGTCCTTCGCGCTGAACGTGAACAGAGCCTCGCCGACCGGCGTCCGTTGAGAGATCGCGGGGGTGCTGTGCCGGTGGATGGGGTACGAGACACCGTCTCGGCCATCGAGAGTTGGTTCGCCGACTCCCCTCGGCAGGCCGCCGACGACGAGGGCACTGTGCCCGACTCAGGAGACGCACGGTGACGACCCTGGAACGCCAACTCCCCGCGGAGGACACCGGTGACGGGCGGTTCGCCGACGACGTCGAGCCGGCCCATCTGCTGCACATGGCGGTCGGGCGCTGCCCGTACACGCACGCCCGGATCGACCGCACGGCCATCGAGCCGCGGAGCGTGCTGCGGCCGGTGCCGGGCGCCCCGCAGCTGCCCTACTACGCGCTGCCCCAGGACGTCGCCACGCACGAGGGCCAGGCAGTGGTCAGCGTCGTGGCCACGAACCCGACGGTCGTCGACGGGCAGGCCCGGGGTGCCCTGGCGCAGGGTTTCGGCGCTGCGCTGACCGAGGAACTGCGCTATGACCGCGAGACCGGGCAGCTGGTCAACGGCTCACTGATGGAGTACTTCGTGCCCACGGCCGGGACCGCGACCGAGGTCCCGGACGTTCACCTGGACCCCGCACCAGGGGACCTTCCCGATGGAGGAGTTGGCTACTGATGAGCATGGATCCAACGACGGTCGACGCGGCGAACTGCGAGGACACCCCGGCACCCGCGGTCGCCGGCTCGTCCCGGATCGGCCTCATCGTGCCGAGCTCGAACACCACGATGGAGACCGAGCTGCCGGAGCTGTTCCGCCGCCAGACCGAGGCGACCGGGCACCGGTACACCTTCCACTCGGCTCGGGCGGCGATGAAGCAGGTCAATCGTGAGGAGCTGCTGGCGATGGTCGGCAAGGCCACCGACTGCGCCGCCGCGGTCTCCGATGCCGACGTCGACGTGATCGCCTACGCCTGCCTGGTGGCCGTCATGGCCCAGGGGGCGGGCGCCCACAAGGAGTCCGAGCAGGTCATCGCCGACGCCGCGCGGGACAACGGCCACCCCGCCGAGGTGGTCAGCAGTGCCGGGGCACTGGTGCGGACGCTGCAGGCGATCGGCGCCACGCGGGTCGCCATCGTGACGCCTTACATGGCGCCGCTCACCCAGATGGTGCGCGAGTACATCGAGGCAGAGGGGGTCGAGGTGCTCGACGCCGTGGCCCTCGAGGTGCCGGACAACCTGGCCGTGGGGCGGCTGGACCCCGAAGGACTGCCGGCCATCGCCCGGGGCCTGCGGCGGGAGGGCGCCGAGGCCATCGTGCTCTCCGCGTGCGTGCAGATGCCGTCTCTCGCCGCCGTCCAGCGCGTCGAGGACGAGCTGGGTCTGCCCGTGATCACCGCCGCGACGGCGACGGCCTTCCAGGTGCTGCGGGCTCTGGGCCACCAGCCGTCGATCCCGGGTGCGGGACGGCTGCTCAGCGGATCCCTGTGAGTCGGGGCGGGTCCGCCCGTACGGTCGGACCCGCTTCGCCTCACGTCCGTCACACGGCACCGGCAAGATGCGTTCGTGCAGACCGCTG
>JAOPWM010000266.1 GCA_025965695.1 Blastococcus sp.
GACCCCGGCGGGCGGGGGTAACCCGGGCGGCGGACGCGGCGGGGGCAACGGCGGCGGCAACAACTGACCCCGGGCGTCAGCCCAGCTGCCGGCGCACCTCCGCCGCTACGCGGCCGCCGTCCGCCCGTCCGGCCACCGCGCCCTGCACGGCGCCCATGACCTTGCCCATGTCCTTCATGCCCGACGCCCCGGTGCGGGTGACGACATCGGCGACGAGAGCGGCCAGGTCGGCGTCCTCGAGCTGGGCCGGCAGGTAACCGGCCAGCACCTCGCCCTCGGCCTGCTCCCGCTCCGCCTGCTCGGTGCGGCCGGCCGCCCCGAACGCCTCGGCGGCCTCCCGCCGTTTCTTCGCCTCCCGGCGCAGCACGGCCTGGACGTCGTCGTCGCTCAGGACGCGGGCCGCCTTGCCGGCGACCTCCTCGGCCGAGACCGCGGAGAGCACCATGCGCAGGGTGGCGGTCCGCAGCTCGTCCCGGGCCTTCATGGCGGTGGTCAGGTCGGCGCGCAGCTGTTCCTTCAGGTCGGGCACGTCACCAGCCTGACACGGGAGGCGGGCGACGGGCGCACGTAGGCTCTGCCACCGTGCGCTGGTACACCGCTCTCCCCGCCGCCGCCCTCGCATCCGGCGCCGCGGTCACCGCCTACGCGAGCCTGTACGAGCGCAACCGATGGACGCTGCGCCGCTTCGACGTCCCGGTCCTGGCCCCGGGCTCGTCGCCGCTGACCGTCCTGCAGATCTCCGACCTGCACATGACCGCGAACCAGCGCTCCAAGCAGGAGTGGGTCGCCGGCCTCGCCGCCCTGGAGCCGGACCTGGTGATCAACACCGGCGACAACCTGGCCGGCTTCGACGCCGTCCCCGGGACGCTGAAGGCGATGGAGCCCCTGCTCGATCTGCCCGGCGCGTTCGTGCTGGCCAGCAACGACTACTACGCCCCGCGGCCGAAGAACCCGCTGAAATACTTCATGAAGAACCACAAGCGGGTGCACGGGAACCCGTTGCCGTGGCGGGACCTGCGCGACGGCATGCGCGAGCGGGGCTGGCTCGACCTCACCAACGCGGCCGGCGACCTCACCGTCGACGGGCGGCGGATCGTGTTCGCCGGGGTGGACGACCCGCACCTGAAGCTCGACCGGTACGACGACGTCGCCGGCCCGGCCGATCCCTCCGCCGACCTCCGGCTGGGCCTGGTGCACTCCCCCGAGCCGCGGGTGCTCGACCGGTTCGCCGGGGACGGCTACGACCTGCTGCTGTGCGGGCACACACACGGCGGTCAGCTGCGGGTGCCCTTCTACGGGGCGCTGGTCACCAATTGCGGCATCGACCGGGAGCGGGTGCGCTGGCTGCACCGCTGGACGGAGCCGTCGGCCGGGCACCCCGCGGGCACCTGGCTGCACATCTCCGCCGGTCTGGGCACCAGCCCGTATGCGCCGGTCCGGTTCGCCTGCCCGCCCGAGGCGACGCTGCTGACGCTCACCGCCCGGCCCGCCGCCGGGGCGAGGGAACGGGAGCGTTAGACTCCTCCAGGACCTCGGGGTGTGGCGCAGCTTGGTAGCGCGCGTCGTTCGGGACGACGAGGCCGCAGGTTCAAATCCTGTCACCCCGACGCACTGCTCAGGGGCCGCCGCCGGCGGCCCCTGAGTCATGTCTGGAGGGTGCATGGCTCCGTACTGGGAGGATGGTCCGGTGAGCGCCGAACCGATCCCCGACCCCGCTGTCCTCTCCCCCGAGGTCACCGCCCGCTGGCAGGCCCGGTTCCGCGCCCCGCGGGTGTCCCTGCCGGAGTGGGCGCAGGACGCCCCGCACCGCAACATCTACTCCTCCGACGTCAGCGGCGTCGTCGAGCAGTACGCGTGGGACCGGGAGACCGGCGAGCGACGTCAGGTGACCGACCGCCCCAACGGGACGCTGATCAGCACGCTCAGCCCGGACGGCGAGACCATCTGGTGGTTCGCCGACACCGACGGGGACGAGTTCGGCGTCTGGCGGACCCAGCCCTTCACCGGCGGTCCGGACGCCGTCGCCGTCCCCGAGGTGGAGCCGGCCTTCCCGGCTGGCCTCGAGGTCGGCCGCACGCTGGTCGCCATCGGCCGTTCCACCGACGACGGCAGTGAGCTGTGGCTCGCCCCGTCCGGCGGTGCGGCCCGGGTGATCTACCGGCATGCCGACCCGGCCTCGGTCGACGCACTGACCCGCGACGACGCGCTGCTGGTGATCTCCCACTCCGAGCACGGTGACCCGCGGTACCCGGCGCTGCGCGTGCTCCGGACCGACGGCGGCCCCGATGATGCGGACTCCGTGGTCGCCGAGAAGTGGGACGGCGAGGGGCGCGGACTGCACGCGCTGGAGTTCGGCCCGCTGCCCGGCGACCGGCGGCTGCTGGTCGGGCACGAGCGGCGTGGTCGCGAGGAACTGCTCCTCTGGGACGTCGACACCGACACCGAGACCGAGATCGTGCTGGACCTGCCCGGCGACGTGACCGCGGGCTTCTACCCGGACGGCTCGGCGCTGCTGGTCGGCCACGACCACGCTGCCCGCAGCGAGCTGTACCGCTACGACCTGTCCACCGGCGCGCTGGAGAAGCTGGACACCCCGACCGGCGTGGTCCGAGGAGCGACCGCCCGCCCGGACGGCACGGTGGAGCTGGCCTGGTCGAACTCGGAGCTGCCGCCGGTCGTCCGCCGGGCCGACGGACCGGTCGTGCTGTCGGTCTCGGACGAGGAGCCGCCGGCGGCCTACCCCGTCGAGGACCGCTGGGTGTCCGGCCCGGGGGGCGACGTGCATGCGCTGCTGGTCCGCCCCGAGGGGCCGGGTCCGTACGCGACCGCATTCCTCGTCCACGGCGGCCCCGAGGCTGCCGACGACGACTCCTACCGGGCGCGCCGGGCGGCCTACGTGGACGCTGGATACGCCGTCGTGCACGTGAACTACCGCGGCTCCACCGGCTACGGCAGCGCCTGGCGGGACGCGCTCACCGGCCGCCCCGGTCTGACCGAGCTCGAGGACGTCGGCGCGGTCTACGACGCGCTCGTGGCCGAGGGCATCGTCGATCACCGGCGCGCGCTGCTGTCGGGGGGCTCATGGGGCGGGTTCCTCACCCTGCTGGGCCTGGGCACCCAGCCCGAGCGCTGGGCGGCAGGTATCGCGGAGGTGCCGGTGGCGGACTACCTCGCCGCGTACGAGGACGAGATGGAGGGCCTGCGGGCCTACGACCGGGCGCTGTTCGGCGGCTCACCGGACGAGGTGCGCGACGTCTACGTGCGGTCCTCGCCGATCACCTACGTCGACGCGGTGGCCGCACCGGTGCTCGTCGTGGCGGGCGCCAACGACCCGCGCTGCCCCATCCGGCAGATCGACAACTACCTCGGCGAGCTGGACGAGCAGGGCAAGGAGCACGAGGTCTACCGGTTCGACGCCGGCCACGGCTCGCTGGTCATCGAGGAGACGATCCGCCAGGTCGAGGTGGCGCTGTCGTTCGCGCTGCGGAAGGTGCCGCCGGGCTGAGTCGCGACTGCGGATCGGCCGGCAGCGAGCGCGCCGGGAGGAGTGCCACCAGCGCCACCAGGATCACCACGTACGCGTTCTCCCCCAGGATCCCGAGAACCCCGCCGCTGCCGTGCGCCCCCGGCACGTGCTCGAAGAACCAGATCACGGAGAGGAGGAACGCCGCCACGACGGCCAGCGCCGCCAGCCCGGCACCGCGCGCCACGGCACGGGGATGAGTGCGGAGCCACGGAAGCCCGGAGGCGTGCACTGGCGTACCGGCAGCGACGTCGACGAGCACGACGGCGGCGGGCACCATCCAGTAGAGGTGGTGAGTCCACGAGATGGGGCTGATCAGACAGGTGGCCAGCCCGGTGATCGTGACGCCGACGAGCTCGTCACCCCGCTGGAACGCCTGCACGGCCCGCCACAGGGCCAGCACGAGGACGGCGCCGGCGACGACGAGCCAGAGACGGCGATCGGGACTCCGCGGATCGGCGAGCCGCGCGAGCAGCCCGAGCAGCGACTGGTTCGAGGTCCGGTCCACGCGCCCCACCCGGCCGGTCTGCCACAGCGTGTCGGTCCAGAACTGCACGGAGGACCGGGGGTCCGGTGCCACGGCGAGCAGCGTCGCGGCCAGGAAGGTGCCCACCGCGACCGCGGCGTTCCGCCACCGGCGTGTCAGCAGCAGGTAGACGAGAAGCAGTCCGGGCGTGACCTTGATCGCGGCCGCCAGTCCCATGCCCACGCCGGCCCACGCCCAGCCGCGCTGCAGCGCGACGACATCGGCGAGGACGAAGGCCACCACCCATAGGTTCACCTGGCCCCAGCCGAAGGTCTCCCGGACCGGCTCCAGGGCGAAGACCAGCGGCACCGAGACGGCCACCGAGAACCACGGGGTCCAGCCGTGGCGCCGCGCGACGGGCGCTACCAGCAGCCAGGTCGTCCCGATCAGGAGCACCGCCGAGGCAGCGGTGCTGAGCACCGTGGCGGTGGTCTCCGTGC
>JAOPWM010000274.1 GCA_025965695.1 Blastococcus sp.
AGCGCGGCGGCCTGCTGGGTCACGCTGCCCTCCTCGACGTCGAGGACGTAGGCGCCGAGTTCGTCGAAGCCCATCGGGACGACGCAGTCGACGACGACCTTCCCCGCGAGCGGGGTGGCCAGCTCGGCCAGCGTGGCGGCGTGCCCGGCGAACGGGACGGCGACGATCACCAGGTCCGCGGCACCGGCGACGTCGACGTTGGACCCGCCCTGAACCGACACCTCAAGCCCGGGTGCGGCGGCACCGGCGGCGCGTTCGGCGATCTCGCCAGCGACCTCGGCGGCACGGTCGGCGTCCCGGGAACCCAACAGCACGGGCTGTCCCGCCGCGGCAAGCCGCACTGCAAGACCACGGCCCTGCGGCCCGGTGCCGCCGAGCACACCGACGATGAGCCGGCCGACGTCCACGGGCCCTTCGGCCGGGACGGGGGGCGCGGACGACGCCATGGCAGGCTCCTCGGGTCGCGCGGCACCCGCACGGTGGAGGCGGGTCGCTCCCCGTGACGTAATCAGGCTACTCTTTGATTGTCAACTCGATCGACTCGGTCGGCCGCCCCGGGAGGACGTGCGCATGGACCCCGCTCCGTCGGACTTCGAGCAGATCCGATACGAGGTGCGCGACTCGGTGCTCACGATCACCCTGCACCGGCCCGAACGGCTCAACGCGTTCACCGAGACGATGGCCGACGAACTGGTGAGGCTTTCGACCGCGCCGACGCCGACGACGACGTCCGCGTGGTGGGGCTCATCGGTGCAGCCCGCGGCTTCTGCGCCGGTGCGGACCTCGGCGCCGGCGGCGCCGCGTTCGACTACCCGGAGGGGGCGGCCCATCGCGACAAGGGCGGCCGGGTGTCGATGCGGATCTTCGCTTCCCGCAAGCCCGTCATCGCCGCCGTCAACGGCCCGGCCGTCGGCATCGGCGTGACCATGACACTGCCGACCGACGTGCGGCTGGCCTCCACCGCGGCGAAGTTCGGTCTCGTCTTCGCCCGGCGCGGGATCGTGCCCGAGGCCGCCTGGACCTGGTTCCTGCCGCGACTGGTGGGCATCAGCCGGGCGACGGAGTGGGCCGCGACCGGCCGGGTGTTCGGCCCCGACGAGGCGCTCGCCGCCGGGCTGGTCCGGTCCCTGCACGAGCCGGAGGACCTGCTCTCCGCGGCCCATGCGCCGGCGCGAGAGATCGCGGACAACACCGCGCCGGTGTCGGTCGCCCTGACGCGGCAGATGATGTGGCGGATGCTCGGCGCGAACTCCCCATGGCGGCCCACCAACTGGACTCCCGGGCCGTCCAGGCGCGCGGCATCTCGGGAGACGCCCGCGAGGGCGTCAGCTCCTTCCTGGAGAAGCGCCCCGCCCGCTTCCCCGACCGCGTGTCCGCCGACATGCCCGACTTCTTCCCGTGGTGGGCCGACCGCCCCATCACTCCGCTGCAAACCCCCCGCGAGGAGGCCCGATGACGGCCCAGCTGTCCGTCGAGGAACGCGCGATCGTCCGGCTGGTCCGCGACTTCGTGGACAACGAGGTCCGGCCGGTCGTCCGCGAGCTCGAGCACGCGAACGCCTATCCCGAAGCGCTCATCGAGCAGATGAAGCAGCTCGGGGTCTTCGGCCTGGTCGTGCCTCCGCCCTACGGTGAGGTGCAGGTCTCCACGGCCTGCTTCGCCCTCGTCACCGAGGAGCTCGCCCGGGGATGGATGAGCCTGGCCGGCTCGATGGGCGGCCACAGCGTCGTCTGCTCGCTCATCGCGACCTACGGCACGCACGCACAGCGCGAGCGGTACCTGCCCCGGCTGGCCACCGGCGAGCTCCGCGCCACGATGGCGCTCACCGAGCCCGGCGGTGGCTCCGACCTGCAGGCGATGCGCACGACCGCGCGGGCCGACGGCGACGAGTGGGTGGTCGACGGGTCGAAGACCTGGATCACGAACGCACGCCGGGCGGGGCTGATCGCGCTGCTGTGCAAGACCGATCCGCGGGCGGACCCGCCGCACCGGGGCATGAGCATCCTGCTCGCCGAGAAGGGGCCGGGCCTCACCGTCGAGCGGGACCTCCCCAAGCTCGGCTACAAGGGCGTCGAGAGCTGCGAGGTCGTCCTCGACGGCTACCGGGCGCCGCGCGACGCCGTCCTCGGGGGTGAGCCCGGCCGGGGCTTCGGGCAGATGATGCGCGGCCTCGAGCTCGGGCGGATCCAGGTCGCGAGCCGGGCCGTCGGCGTCGGCCGGGCCGCGTTCGAGGATGCGCTCCGCTACGCCCAGGAGCGGGAGACCTTCGGCAAGCCGATCTGGCAGCACCAGTCGGTGGGCAACTACCTGGCCGACATGGCGACCCGGCTCACCGCCGCCCGTCAGCTGGTCCTGCTCGCCGCTGAGCGGGTCGACCGCGGGGAGCGTGCCGACCTGGAGGCCGGCATGGCCAAGCTGTTCGCCTCCGAGACGGCCATGCAGATCGCCCTCGACGCGGTGCGGGTGCACGGCGGCTACGGCTACTCCACGGAGTTCGACGTCGAGCGCTACTTCCGGGACGCGCCGCTGATGATCGTCGGCGAGGGCACGAACGAGATCCAGCGCAACGTCATCGTCGCCCAGTTGGTCGCGCGCGGCGGCCTCCCGGACTGAGCCGGAAGGCCGCCGGCGCTCACCGCACCTCGGTGAGCCGGCCGGTGGCGACGTCGAACACGAAACCTCGGACGCTGCTCCTGTCCGGGATGAAGGCACTGTCCCGGATCCGCTGCAGCGAGGCCTTCACATCGGCCTCGACCTCGGGGAACGCCTCGGAGTGCCAGGTCGGCCGGCTCCCGACCTCCTGCTCGATCGAGGAGCGGAACTCCTCGTCGGTGAAGGTGAGCATGCCGCAGCCGGTGTGGTGGATGAGCATGATCTCCTTGGTGCCCAGCAGCCGCTGGCTGATGGCGAGGGACCGGATCGCGTCGTCGGTGACGACGCCCCCGGCATTGCGGATCACGTGCGACTCCCCCTCGGCGAGACCGAGGGCGCGATAGACGTCGAGGCGCGCGTCCATGCAGGCCAGGACGGCGATGTTCCGGGACGGCGGCAGCGGGAGGGGGCCGGTGAAGGACTCGGCGTAGCGGGCGTTGTTGGCGAGCAGTTCGTCGGTGACGGACACGGGTGAACTCCTGGGCGCGACGGGTGGGGTGGACGGACGGTCCTGCGGGCCGCACCGCCGCTGGTCCCTCCCTGACGCCGCACCCCGGTCGCGGGGTGGGCGGACTACTCGGGAGCGGACGACGGAGCGGCCTTCGGACAGAGCCCGTCGAAGGCGTCGAGCCGGCGGCCGGGCCAGAACCGCTCGAGGTCGGGCCGGGGCTGCTGCAGCACTCTCACCCACCCCCTCGGTCAGCGCCGTCCCCGTGTGGTCCGCGGTTCCCGCGGGCGATCTGACCGCCCGCGACACGAAACCCTACCAATCTGATCGACTTGACACGGATATGGCTCTCCTGGTCACATCGGGCCATGGCTGCCGCGTCCGAGCTCTACCGCCGGGCCGCTGTCGACCTCGGACGGGTCGCCAGCGCGCTCTGTCCGGGGCGCTGACCGACCTCGCCGCCATCTCTCCTTCCGCGTCCGCGCTGCTTCTTCTTCCGAGCCCTCGCTCCAGGGGCCTGCCGGACGCGCCGCACACCCGGGAACGCCCATGACCAGCACCCTCTTGTCCTCCTCCGACGCCACCGTCCGTCGCACCGGCGCCGCCGGACTGGCCGCGGCCCTCGCCGCGGCAGCCCCGCACTGGCTCGATCTCGTGCAGTACCGGCCGGCCGACCGGTGGACGTACCTGCTGCCCGCCGCCGATGCCGCCGCGGTGCTCGACCCGGACCTGCACGACGACCTCGCCGGCGCGCAGGTCTGGCTGCTCTCCTGGCTGCCCGACCAGGGCACGCCGCTGCACGACCACGGCACGTCGGCCGGCGCCTTCACCGTGGTGCGCGGCACGCTCACCGAGCGGGTCGCCACCGCCGGGCGCACCGGCGTCCAGGAGTCCACCGCCGACCTCGCCACCGGCCGGGTGCGGCACTTCGGCGCGCACTACGTGCACCAGGTGACCAACACGCGGGCCGAGCCGGCCGTCAGCGTGCACGTCTACACGCCGGGGCTGGCCTGGATGAACACCTACCGGGTCGACGGTGCAGCCCTCGTCCGTACCGGCACCGAGCGTGCGGGGGTGGACTGGTGAGCGCCCCGGCCCCCGCCCGGCCACGCGGCGCCCGCACGATCGACGACCTGCTGGCCCAGGCCCGGGCCCGGATCGTGCGAGTGACCCCGCGCGAGGCCGCCGCCCGCATCGCCGACGGCGCGCTCCTCGTCGACATCCGCCCCGCCGCCCAGCGGCTCCGGGAGGGCGAGGTACCCGGGTCGTTGGTCGTCGAGCGCAACGTCCTGGAGTGGCGCTTCGACCCCGCCAGCGACGCCCGCCTGCCGCAGGCGACCGGCTACGACGTCGACGTGATCGTGCTGTGCTCGGAGGGGTACACGTCCAGCCTGGCCGCCGACGCGCTGCTGTCCCTCGGGCTGCACCGCGCCACGGACGTGATCGGCGGCTTCCATGCCTGGGCCGCCGCCGGCCTGCCGACGACCGGCACTCCCTGACTCGCAGCCGGACGGCGTCGCCCGACGGAGGGGTGGCCTCGTCCGGCTGCGTACCCGGTCACCGCAGCGGTTCGGGCGGACCGTCGTCGTCGCCGAGCGCACGCTGGTACCACGCGACGTCGTGCCACCGGCCGTGCTTCCAGCCCACCCGCCGGTAGGTGCCGACCGGCTCGAAGCCCAGCGCGCGGTGCAGTCCTGTGCTCGCCTCGTACGGCAGCGCGATTCCGGCGAGGGCGGTGCGGTGCCCGCGGGCGATCCGCCGGGCCATCTCCTCGGCCGGGGGCGGCTCGGTCTCGAAGGAGATCGCGGTGTCGCGCACGTAGGGCGCGTAGATCACCGCGCAGCGCCCGGCGTCGGCTTCCGCCGCGTCCCTGATCACGACCCCGATTCAAGACGACGCCCCGTCGACACCGGACACACAGCTGCCGTTCAGCCCCCTGCCGGGCGCCGGGAGCACCGTGGACGCATGGACGACGACCTGCGGCAGCGGCTCTTCGACCCGGAGGGCGCGCACGGGCTCGTGCTCGCCCGGCGCCCCCCGGGCTGCTCGGCGGTGACCTGCGTGGTCTCCGATGTGGTGTGGCACGAGGTCGTCCACCTCCTGCGCTGGTCGGCGGCGACGCCCGGGAGCGCCGGGGTGGACGCCGGACGCTGGTGGCGGCTGGCTGCCGGCTGCGCGGACCTGCTGCGCCGGCTACCGGCTCTCTGCGACGAGGTGGGCGAGCCGTGGGGGTTCACCGCCCCGGCGGACGACCCGGAGCTGCCCGGGACGACTCGGGTCGCGCTGGTCACCGGCCGGCTGGCCGCACTCCTGCGCGCGCGGAACCCGGTCCCGCTGCGCCGGCTCGCCGGCGAGGTGGATGCCCTCGGCGCGGCCTCGATCAGCGCGCTGGCCCAGTCCTCTTCCTGGGCGGTGCCGGGGACGCGCTGACGATCCGCGAGCAGAGCTCGACGAGCCCGGCCATCACGGCGTCCGGGGACCCGCGGGCCGGTCGACCCCCCGGCCGTCCGACGGTCAGAGCGGCTCGGTCCGCGCGGCCACGAGCCCGCCGGCGGCGAAGCCCTGCACCTGGACCGTCGTCGCGGCGCTTGCCCCCGCGAAGGTCAGCGTCGCGTCCCCCTCGGTCACGTCGCTGCTCCCGCGCGGCCGTCCGTCCACGTAGACGTCGACCCGGTCCATCCCGGCGGTCCCGAGCTGGAGGGTGAGGGTGCCGTCGGCGGCCAGCGACGGGGTCAGCCGCAGCCGCCGGACCGGCCGGGCGGCCAGCAGGGCACCCGCGACGTCGAGCAGGTCGACGTTGTTCTCCAGCACGTCGCGGCGGGTCATCTCGTGCCGGACGTCGGACCGGACGCCGAGGTCCTCGACCGGGGTGCCCGCGAGCTTGCCCACCCGTAGCGTGCGGCGGATCGCCACCCGCATGTCGGCCTGCTTGGGCAGCGCGGCGTACGGGGTCTCGGCGTCCGGCGGCAGGTCCCGTAGCGCCTTGAGCAGCCCGTGGGTCCAGACGTTGGCACCGCCGGCACCGGTGTTGTCGGCCACCCCGAGCACCGGGCCGATCGCGTGGTCCTGGAAGCCCGCGGCGAAGATGTCGGTCGCCGAGTAGCACCGGGCGTCGGTGACGAGGACGACGGGCCCGAAGTAGCGCTGGCCGATGGCGTTGGCGCCGTCCTCCGGGGTGATCGGGAACGCCGACGAGTAGATGGCCCCGGTCTCGACCGCCTGGTCCATCGACGGGAACCACGGCCCGAGGTCGATCTGGTGGGTCGGGTTGTCCTTGTGGCGCCGGCAGATCTCCAGGTTCAGCGGCGTGCAACTGAACTGCACCGGCTCCGGGGTGATCCGCCACGGCGTCATGGTCTGCAGGGTGAATTCGCTGGCGAAGATGTGACCGCCGCCGTTGCCCCGCACGTCGAGAATCAGGCCCTCCTGCGGCAGCAGCTCCACCAGACGGACGAACTCGGCCACGAAGGCGGCGGGGTCCTGGACGCCGAAGGTGAAGATCCGGAGGTGGCCGAAGGTGCCCGAGACCGTCACGACGCTGCGGGCCCGGAAGACCAGGGGCATCGTCGACGGCACGTCGGCGCCGGCGGCGGCCGGCTCCGCGGAGAGCTCGACCGCCATGTTCCCGAAGGTCTGCTCCACGGCCTCAGGGGCGTAGAGCAGCGCGCGGGCGCGCCCTGTCTCGTCGGCGTGCAGATCCAGCCCCATCGATGCGGCGGCCGTGCTGATGGTCTGGGTGTCGGTCAGCGTCGGGGCGTTCGGAGCCACGAGCCACGGCTCGCGCAGCTCCCGGCGCACCCCGAGGCCGTCGAGGTAGGTGACCGTCACCCACTCCTCGTCCGGGGGCAGGTGCAGGCGCAGCGAGCGGATGGTCAGGGAGTCGACCCCGCGGGCCAGCCGGGCCGCCATGTTGCTGCCGGCGAAGCGGTCTGCGTTGACCGCTACTGCCCGCGTGATCGGCATGCCGTTCCAGTGGGTGATCTCGACGCCGACGCCGAACGGCGGTGCCGGCATGCCCCTGGCGATCCGGGTGACGATGTACTTCTCGTCCGCCCCGTCCACGAAGCGCTCCACCTGGAAGGGCAGGTAGGCGATCATCCCGGCGAACGGTGCGGGCAGCAGATAGTTGGTGTGCAGGTCGCGGACCGAATGGAAGATCCCGGACACCTCCATGTGGAAGATCCGCTCGGGGTCCATGGTCTCGGTGGTCTGGCGCAGCAGCCGGGCGCGCAGCAGGCGCAGTCGCTGGACCGGGTTGACCGCGTGCATCGCCGACTTCAGCGACACGTGGACGTAGTTGCCCTCGAGCAGCAACAGCGCCTGCTCGACGATGAGCAACCGCTCGGCGTGCGTGAGCGTCCCCGCTGTCGCGAGGAAGTCGCGTAGCAGGACGGATCCCGCGACCGGCGCCTCGGCCGCCCCGAACGCGACGGTCAGGTCGGCGGGCAGGGATTCGTCGGCGCCGTCCATGGCCCGGCGCGGCGTGGGCATCTCGACGTAGGTGGCCAGCGTCGTCATCGGTATCGCCTCGTGGGTCGTGCTGCGCCGGGGCAGCGGATCACCCGAGGCCGGCCGGCCTCGCGCCCGAGGTCTAGCGAGCCGGCCGTCACCGGGGCGTCACCGAGCCTGATCAGGGCGACTGCATCAGCCCGACGGGGTTCCCGTCCGCGTCGGCCACCGTGGCGATCAGCTTGCCGCCGCCGACGTAGTAGGGCTGGTCGGTGTGCGGCGCGCCGAGCAGGGTGCCGTGGCCACCCGCCTGCTCGGCTCGTCGTGTTCGCCTTCACGATCACCGACGGGAGCGTGGTCGCCATCGATCTGGTCGCCGACCCCGACCGCCTGCGCGACCTCGAGGTGACGGTCCTGGAGAGCTGACCGGCGGCGTGTGCGACCGTCTGTGCCCGTGGTGAACGTTCTCTCGATCCAGTCCCACGTCGCCTATGGGCACGTCGGCAACTCCTCCGCGGTCTTCCCGCTCCAGCGCCTCGGCATCGAGGTCTGGCCGGTGCACACGGTGCAGTTCTCCAACCACACCGGTTACGGCGAGTGGACCGGCCGGGTGTTCGACGGGCAGGCGGTCGAAGAGGTCATCCAGGGCATCGCCGACCGAGGGGTTCTCGACCGCTGCGACGCCGTGCTGTCGGGCTACCTCGGCTCGGCCGACATCGGGCACGCCGTCGTCGGCACCGTCGGAAAGGTGCGGGCTGCCAACCCCGACGCCGTGTACTGCTGCGACCCGGTCATCGGCGACGTCGGCCGAGGGGTGTTCGTCCGCCCCGGCATCGAGGAGTTCATGCGGGACGTCGCGGTGCCGGCCGCCGACCTCGTCACGCCGAACCACTTCGAGCTCGACCTCCTCTCCGGGACGACGACGACCTCGCTCGACGCGGTGAAGGACGCCGTCGCGGCCGTGCATTCGCTCGGCCCGCGGGTGGTGCTGACCACGTCGCTGGTCACCGACGACACCCCGGACGAGTGCGTGGACCTGCTGGCGTCAGAGGGTGGCCGGCACTTCCGGGTGCGCACCCCGCGGCTGGACGTGTCGGTGAACGGCGCCGGAGACGCCATCGCGGCGCTGCTCCTCGCGCACTGGCTGGAGACCCGCTCGGCCGCCGAGGCTCTCGGCCGGGCCGCGGCGTCGGTTTTCGGCCTGCTGCAGCGCACGGAGGACGCCGGGTCCCGGGAGATCCTGCTCGTCGCCGCGCAGGAGGAGTTCGTGACGCCGACCCGCATCTTCGAGGTCGAGGAGGTCTGACCCGAGGGCGTGACCGAGCACGCACCCGTCCGCCTGGCCCGGGCCCCGCCGCGGCGCGGATACTGTGAAGTCGTGCTCCCCTCCCCTCACCGTCGGTTCCGTGCTGCCCCGGTAGCGCACCGGTGAGCGCCCTCGACGAGCAGACGGCGGCCGGCAGCGTCCCCCGGGACGTCGTCCGGCAGGCTGCCCGGCGGCGCACGTTCGCCGTCATCAGCCACCCCGACGCCGGCAAGTCCACGCTGACCGAGGCACTGGCCCTGCACGCCCGTGTGATCGGCCAGGCCGGCGCCGTGCACGGCAAGGCCGGCCGCCGCGGCACCGTGTCCGACTGGATGGACATGGAGCGCGACCGCGGCATCTCGATCACCTCGGCGGCGCTGCAGTTCGAGTACGGCCGGGGTGAGGAAAAGGCGGTGATCAACCTGCTGGACACCCCGGGGCACGCCGACTTCTCCGAGGACACGTACCGCGTCCTCACCGCCGTCGACGCCGCGGTGATGCTGATCGACGCCGCCAAGGGCCTCGAGGCCCAGACGATGAAGCTCTTCGCGGTCTGCCGGCACCGCGGCATCCCGGTGCTGACCGTCGTCAACAAGTGGGACCGCCCGGGCAAGGACGCCCTGGAGCTCATGGACGAGATCCAGGACCGCACCGGCCTGACGCCGACACCGCTGACCTGGCCGGTCGGGATCGCCGGCGACTTCCGCGGCGTCCTGGACCGCAACGACGGCACCTACCGGCGGTTCACCCGGACCGCCGGCGGGGCCACGATCGCGCCGGAGGAGACCCTGACCTCCGATGCCGCAGCGGCCCGTGAGGGCGATGCCTGGCGGCAGGCCGTCGAGGAGGTCGCGCTGCTGTCGGAGACCGGCGGCGTGCACGACGAATCGCTGTTCCTCGGCGGCGTGACGACGCCGGTGCTGTTCGCCTCGGCGGTCTCCAACTTCGGGGTCGGCGCCCTGCTCGACACGCTCGTCGGCCTCGCCCCCGCGCCCTCGGGACAGCTCGACGTCGACGGCGCCCCGCGGGCCCTGACCGATCCGTTCAGCGCCTTCGTGTTCAAGGTGCAGGCCGGCATGGACACCGCGCACCGCGACCGGCTGGCGTTCATCCGCATCTGCTCGGGGGTCTTCGAGCGCGGCATGGTCGTCACCCACGCGCGCACCGGTCGCCCGTTCGCCACCAAGTACGCCCAGCACGTGTTCGGCCGGGAGCGGGAGAGCATCGACCGCGCCTACCCCGGGGACGTCGTCGGGCTGGTGAACGCGGCCGCGCTCGGCGTCGGGGACACGCTCTACGCGGAGCGGCCGGTGACCTTCCCGCCGCTGACCACCTTCGCTCCGGAGCACTTCGCGGTCTGCCGCGGCCGGGACACCGCCAAGCACAAGCAGTTCCGCCGCGGGATCGAGCAGCTGGACTCCGAGGGCGTGGTCCAGGTGTTGCGCTCCGACCGCCGCGGCGAGCAGGCACCGGTACTGGCGGTGGTGGGACCGATGCAGTTCGAGGTCGCCGTCCATCGCATGGAGCACGAGTTCAATGCCCCGATCGACCTCGAGCGGCTCCCGTACACCCTGGCCCTGCGCACCGACGAGGCCTCGGCACCGAAGGTCGCGACCGCCCGTGGCGCCGAGGTGCTTCAGCGCACCAACGGTGAGCTGATCGCGGTGTTCAGCGACAAGTGGGGCCTGCGGGTGTTCAAGGAGAACAACCCCGAGCTGACCCTCGAGACGCTGGTCGCCGCCCAGCTCTGAGCGCCGCCGGCACCCGCGATCAGGTGCCGGTGAACTCCGGGGCCCGCTTGCCGAGGAAAGCCTCGGCGCCCTCACGCTTGTCGTCGGTGGTGTAGAGCAGCGCCTGGGCGAGCCGCTCGACGACCTGGCCGGTGCGCTGGTCGGCGTCCATCCCGGCCCGGACGACCAACTTGGCCAGGCGGACTGCGAGCGGTCCCTTGGCCAGGATCTGGTCGGTGAGCCGGTGCACCTCCTCCATCAGCCGGTCGTCCGGGACCACCGACGTCACCAGCCCGATCGCGAGCGCCTCCTGGGCGTCAGCGAGGCGGCCGGTGAGGATCAGCTCGATGGCGCGGCCGGTGCCGACCAGCCGCGCGAGCCGCTGGGTCCCTCCGGCGCCGGGCAGCACCGCCAGGTTCGTCTCGGGCAGCGCGAACCGGGCGGACTCGGCGGCGACCCGGATGTCGCAGGCCATCGCCAGCTCACAGCCGCCACCGAGGGCGACGCCGTTGACCGCGGCGATGGTCGGCTTCGGGAACTCCTCGATCCGGTCGAACAGCCGCTGCATGTCCGACTCCAGCGCCGTCCGCGGCGTGTAGTCCTTCAGCTCGCCGATGTCGGCACCGGCAATGAACGCCCGGTCACCGGCGCCGGTGAACACGACGACCCCGACCGCGTCGTCGTCCCGCAGCGCGGTCAGGGCCGCGTCGAGTTCCGCCACGACCCGGGCGCTCAGGGCGTTGCGGACAGCGGGCCGGTCGATGGTGACGACCGCGACCCGCGCGGCGGTCCGGACGACCACGGCCGGGGCGCTCATCGCTGTGCCTGCAGTCGCGCGCGGAGCTGGAACTTCTGGATCTTCCCGCTGGCCGTCCGCGGGAGTTCGCCGACCACCTCGAGGCTCTCCGGCCAGTACTGCCGGGCCACCCGCTTCTCGTCGAGGAATGCCTTCATCTCCTCCATCGTGAAGCCGTCGGCCCCCGGCTCGAGGGTGACCACGGCACAGGCCCGCTCCTGCAGCCGCGGGTCAGGGACGCCCACCACGGCGACGCCCGCGAGCTTGGGGTGCTCGTAGAGGACGTTCTCGATGTAGGCGACCGGGATGTTCTCTCCGCCGCGGATGATCACGTCCTTCGTGCGGCCGGTGATGTTGAGGTAGCCGTCCTCGTCGATGACGGCGAGGTCACCGGTGTCGAACCAGTCCCCGTCGAAACTCGCCTGGGTCATCTCCAGCCGCTCGGCGTAGCCGACGAACAGGAAGGGCCCGCGCACCTGGAGCTTCCCCTCGCCGCCGGCCGGCTGCACATTGCCATCGAAGTCCACGGTGCGGATCTCCATGCCCGGCCACGGATAGCCGTCGCGCTCGACGATCTTCTCCTCCGGGTCCCCGGGGATCCCGAGGGTCACCAGCGCGTTCTCGCTCTGCCCCCACCCGCCGAGGACCGTGAGGCCCGGCAGCTTCGCCTTCGCTTCCCGCACGATGGCCCGCGGGATGGGCGCACCCATGCAGCAGAAGAGCCGCAACGAGGACAGGTCCCGGTCGGCCAGACCCGGCGCGCTGAGGGTGTCGTGCAGGAACGGGGTCGCAGCCGACGTGTAGCTGATGCCGTACTTCTCGACGAGGTCGACGAAGCGGCCGGCGTCCCATACGTCCTGGTAGACGGCGGTGGCGCCGCCGACCTGCGTGGGCAGCCGCACGCCGTAGAGGAAGCCGGTCAGGTGGGCGTACGTCGAGGCCATGTGGATGACGCTGTCGCTGTTCACCCCGAGGCG
>JAOPWM010000304.1 GCA_025965695.1 Blastococcus sp.
AGGAACCGGTAGGAGGCGACCAGCGTCGAGGCGTCGTCCCGGCCGATGTACCCGCCGGCGCCCAGCACGGTCAGTGCCGGGATGGTGCCGCCCACCCGCAGCGAGACGTCGGCGCGACCGTGCACCAACTGCAGCAGCTGCACGCTGACCTCGACGTCGCGCAGCCCGCCGCGCCCCAGCTTCAGCTCACGGTCGGCCTGGGCGGCCGGGATGTTCTGCTCCACCCGGCGGCGCATCGCCTGGATCTCGGCGACGAAGCCGGGCCGGTCACCGGCCTTCCACACCAGCGGCCACAGGGCATCGACGTACTCCCGGCCCAGCGCCGGGTCACCGGCCACCGGCCGCATCTACAGCAGGGCCTGGAACTCCCAGGTGCTGGCCCACTGCTCGTAGTAGGCCTGGTGCCCGGCGAGGGTGCGCACGAGGGCACCGGCCTTGCCCTCCGGGCGCAGCGCGGCGTCGACCTCCCACGCGGCTTCGCGGCAGATCCGCATGAGCGCCGCAGCCACCCGGGTCGCGCTGGTCAGTGCCGCGCTCTCGGAATCGCTGGGGTCCACCGGCTCGGCGACGAAGATGACATCGACGTCGCTGACGTAGTTGAGCTCGCGCCCGCCGGTCTTGCCCAGCGCGATGACCGCGAGCCGGCAGGCCGCGGCCGACGCCGGCTGCTCGGCGACGGCGAGTGCCAACCCGCCCGTGAGCACTGCGGCGGCGATGTCGGCGAGTTCGGCGGCGGCCTCCTCAGCCGGCAGGCCCTCCCCCAGGTCGCGCCCGGCCAGGGAGAGGATCGCGCGGCGGTAGGCGAGCCGAAGCGCGGCGATCCGCTTCGGGGAGGCGTCGGGCGCGCCCTTTCCCAGCCGCACCCCCCACGGGGGGTCGTCGGGATCGGCGCCGACGGCGGCCAGCATCTGCCGCTGCAGTTCCTGCGCCGACGGACCCGTCGAGCCGCGGAAGCTGCCGTCGTCCCCCTCCTCGAGCACGGTCCAGTCGCCGGGGTGGGCGGCGAGGTGGTCGGCCAGCCCGGAGCTGGCGCCGAGCACGGCCAGCAGCCGGGAGCGCAGCAGGCCCGGGCCGCGTAGGTGGGCCAGCAGGGCCGCGGCCTCGGCGCCCGAGTGGTCCTCGTGGTCGAGGGCCTCGACCAGCCGGTGCAGCGAGCGCAGCGCCAGATCGGGATCACCCGACCGCGCGAGCGCGGCCACGACCGGGCCGGCCTCGGGGTCGGCGGGCTCGTTGCGCTCCAGGTCCCACAGCCCGAGCGCGGGATCGGACAGCAGGGCCGCAGCCCGCTCGCCGTCCTCGAACCCGAACCGGACCAGCCGCACGGTCGCCCGGCGCGGGATCTCCGCCGCTGCGCTGCTCATGCCCTCAGGCGGCCTGGCGGGCGCGGGCGCTGACCAGGTCGGCGAACCGGGCGGCGAACGGTGCCCAGACCTCTTCGATGTCCGGCTGTGCGGCGGTCGCCCGGGCGCAGATCGTCTCCAGGTCGTGCGGACTCGCCGCGACGCCGACCGGGTCGGACTCGGCCCAGGCCCGCACGATCTCCGGCGTCGTCTCGATGTGGAACTGCAGGCCGTAGACGTGCCGGCCGACGCGGTAGGCCTGGTGCGGGTAGTGCGGGTTGCTCGCCAGCAGCGCCGCGCCCGTGGGCAGCTCGGAGATCTCGTCGTGGTGCCACTGGAGGACGTCGGGGGAGAGCGGCACCGGGCCGAACACCGGGTCGGAGTCGGCGGCGTCCCGCTTGGCGACGAGGGTCGCGCCGACCTCCGGGCCGTCCAGGCCGGTTCGCACCCGGCCGCCACCCACCTCGGCGAGCAATTGGGCGCCGAGGCAGATCGCCAGCGTCGGCAGGTCGGCGCTCAGCGCCTGGTGCAGGAGAGCCCGGACCCCGACCAGCTCCGGGCTGTTCTCCGCCGAGTCCGTCGCCGACTGCGGACCGCCCAGGACGACCAGCCCGTCGTAGCCGTCGAGGGTCTCCGGCAGGCCGTCGCCGGCGCGGATGTGCCGCTCGTCGAGGTCCAGCCCGGCCGCCCGCAGCCAGTCGCCGAGGCGGGCAGGGGGATCGGACTCACTGGGGACGACGACAAGCAGGCGGGCCACGACGTCGAGGTTAGTTCCCGTCGCGGTCACTCCCCTGCCCGACCGCCCCAGCGGACTTTCCGCGCCGAAAGTCCGGCAAGACCAGCGGACTTTCGGCGCCGAAAGTCCGGAGAGGGCGTCAGAGGCCGGGCAGGTAGCGGCGCAGCTCGAACGGGGTGACGTTCTGCCGGTAGGAGTTGAACTCCTCCCACTTGTTGCGCAGGAAGTGCTCGAACACGTGCTCGCCCAGGGTCTCGGCGACCAGTTCGCTGTTCTGCATGGCGGTGAGCGCCTCCCCCAGGGAGACCGGGAGGTCCTCGTAGCCCGCCGCGCGCCGCTCGGTGTCGGTGAGCGACCAGACGTCGTCCTCGGCCTCCGGCGGAAGCTCGTAGCCCTTCTCGATGCCCCGCAGGCCGGCGGCCAGCAGGACGGCGAAGGTCAGGTAGGGATTGCACGCGGAGTCCGGCGAGCGCACCTCGATGCGAGCCGACTGCGCCTTGCCCGGCTTGTACGACGGCAGCCGCACCAGGGCCGAGCGGTTGGCTCGGCCCCACGTCGCGGCGGTCGGCGCCTCGGTGCCGGCCAGCAGGCGGCGGTAGGAGTTGACCGTCTGGTTGGTGACGGCGGTGACCTCGCGGGCGTGGGTGAGCAGCCCCGCGATGAACTGCTTGCCCGTCGTCGACAGCCGCATCGGGTCCGCGGCGTCGTGGAAGGCGTTGCGGTCGCCCTCGAACAGCGACAGGTGGGTGTGCATCGCCGAACCGGCCAGGTCGGTGAAGGGCTTCGGCATGAACGTGGCGTGCACGCCCTGGGCCAGCGCGACCTCCCGGACGACGTGCCGCAGCGTCATGATGTTGTCGGCCATCGACAGCGCGTCGGCGTAGCGCAGGTCGATCTCCTGCTGCCCCGGCGCGACCTCGTGGTGGCTGAACTCCACCGAGATCCCCATGGCCTCCAGCGCGAAGACCGCCTCGCGACGGAAGTCGTGCGCCACGTTGTGCGTGGACAGGTCGAAGTAGCCGCCGGTGTCGGCCGGCGTGGGCGGGGTGCCGTCGGACGGCAGGTCCTTCAGCAGGAAGAACTCGACCTCGGGGTGGGTGTAGACGGTGAACCCCTTGTCGGCGGCCTTGGCCAGTGCCCGGCGCAGGACATGACGCGGGTCTGCCCAGGCAGGCGAGCCGTCGGGCAGCGTGATGTCGCAGAACATCCGCGCGCTGTCGCTGGGCTGACCCTTGGCTGATGGCATCACCTGGAAGGTGCCCGGGTCGGGCTTGGCGAGCATGTCGGACTCGTAGACGCGGGCGAAGCCCTCGATCGCCGAGCCGTCGAACCCGATGCCCTCCGCGAACGCCGCCTCGATCTCGGCCGGGGCCACCGCAACGGCCTTCAGGTATCCGGAGACGTCGGTGAACCACAGCCGTACGAAACGGATGTCGCGCTCTTCCAGGGTGCGCAGGACGAACTCCTGCTGTCGGTCCATGCTCGCCATGATCGCGTCCGCTCGTTTCCGGGGTGTGACGTCGTCCCAAGCCTGCCCCTTCCGGGCGACTTGCACACGGGTGTTCGCTGGTTGGCATTCCGTGTCGCCGGTATTGAGCATCGTCCGCGTGCACGGCCGGTCGGCGTGTCCGGCCGTGTTCCCACCACGCAGCCGATGATCAACTGCAGCAGGGATCAGGCGGCCAGCCGGGCCAAGGGCGTGTCCGCGTCGGTGAGCGAGGCGACCGGCACCTTCCTCCGGGTCCGGATCAGCTCCTGGATCGGCTCGGTGACGTCCCAGACGTTCACGTTCATGGCCGCGGCGACCCTGCCGTCGCGCATCCAGAACGCGATGAACGCGCCGTCGTCCGCGTTGCCCCGGGTGACCACGGTGTCGCCGGGGCCGCCCAGTCCCGAGTACTCCATGCCCAGGTCGTACTGGTCGGTGAAGAAGTACGGCACCCGGTCGTAGCTGATCTCCTGCCCCAGCATCGACCGCGCGGCGGCCGGCCCGCCGTGGAGGGCGTTGGCCCAGTGCTCGACGCGTACGTAGCGCCCGTAGAGCGGATGGAAGGACGACGCGACGTCACCCGCGGCGAACACGTCGGGGGCCGAGGTCCGCAGGCCGTCGTCGGTCACGACTCCGTTGTCGACCTCCAGCCCGGCCGCGGCGGCGAGCTCGATGTTGGGCGTCGCCCCGATACCGACGACGACGACATCAGCGGCGAGCCCGGCGTGCTGGTCGGTGGCCACCGACTCCACCCGCCCGTCCGCGCCGCGGAACTCTCGGACGATCGTGTCGGTGAACAGCTCGACGCCGTGCTCACGGTGCAGCCGGGCGAAGACCCTGCCCATCTCCGGGCCCAGCACCGCGTGCAGCGGAGTGGGTTGCGGCTCCACGATCGTCACGTCGTTGCCGTGGTGACGGGCCGCCGCGGCCACCTCGAGGCCGATCCACCCGGCACCCACGATCACCACCCGCCGTCCGCCGCCGGTGAAGTCGGCCAGCAGCCGGTCGGCGTCGGGGAGGGTGCGCAGGTATCGGACGCCGTCCAGTTCCCCGCCCGGGACAAGTAGCCGCCGGGCCGACGACCCGGTGGCCAGCAGCAGCTTCGCGTAGCCGAACTCCTCGCCGGTGTCGAGGGTCAGCCGATGGGCGACCGGGTCCAGGCGCGTGACGCGGACGCCGGTCCGCAGGTCGACGTCCTGCTCCTCGTACCAGTCCGGCGGCTGCACCCGCGGGCTCTCCCGGTCCGCCGTCCCGAGGAGGTATCCCTTCGACAGGGGTGGCCGTTCGTAGGGCAGCTCCTCCTCCCCCGCCACGACGACGACACTGCCGTCGAATCCCTCGGCACGCAGGGTCTCGGCTGCCTTGGCTCCGGCCAGTCCCCCGCCGACGATCACGAACGGTTCCTGAGCGGTCATCCCGGTCAACCTCGCATTCGGGTCAGTGCGAAGAACTCCTGGCGGGAGCGAGCGTCCTCCCGTAGGAGCCCGTGCAGGGCCGATGTCGTCGTGCGGGCGCCGCGGGCGCGTACTCCGCGCAACGACATGCACAGGTGCTCGGCCTCGATCACGACGCCCACGCCGCGGGGGTCGAGGTTGTCCTGCAGCCAGTCGGCGACCTGCTGGGTGAGCCGCTCCTGCACCTGGAGGTCGCGGGCGAACAGGTCCAGCACACGTGCCAGCTTGGACAGGCCCAGGATGCGTTCGCCGGGCAGGTAACCGATGTGGGCGACCCCCGTGAAGGGCAGCAGGTGGTGCTCGCACAGCGACTGGACGGGGATGCCGGTCGCCATGACGAGTTCGTTGTAGCCCTCGTCGTTGGGGAACGTGGTGAGGTCGAACGGCGGCGGGGTGAGCAGTTCCGCGTACGCATCGGCGACGCGGCGGGGGGTGTCGAGCAGGTGCGGGTCGGCCGGGTCCCTGCCCAGCGCCCGGAGCAGTGCGGCCACCGCCTCCTCCGCGGCCGGCACGTCCACGTCGCTGCGGTTACGGACGACGCGGAGGTGTGCCGGCCGTTCCGGCGGAGCGAACGCCGGGTCCGGAGCGCTCACGAGCCTGCACCGGTGCCGGACGGGGTGTGCCGGACCGCCAGGCGGGCGAGGGCGACGGCACCGACGAGCAGGCCGAAGTCGCGGAGCGCGACGTCGTAGAACCCGGGGATCGTCAGCAGGTCGACGATGATCCCGGCGAGCCACGCGGCGACGATCCAGCCGCCGATCCGCGGCGCGACCGCCACGACGACGCCGGCCAGGATCTCCACGACGCCGACGGCGTACATCGCCTGCTGCGCGGTGCCGGGCACGATCCGGTCGATCCACGGTGCGAGGTACTGCGGCCAGTCGGTCAGCAGGTTGGCGAACTTGTCCAGCCCGAAGGCGATGGGGGCGATGGTGAACACGGTGCGCAGGAGCATGAACGCCTGGTGCGCCGGGTCGGCAGCCGTGGTCCGAGTGCGGGTGAGGTGGGTGATCACGGGGAGCCTCCTCTAAAACCAACGATGCTTGGCAGTAGAGACCCGTCCGCTCCGGGTGTCAACCCACGGGCGCGCGGCACGCGTCAGCTCGTCGCGGTCGGCTCCAGCCGGACGCAGCACCGGCCCGGGGACGGCTGGAGCCGCGGCGCCAGTCCCGCCGCCGGGACGCCGTCGAGCACGCCGCCCACCAGCTCCAGGTTCATGCCGCAGACCAGCTCGGTGTGTTCACGGGCCAGGGTGTGGAACGGGCAGTTGGCCAGGGTGACCACACCGTCGTCGATGCGGGGTTCGAAGCCGTGGTCCTCGAGGACGCGCACCGCCGCCGCGCGGCCACCGGCGGAAGGCGCCTCCTCCCCCAGCTGCCTGCCCCGGTCGTAGGCGAGCCGGGACAGGGCCGCTCGAGGCGACTCACCCGAGGTCTCCGCGGCCGTCATCGCAGCGGCCAGTAGGTCGCCGGCCAGGTCGTAGTGCCGCTCGGGGAAGGACACCTCCACCGTGCAATCCGCCCGCCGGTAGAGCTTCGACGGCCGACCGGCACCCGGCCCGGTCCGACCGGTGCGGCGCTCGAAGTGGACCTCCAGCAGCCCGTCGTCCACCAGCCGGTCGAGGTGGAAGGCGGCCGTCGCGCGGGGAACCGCCACGGCGGCCGCCGCCTCGTCCCGGCTCACCGGACCGGCCTGCCCGGCCACGTGGTCGTACAACCGGCGGCGGGTCGGCTCGGCGAGCGCTGCCACAGCAGTCACGCGGGCACTGCGGTCGTCCATGCCATCACTCTAGAAGCAAAAATGCTTGATGAAAGACCGTTCGGCGCGACGTCGCCCCCACCGGAGGACGCCGCAGCGGAATACGCTGATCCTGCCATCCCAGGACGTCGGGGCCACGGCCATCGTGACCGGTCCGCCCGCGGCGCCGATGGCGGAGGGCGAGATGGACGTGGTGTTCGGAGTGCTGGCGATCCTGCTGCTGGTGGTGGTCGTGCTCGCCGGGGCGAGCGTCCGGGTGGTCACCCAGTTCGAGCGGGGCGTCGTCCTCCGGTTCGGGCAGCTGCGCGGTGAGCCGCGGGGTCCCGGGCTGACCATGATCGCGCCGATGGCCGACCGCATGCAGAAGGTGAACATGCAGGTCATCACCATGCCCGTGCCCGCACAGGACGGCATCACCCGCGACAACGTGACGGTGAAGGTCGACGCGGTCGTCTACTACCGCGTCTTCGATCCGGTACGGGTGGTCGTCGACGTGCAGAACTACCAGGCCGCCATCGCCCAGGTCGCCCAGGCCTCGCTTCGTTCCATCATCGGCAAGAGCGACCTCGACGACCTGCTCTCCAACCGGGAACGCCTCAACCAGGGCCTGGAGCTCATGCTCGACAGCCCGGCCGTGGACTGGGGTGTGCACATCGACCGCGTGGACATCAAGGACGTGGCGCTGCCCGAGGCGATGAAGCGGTCGATGTCCCGTCAGGCCGAGGCCGAGCGGGAACGCCGGTCGCGGGTGATCACCGCGGAGGGTGAGCTGCAGGCGTCGGAGAAGCTGGCCCAGGCGGCGGAGGTCATGGCCGCCCATCCCGCGGCGTTGCAGCTCCGCCTGCTGCAGACCGTCGTGGAGGTGGCCGCCGAGAAGAACTCGACGCTCGTCCTGCCCTTCCCCGTCGAGCTGCTGCGCTTCCTCGAACGGGCCACACCCCCGGAGCCTGCGGCGGCCGCGCCTGCGCCGTCGGTACCCGAGATCCCTGACCCCCGGATGCGGACCGGGATGGTCGCACCCGCCGGGCCCACGGTGATCAACGGCCGGTGAGACCTCAGTACCCGGCGAGCACCGCGGCCGGGCTGCCCCCGTCGCTGCTGAGGCGGAGGTGATCGTCGGGCGCGGGCTCGGGCAGTGCGGCGGCTCCCGCGGCGGGGCGTGGCCGGGGCCGTCGCGGCACCAGTGCGCCGGACCCACCGCCGCGCCCCCGGTAGACCAGGAGTCCGTGGGCGCGGTCGGGGACGGCGTCGAGGGCGGCGCGGACCACGGGAAGCGTCCGGTAGCGCTCGAGCCGCTCGTCGCTGTCGAAGACCAGTTCCAGGACGACGCCCCACCGCGTGCTGTGCCGGTCCCAGAAGGACGCTCCGTTGATGACCGCCGCCTCGATGAGGGCGTTCTCGTGCGCCCGGCGCCACCCCGACGCCGGGACGTCGCCATCGAAGACCTCGACGGTCAGCCACTCGGGCATGGCGTCGCGGTAGGCCGCTCGCCGACGGCCGTCTACGCTCCCCCACCACGCCGTCACTGCGGGACCGAGACGAGGATGGACCCGTGAACGATCAGCAGCCGGTGCAGTTGCGGGTAGGCCTGGCCCAGGTCGACACGGCGGTCGGTGACCTTGCCGGGAACGCCGACCTGGTGCGCACGTGGACGGCGAAGGCCGCCGGGGACGGCGTCCACCTCGTGGTGTTCCCCGAGATGACCCTGACCGGTTATCCGGCCGAGGACCTCGTCCTACGGGAGTCCTTCGCGCACGCCAGCGAGCACGCGCTCGTCGACCTCGCCACCCAACTGGCCGACGACGGCCTCGGCGAGGTTGCCGTCGTGGTCGGCTATCTGGCCCACACCGAGGGCAGCGGGCCGGCACCGGTCGACCAGCCGCCGACGGACGACGACCGTCCCGGCGACGCCAACCCCCGGCGCGGAGCCCCCCGCAACGCCGCTGCCCTGCTGTACGGCGGCGAGGTCGTCGCCCGCTACTACAAGCGGCACCTGCCCAACTACGGCGTCTTCGACGAAGCCCGTTACTTCGTACCCGGCACCGACCTGCCGATCGTGCGGCTGCACGGCGTGGACATCGCACTGACCGTCTGCGAGGACCTCTGGGTCGAGCGGGGTCCCTGCGGTGTCGCCGGCCAGGTGGGTGTCGACGTCGTCTGCTCGCCCAACGCGTCCCCGTACGAACGGGCCAAGGACGATCTGCGGCTGCCGCTGGTCCGCCGCCGGGCGGCGGAGTCGAAGGCGCCGATCCTGTACTGCAACCAGATCGGCGGGCAGGACGAACTGGTCTTCGACGGCGATTCGCTGGTCGTCTCCGCCGACGGGGAGCTGCTGGCGCGGGCTCCGCAGTTCGTCGAGCACCTGCTGACCGTCGACCTCTCCTTCGCCCCGACGCCGGCCGACCGCACCCAAGGCCGGGTGGGCGGGCTCCTGGTGACCCGCCGCCTGATCTCCGACGAACCGGTGCCGCCGTTCGAGCCGCGCCCGTCGACCATCGTCAAGCCGCTGAGTGACCACGAGGAGGTCTGGCGGGCCCTCGTGCTCGGGTTGCGCGACTTCATCGACAAGAACGGCATGCCGTCGGTCGTCCTCGGGCTGTCCGGCGGCATCGATTCGGCGCTGGTCGCCGCCCTCGCCGTCGACGCCCTCGGTCCCGACCGGGTGTACGGCGTCGGACTGCCGTCGAAGTGGTCCAGCGAGCACTCGCTCAGCGACGCTGAGGACAGCGCGAAGCGGCTCGGCCTGCACTACTCCGTCGTCCCGATCGCGCCGATGGTGGAGGCCTACGAGAAGTCGGTCGAGCTGACCGGGGTCGCCGGGGAGAACCTGCAGGCTCGGGTGCGCGGCACCCTGCTGATGGGGCTGTCCAACCAGCACGGGCACCTGTTGCTGGCGACGAGCAACAAGAGCGAGGTGGCGGTCGGCTACTCGACGCTCTACGGCGACGCGGCCGGTGGGTTCGCGCCGATCAAGGACGTGCCCAAGACCCTGGTCTGGGAGCTCGCCCGGTGGCGCAACGACGAGGCCCGCCGGCGCGGCGAGACGGAGCCGATCCCACAGAACTCGATCGACAAGCCACCGTCGGCCGAGCTGGCCCCGGGGCAGCAGGACAGCGACTCACTGCCCTCCTACGAGGAGCTCGACGCCGTCATCGCCGACTACGTCGACCGCGACCTCGGCCTGGCGCAACTGCTGGAGCGCGGGCACGATGCCGCGGTGGTGGCGAAGGTGCTGCGGCTGGTGGACATGGCCGAGTTCAAGCGCCGGCAGTCGGCCCCGGGAACGAAGATCAGCTTGAAGGCGTTCGGCCGTGATCGGCGGCTGCCGATCACCAACCGCTGGCGGGAGACCCCGCCCACGGTCCGCGAAGGGGCGGCAACATGAGCGAGTCGGTTCTCTACGGCGGGCAGTCCTCCGCCCGCGTGCGCATCCACCACCTCCAGCAGGCCAAGGAGCGCGGCGAGAAGTGGGCGATGCTGACCGCCTACGACACCTACAGCGCGGCCATCTTCGAGGAGGCCGGCATCCCGGTGATGCTGGTCGGCGACTCCTCGGGCAACGTCGTCCTGGGTTACAGCAGCACGGTGCCGGTGACGGTCGAGGACCTCCTCGTCATGACCAAGGCCGTCACGCGCTCGACCAAGCGGTCGCTGATCGTCGCGGACCTCCCGTTCGGCAGCTATGAGTCCGGCCCGCAGCAGGCGTTCGACACCGCCGTCCGGTTCATGAAGGAGGGCGGCGCACAGGCGGTCAAGTTCGAGGGCGGCGTGCGGGTCGCCGCGCAGATCAAGCTGCTGCACGACGCCGGCATCCCGGTCATGGCGCACATCGGCTTCACCCCGCAGAGCGAGCACGCCCTCGGTGGTTTCCGGGTGCAGGGCCGCGGTACCGGCGCCGAGCAGCTGCTCGCCGACGCCCACGCCGTGGAGGAGGCCGGTGCGTTCGCCGTCGTCCTGGAGATGGTCCCGGCGGAGATTGCCGGGCAGGTGACCAAGGAGCTGTCGATCCCCACGATCGGCATCGGCGCCGGGGTGGACTGCGACGCCCAGGTGCTGGTCTGGCCGGACATGGCCGGGCTCAACGGCGGCCGGGTCCCGAAGTTCGTGAAGAAGTACGCCGACCTGCGCGGCGAGCTCTTGCGGGCGGCGAAGGAGTACGCCGACGACGTCCGCGGCGGCACCTTCCCCGGCCCCGAGCACTCCTTCGACTAGCGCTTCCCGTCGACTGCACAGTTGGTGTCGCCGACACGGCGGGACCGCATCGACCGACCACAACTGCTCATTGGGCGCGGTCGAGTCCCCGGCGGCGGATCTCCCGGGCCGCGAGCACGCCGTATCCGAACACGTTCGGCAGGAACGCGAGGACATAGATTCCGACCTGGGTGGATGTCGCCCCGATGGGGAAGCCCAGTGGCTCGGTGACGTAGTGCCCGATGAAGCCACCGTGGTAGCCCGGTGCCCCGGCGCGCTCGCGGAGCGCCAGCTCCAGGCTGGTCAGTGGGCAGTCCGACCCGGTCAGGTAGAGGCCGAGGATCGCCACGCTGACCGGGACGTGCAGCCACAGCGCCCGCGACCACCGCAGCGCGATCAGGGAGCCGGTCAGCATGAACAGGACTGCGGCCCCGTGGAGCACCGCGACGGCGCCGGCGAGGACCACGGTCGCAGTCTGGCACCGGACGTGCGGAGTCAGCCGGTGAGCTGCGCGGTCAGCACGGCCGGTGCTTCGGCCAGCGAGGGGCCGTACCAGGTGAGATGTCGCCCGCTGACGAACACCGGCCGGCACTGCGGCCACGCCTCCGGACCGTCGTCCGCCGTGAACGCGTACGGCTCGTCCGGGAACACCACCAGGTCGGCGGTCACCGCGGACGGGTCGTCCTTCGCCAGCCGCGGGTAGCGGTCGGCGTGGTCGCCGAACACGTTCCGGACGCCGAGCCGGGCCAGGACGTCGCCGGCGAAGGTGTCCCGGCCGAGCACCATCCACGGACGGCGCCAGATCGGGACGACGGCGGTGGCCGACGGGACCCGCGGCGGAGCGGCCCACACGTCGTGCACCCGGCGCAGCCACGCCGGCTCGGGCCGGTCCAGGACGACGCACAGCCGGCCGAGTGAGGTCAGCGCCTCGTCGACGGTGGCCGGTGCGGTCACCCAGACCGGGATCCCGGCCGCCCGGAGCGCGGCGACGTCCTCGTCCCGGTTCTCCTCGGCGTTGGCGACCACGAAGTCCGGACCCAGGCCGCGGACACGATCGAGATCGGGCCACCTGGTGCCGCCGACCCGGGTGACGTCGAGTCCCGGCGGGTGCGTGCACCAGCCGGTGGCACCGACCAGGAGGCCCGGATCGGTGGCGGCGATCGCCTCCGTCAGCGACGGGACGAGGCTGACGACCCGACGGGGCGGCGCACCGATGTACGCCGTCCCCCGGTCGTCCACGTGACCGGGCAGCGAGTGCTCATACGGTGCACGCGGGTCTGACTCCGCGCCCCGATCCACTCCTCGCTCCATGCCTACGGCGCCTCCGCGGTCGCTCAGCTCCTCGCTGCGAATGCTCCCGGGGCTGTCGTCAGACGTCGGTGACCCGGACGCCCGCGTGCACCTTGTACCGGCGGTTGACCGAGACGAGGTTGATGGTCAGCGCCTCGACCTGCCGGGCGTTGCGCAGCCGCCCGGCGTAGATGCCGCGCATGCCGGGCAGCCGGCCGGCGAGCGCCTGGACGAGGTCGGTGGCCTCCCGGACATCACCGACGACCATGACGTCGCAGTCGAGAGTGGGCCGGGAGAGGTCCTCGAGCAGGACGGCGGACAGGTGGTGGAAGGCCCCGACGACGGAACTGTCGGGCAGGA
>JAOPWM010000306.1 GCA_025965695.1 Blastococcus sp.
GTCCTGGCGCGCTACCAGCGCATGACCGGCAAGAACGTGTTTTACCCGATGGGCTGGGACGACAACGGCCTGCCCACCGAGCGCCGCGTCCAGAACTACTACGGCGTGCGGTGCGACCCGTCACTGCACTACGACCCCACGTTCGAGCCGCCGGAGAAGCCCGGCAAGGACCAGGTGCCGATCTCGCGGCGCAACTTCGTCGAGCTGTGCATGCGGCTGACGGAGAAGGACGAGGCAGAGTTCGAGAAGCTCTGGCGTCGGGTCGGGTTGTCGGTGGACTGGTCCAACGTCTACCGGACGATCTCGGAGTCCTCCCGCGCCACCGCGCAGCGGATGTTCCTGCACAACCTGGCCCGCGGCGAGGCCTACGCCCAGGAGGCACCGAACCTCTGGGACGTCACCTTCCGGAACGCGGTCGCCCAGGCCGAGCTGGAGGACCGGGAACGCCCCGGCGCCTACCACCGGATCTCCTTCCATCCTGTCTCCGCCCAGCCCGACCCAGCCACCGGCCCGGACGGTCCGGTCTTCATCGAGACGACCCGGCCGGAGCTGCTCCCCGCCTGCGTCGCGCTGGTCGCCCATCCCGACGACGAGCGGTACCAGCCGCTGTTCGGGAAGACGGTCCGGACGCCACTGTTCGACGTCGAGGTCCCGGTCGTGGCGCACCGCCTGGCCGAGCCCGACAAGGGCTCGGGCATCGCGATGATCTGCACCTTCGGCGACCTCAACGACGTCACCTGGTGGCGCGAGCTGCAGCTGCCCACCCGCCCGATCGTCGGCTGGGACGGCCGGATCCTCGCCGACCCGCCCGCGGGAGTGCCCGCCCAGCCCTACGCGGAGCTCGCCGGCAAGACCGTCTTCAGCGCCCAGCAGCGAATCGTGGAGCTGCTGCGCGAGTCCGGCGATCTCCACGGCGAGCCGAGGCAGGTCACCCATCCGGTGAAGTTCTTCGAGAAGGGCGAGCGCCCGCTGGAGATCGTCACCACCCGGCAGTGGTACATCCGCAACGGCGGCCGGGACCCTGAGTTGCGCGAGGCGCTGCTGGCGCGCGGCCGGGAGATCCAGTGGGTGCCCGAGCACATGCGGCACCGCTACGAGAACTGGGTCGAGGGCCTCAACGGCGACTGGCTGATCAGCCGTCAGCGATTCTTCGGCGTGCCGTTCCCGGTCTGGTACCGCCTCGACACCGAGGGGGAGCCGGACTACACCGACCCCATGCTGGCGCCGGAGGCCGCGCTGCCGGTCGACCCGTCGTCCGACGTGCCCGAGGGCTTCACCGAGGACCAGCGCGGCAAGCCGGGCGGGTTCATGGCCGACCCCGACGTGATGGACACCTGGGCGACGTCGTCGCTGTCGCCGCAGGTGGCGTCGGGCTGGGACACCGACCCGGAGCTGTTCGCGCACGTCTTCCCGATGGACCAGCGGCCTCAGGCGCACGACATCATCCGGACCTGGCTGTTCAGCACCGTCGTCCGGTCGCACTTCGAGTTCGGCACGGTCCCGTGGTCGCACGCCACGATCTCCGGCTTCGTCGTCGACCCCGACCGCAAGAAGATGTCGAAGTCCAAGGGCAACGCCACCACGCCGATCGACGTCCTGGAGCGCTACGGCACCGACGCCGTCCGCTGGCGGGCCGCCGGCGCCCGTCCGGGGGCGGACTCGCCGTTCGACGAGGTGCAGATGAAGGTCGGTCGCCGGCTGGCGATCAAGATGCTCAACGTGGGCAAGTTCGTCCTGGGCCTGGGTGCCTCGGCCGCCTTGTCCGCCGAGCAGGTCACCGAGCCGATCGACCGGGGACTGCTCACCTCACTCGGGTCCGTGGTCGACGAAGCGACAGCCGCGATGGAGTCCTACAACTACACGCGGGCGCTCGAGGTCTCCGAGGCGTTCTTCTGGTCGTTCTGCGACGACTACGTGGAGCTGGTGAAGTCGCGGGCCTACGCTTCCGGACCCGCCGCGGAGTCCGCCCAGGCCACGCTCGCGCTGGCGCTCTCGGTCCAGCTGCGACTGTTCGCGCCGGTGCTGCCGTTCGCCACCGAGGAGGTCTGGTCCTGGTGGCAGAGCGGCTCGGTGCACCGCGCCCTGTGGCCGACGGCCTCCGAACTGCCGACCGGTGGCGACCCGGCCGTCGTCGCCGCGGTCGCCGAGGCGCTGGCCGCCGTCCGGAAGGCGAAGTCGGACGCCAAGCAATCGATGCGCGCGGACGTCGAGTCGGCCGTGGTGCACGCCCCGGCGGACCGGCTGCCGCTCCTGAAGGCGGCCCAGGACGACCTCGTCCACGCGGGGCGGATCGCTGCACTCTCCTTCGAGGTGACGGAGGGGCCGACAACGGTGGACGTCCGCCTCGCGGAGACCTCCCCGGCTCCTCCGGGAGTCTGAGCATCCCCGGATCGGCACCCCGCCTCGCTGTCAGTCGGCTGCCGGCGGGACCGCCAGGCGGGTGGCGGCCCGGGCCAGCGTCGTCCAAGCGCGCAGCATGGCCGGGTGTCCCTCGTCGAAGCACTCCCAGGACAGTTCGACCTGCACCGCTGCGTGGCCGAGGCGCTGCAACTGTCCGGTGACGGTGCGGGCGTTCGCGCCGAAGGGCCAGTTGACCGACGCGCGGAGCCCGCTCTCGACGGCTTCCTCGAGCAGCGGTCGCCACAGGCCCTCGCTGAGCGCGGGCTCCGGGCCGAGCCCGATGCAGATGTCCGGACCGCGCGGCCGCATCATGTGCAGGTCGATGATCGGCGCCGTTCCGGCGAGGTCCCTCGCCGTGTTGACGTAGGGATGGTTCAGGTCCCAGTTCGGGTCCCCGGACTGAAGGCCCACGGTCGCGAGTGCCGACGCTCCCGTGATCCCCGCCAGGGCGAACGCGAGGTCGCCGGTGCCGCGCTCCGCGACCTTCTCCTCGCCGTCCCGCAATTGCGCGACCTCGTGCGGGGCGGAAAAGAGCAGACCGATGCCCGTGACGTACTCGCAGGGGCCACGGGTGCCCGATTCGCGAATGCGGGGAGATTCGATGGACTTCTTCATCTCGCCCAGCAATGCGCGCCGTTGCTCTTCTTCTCCGGGCCTGAGAGGAACGACGTCCTCGAAAGCCGTCTCCCGTTGCACGGCGCCCATCCTATCCGCACGCCGAAGGTAGGGTGCCCCACGTGGCAGAGGTGACGGTCCTGCATTACCCGGAGGTGCGCGCCGGCAATTGGGTGCTCATGTCGGGGGCAGCCCGACGTGCCGGGGTCCGCCTCGTCACATGGGAGCCGCACCTCCTGCAGGTCACCTGCACGGACAGCGGCATGTCCGCCAGCTACCCCGGCCACCCCACGGCTCCTGCCATTCTTCTGCACCGGACGGTCTCGCGATTCGAGGGGATTGTCGCCCCCGCCGTGCAACTGTGGGAATCGGCCGGATCCGTCGTCCTCAATGACATTTCCGCCGCCTATGCCGCGCGGGACAAGTTGTTGACGTCCATGGCCCTGAGCCGCGCCGGCGTCCCGATCGTGGCAACGGTGGCGTTCTTCGAGCCGGACAAGGAACTCCTGATCTCGACCGCCGGCGACCACGACGTCATCGTCAAGCCCGCCCATGGTGTGCGCGGGGAGGGCATTCGCACATTCCGGTCGCCCGCCGAGTCCGTGGACCGATTCCACGAGCTGCCCGCGGCGATCCAGGACGTCCGAACCGACTCCCGGGAGCACTTCCTGGGTCAGGCCCTGGTGATGGGCGGGGGCCGCGATCTGCGCGCCTACGTGGTCGGCCGGGTCTGCGTCGCGCTGATGGAACGCATCGCAGCGCCCGGAGAGTTCAGAGCGAACCTCTCGCTCGGCGCGACTGCCAGCCCTCTGGGACTCGGGCACGCCGCCGCCGCAGTGGCGGTCGACGCCGTGCAGGCCTGTGGTCTCGACTACGCGGGAGTGGACCTCATCGAGGACGAGTCCGGGATCATCCGAGTGCTGGAGATCGACGCCTGGGCCGGCTTCGCCGGTATCACCGAAGCGACGGGCGTGGATGTCGCCGGGGCAATCCTGCGACTGGCCCTGGCCAGACGAGACGAGGCTGGGGCCGGATGACGCTGGGAATCGTCCACAACCCGTACGCGACCAACGTCTCGACGAGACTGTCGGAAGCGGCGGCGCGGCTCGGCCTCCCGGTCCGCGTCATCGACCTGCCCTCCCTCGGCGTGGAAGTCGACGTCAGCGGCGGCACGACTGTCCGCGACCGAGCAGGACCGGTCCACGTGAGTGCTGTCGCGCCGTATCTGCTCTTCGGCTTCCCCGCGGCGGTGCACGCGCTGCGCGTTCTCACCGGTCGCGCGTACACCCAGAACCCGATCGACGGCGTGCTCATCGCGGACGACAAGGCGACCACCGCGATCGCTCTCGCGAGCGCAGGCGTCCCACAGGTGCCGACCTGGATCCGCCCGTTCCAGGAGGAGCCCGCGCTGCAGGCGGCTGACGAGATCGGCTATCCCGTGGTGCTGAAGAGGACGCACGGCGCACAGGGGCGTTGGGTCCGGCGCGCTGCAGACCCGGCGGCACTGCGCAGTGCGTTCCGCGAGCTCGAGGTCGAGGGTCCCGGAGCCGTCCTCCTCCAGCCCGAGGTCACCGAGTTCTCCGGCCGCAGCATCCGTGCGGTGCTCACCGGCGGTGAGATGCTCGCGGCGACGCTGCGGACCGCATCGGCCGAGGAGTGGCGCAGCAACGTGGCGGGAGGGGCCGATCAGCGCCCGGTCGACCTCACACCGGACGAACGCTCCCTGGCCGTGGCGGCCGCCCGGGCGCTGGGGCTGGGCCATGCGGGCATCGACCTGCTGCGCACCGCTCAGGGAACGGTCGTCCTCGAGGTCAACGCCTCCCCGGACTTCACGAGCATGCTGCCGCACACCAGCGTCGACATGACTCGGGCCGTGCTGTCGCACAGCCTGCCGCCGACTGCCGGATGACCACCGTCGGATGACGGCCTAGGGCCAGGGGCCTCGCGGCGGGCGCGGCATGCGCAGCGGCGCCAGTCCGAATCCCACCGCGAGCAGCCCACCGATGACGAGGGGCCATCCCCGCACCTCGGGCAACGCGGCCGCAGCAGCGACCAGACCCGCGACCGGGACGGTGAGCTGATTCAGCTGCCCCTGCAGCGCCGGCCGGAGCTTCCGGCGCAGCTCGATGATCGTGTTGGGCGGAATGTTGAGAGCCCCGCGGATCGGCGCCGGAAGCCGCACGACGAGATGAGCAGGGAAATCGGGGGGCAGCGGCGACGAGTCGAGCCGCAGACCGACCGACGCCAGGACGTGACCGGACAGGGCCCCGTCGAAGGGCTTCTGGTCCTCCAGCGCGCGCACCGCCATGCGTTTCCCGCCCCAGTGCAGCAGGACCTGTCCACCCGGCCGGAGGCCGAGCGTGCTGAAGGCACTCGGGTGGAGGCGGATGGTGTCGCGCAGGTCGTCGTCACCGGGGTGCGCCTGCACGACGCGGAAGGTCAACGGCTGGCTGCGAAAAGCAACGCGCAGCAGGAACTCGGCGACGACGTCGAGCAGCCGGGCAACCAGCAGGAGGTAGCCGAGCGCGACGAGAGACGCACGAGCCAGCGCCCTTCTCGGCCGCCACTGGAGGACACGGGTCGAGGAGTCGGTCAGCTGCTCGCGGAGGGGGCGCCTCGGGATCGCCGTGAGTTGCACCTCGGTGCCCGGCTTGAAACCGCCGAGTGTGCGCAGCGACATCGGGACCAGAACCGCGTCGTCCGAGATCGGGCGCGTCATCAGCTTCACCGGCAGCACGACCCGGTCGCCAGTGGTGAGCAGCGCCCGCCGGCGGACATGGTTCCCCGTCGAGAGAGCCTGGTAGGTCGCCAAACTGACCTGCACGGCGGCACCGGTCGGGAGGTCGGTGGCCCCCGGGGTACGCACCGTGAGAAGCGCCTGCCCGGGCAGCCCGAGGACGACGTCGGCGGGGGGTTCAAGGTTCAGTCTCCGCTGTACGCGTGGAGACAGACCGAGGTCGTCGGGTGCGACGGCCTGCTCGTCGTCAGCATGGAGCCACAGCCGCATCCTGGCGCCGGCCGGCTCGGCGACACGGGCGAGGAACGGGAACAGCGTCCCGTTCTGGAACGTGGCCGAGTCGACGACCGCGGACCGGTATCCCCGGACGGCGCGGGAAGGGACGACGGTGTACCGCCTGAGCGTCGCATCGGAAGCCCTACGTGCCGGCCGCAGCCGTGCCAGTCGCGACCTGGTCAACGCACGCATATCGGGCTCTACTCACATTCCTAGGGACGCGCCGAGCGCGCTTCGGTAGTCGTACCACGGCAGTGACGCCCGCGGATGGTGGCCCGGCCGTGGTGGTCCGGCCGTGGTGGTGGCGGCCGCCGAGGCACCGGCCGGCGTCCGGAAGGCCCACGTCCGACGCGAAGCAGTCGATGCGGGCCGACGTGGACAGCTCTCCCGGATCGCCGGCAGCCTTCGGACGACCGCGGCGGACGACTCGGAGCGATCAGGGCAGATCCGCAGGCGGCATCGGGCGCACTCAGCGAGTTTTCAGGAGAGGCGTGCAGTCTGGACAGACCCTGAAGGTGACCCGTGGACTATTGGAGATCGTTGACCAGCCTCTCCCTCGTCCACGGACCACTGCACCTGGGCCTGATGGCGGCCTCGGCCGTCGCTCTCCTCGTCCTGCTCAGCCTGCGGCGGACCCGGGCGTGGTGGATCCGCTGGGTCCCCGTAGCGGTTGCGTCCGCCGGGACCCTCCTGGGCCTGGTTTGGCTGTGGCTGCACGTGGCCCGGCCATTTCCCGATCCACTGCCGCTGGTCGTGCTGGCCTGGATCGGAGTCGGGTTCTTGGGCATCGCCCTGCTCGCCGCGGGCTGGCGTCGGCAGCACTGGTTCGTACGAGTTCTCGGGGTAGGGGCGGCGGTTCTTCTCGTCGGAGGAGCAGCCGACGGCATAGACACCGTCTACGGTGCCTATCCCTCCGTTTCCGCCGCCCTGCAGCTACCGCCCCGCGACGGAGTGTCCGCGTCCAGCGTGCTCCCCCGGACCCCGGGTCCGGCGGCCGCGACGCTCACCGGACCCCTGTCGGCGACGTGGCGCCCGCCGGCCGACCTGCCGAGCCACGGCGCGGTCATCGAGATGCCGATCCCGGCGCCCCGGTCGGGGTTCGTGGCCCGCCCGGCCTGGGTCTACCTCCCGCCCGCCTACCTCACCTCGCCCCGGCCGTCGCTCCCGGTTCTGATGCTCGTCGGCGGCCAGCCCGGCAGCCCGAGGGACTGGCTGGACGGCGGGCAAGTGGCCCAGCGGATGGACGCGTGGGCCGCCGCGCACGGCGGTCTGGCACCGGTGGTCATCATGCCGGACGGGCTGGGCGCGCAGATGGCCAACCCGATGTGCATGGACTCGGCCCTCGGAAAGGTTGACACCTACCTGTCGCAGGACGTGGCGGCGTGGGCCGTCGAGACACTGCAGGTCGACCCCGACCACGCGCACTGGGCGGTGGGCGGCTGGTCCTACGGCGGAACCTGCGCCCTGCAGCTTGCGACGGCACACCCCGACCTCTTCCGCACGTTCTACGACGCGTCGGGACAGCAGAAGCCCACGCTGGGGGACGACGCAAAAACGGTGACGGCCGCCTTCGGCGGAAATCAGGCGGCATTCGACGCCGTGAACCCGCTGCACGAGTTGGCTGCCCGGAGCTACCCGGGGACGGCGGGCTACCTGATCGTGGGGAGCAGTGACCCCACGTACCGCGCGCAGGCCCAGGTCGTCGCGGCAGCGGCGACGGCGGCCGGGATGACCATCACCTACCGCGAGCGGCCGGGCAAACACAGCTGGGGCGTGTCGGGCCCGGGCCTCGAGGACGCGCTCCCCTGGCTCACGACGCGGATGGGGCTCATGCAGTGACCGCGGTCCTCAGCCAACGAATCCCAGCCGCTCCGCCGCCGGCACCCGCTCACGTCCTGCGCCGCTATCCGGTCACGGCGGGCGCGTTCGCACTTCTCTTCGTCGTGGCGCTGTCCACGGGCAGCCTGGCGTCCCGGCCCTCCCCCACCGTCGTCAAGGCCGTCGGCGTCGGGGTGGGCCGGCCGGCCTGGGGTCTCCTGACGTCCGCGCTGTGGTGCGAGGACCTGACGTTCTACGTCCTGGCGGCACTCGCGATCCCGCTCGTGCTGGTTCCGGCCGAACGGGTGCTGGGTAGTCGCGCCACACTCCTGTGGCTGGTTGGCGGCCAGGTCGCCGGCAGCGCCGCCGGGCTGCTGGCGATCCGCGCGCTCGCCGCCTCCGGCGACGAGTGGGCCGCGGACCTGTCGGCGATGGTGTCGCTCGGCCCGTTCCCTGGTCTCCTGGCCGTTCTGGGGCTTACCACCGCTCTCACAGCGTCACTGTGGCGGCGGCGCGTCCGGCTGGCGGTGTCGATCATCCTGGTCGCACTGGTGCTCTACTCCGGGACCTTCGGTGACGTGGTCCGGCTGACCGGCTGGCTGGTCGGTCTCACGGCCGGCGCACTTCTCCAGCGCCGTGGCGTCGCGGCCCCCAGAGCCCATCCCAGCCGACGGGAGGGACGGGCGCTGGTCGCGCTCGTGCTGGCGGTGACCGCCCTCGGCCCGCTGCTGGCAGCACTGTCCCGCTCCCCGGACGGGCCGTTGGCTGTGATGTCCCACCTGTTCGTCGCCGGACGACCACACCACGATCTGCTGCGCGCCGTCTGCGGCCCGGGGGGCGACCGCGCCGATTGCCGACGACTGCAAGCCCGCGCTCGGCTGACCGGGATGGGGCCGGCGTTGCTGTCCGTCCTCCCAGTTGTGCTGCAGTTGGTGCTCGCCGAGGGCCTGCGCCGGGGTCGCCGGGCCGCCTGGGTGGGCGCCGTGGCCTTCACCACGGGCCTCACGGTGGTCGGCGGACTGATCACGGTCAGCGTGCTCCGGACGCCGGCCGAGCAGTTGCCGCTGCTCGACGCCACACCGGGCACTCTTCCGGTGGCCTCGGTGGTGGCCCCGTTGGTCGCGCCTCTGCTGGTGCTGGTCCTACTGCTGCTCACCCGGCGCCGGTTCGAGGTCCGGGCAGCACCCGGCGTCGGACGGCGCTGGCTGCTCAGGGCGGGGGCGGGCCTGGCTGCGGTGGCGGCGGTCTACGTGACCGCCGGCTCGGTGGTGAGCCGGGAGTTCGCCGGGACTCCGTCCGCCGGCGAGCTCCTCCTCGACCTCCCGGCGCGGATGCTGCCACCCGGTTACCTGGGTGAGGTGCTGGCGCCCCTGGTCCCTCTCCACGGCGGCGCGCGGCTGCTCGCCGACTGGTGCGGCGTCGCCGCATGGATCCTCCTGCTGGTCACGACCGTGTGGCTGGTGCGCCCCGCCGCCCCGGCCGGGGACGCCAGGCGTGCCCGAGCACTGGTCGACCGGTTCGGGGAGGGACCGCTCTCGTTCATGACCACCTGGGTGGGCAACCGCTACTGGTTCAGCCGCGACGGCCGGGCCATGGTCGCGTACCGGGTGCACGTCGGCGTCGCGCTCACGACCGGGGACCCGGTGGGCGACCCCGCGGCGCGCGCGGCCGCCGTCATCGACTTCACGGCCTGGTGCGAGGCGCACGGGTGGACCCCGTGCTGGTACAGCGTCACCGACGAGGTGCCCCGGGCGCTCGCCGGGAGCGGAGCCGGGCAACTGCAGGTGGCTGCGGAGACCTGGCTGCCATTGGGCAACCTCCGCTTCAGCGGCCGGCGCTGGCAGGACGTGCGGACGGCGGTGAACCGTGCCACCCGCGAGGGCGTCGAGGCGTCGTGGACCACCTGGTCGCAGGCTCCCCTGGCGGTGCGCGAGCAGATCACCCGCCTGTCCGAGGAGTGGCTGGCGGGCAAGGGTCTGCCGGAGATGGGCTTCACCCTCGGCGGGCTCGACGAGCTCACCGACGACGCCGTCCGCTGCCTGCTCGCCGTCGACAGTGACGGCCGGGTTCGGGGACTGACGAGCTGGTTGCCCGCGCACAGGGAGGACGTGGCCGTGGGCTGGACGCTCGACGTCATGCGCCGGTCCCGGGACGCCAGTCCTGGCGTGATCGAGTTCCTCATCGCCACGGCGGCGCTGACCTTCCAGGAGGAGGGTGCGGAGTGGGTGAGCCTCTCCGGAGCGCCGCTGGCCCTGCCCCCAGGGGCCGCCGACCGGAACGGCCTGACCCGGTTGCTCGAGCTGGCCGGTCGCACGATGGAGCCGGTCTACGGGTTCCGTTCGCTGCTGGCCTTCAAGGCCAAGTTCCAGCCCCAGCTCCGGCCGTTGTGGCTGGTCTACCCGGCGGCGGCCGATCTTCCCCGTATCGCGAGGGCGGTCTCGCACGCCTATCTCCCGAACGTGTCGCCGGTCCAGGCGACCCGCCTGCTCAGGGCTCTGGTGCTGGGCCACCGGGCGCGGCCGTCGGCGCGGTCACAGCAGACGCGAGTCGCCGCGCTGGACGAGGCCTGAGGCCACGTCCCTGGACCGGCCGATCCCTGACGGGCCGCTGAGGCTGTCAGGTTCCGGCCACGCGAGACGACCACCTTCGGCGAACTCGCGGCCGCCACGGCCCGGTACCGCCGCGTGCTGGAGACCCGCGCCTGTAGTTCGCCCTCATCCAGGCGCACCAGCGAACCGGAGCTCACCAGGTTCACCGGCGTCCTGGGCTGACGCGCGACAGCAGCTGGTTGCGGCGTCACACCAGATTCGCGGACGGCCATCGGCCGCGATGCGGACCCGAACGCGAACGAGCCCGCCCCCGCGAACGGGGAC
>JAOPWM010000310.1 GCA_025965695.1 Blastococcus sp.
TAGAGGTACCCGCCGGTGAGCGTGCCCGGGTCGCCGAGCGTGACCCGCGAGACCATCAGCACGTGCGCATCGTCCACGTCGCTCCGACCCTGTTCGGTGCCGGCGGCCTCCTGGGTGGCGGCGAGCGATATCCGGTCGAGTTGGCCCGCGCGCTGGCCCGCCACGTCGACGTGGACCTGGTGACCTTCGGATCCCGCCCCGGCGTCGTCCGCGACCGGTCGGGCGGCTCACCCCGCACAAAGGCATCGACCGGCTGATCCGTGCGCTGCCCGACAGCGCCCGGCTCACCGTGGCGGGACCGGCGGGCACGACTGTCGTCCACCCGAACGGGACTACCCGCTTCTGCTGCGGGAACTCGCTCGCGGGACGGACGTCGTCTTCACGGGGGCGGTGACCGAGGCAGCCTTGCCCGGTCTCCATCGCGGCGCGGCGGTCTTCGTGCTGCCCACCGTCAAGCAGGACTGCTACGGCCGGCACTTCGCGATCTCCGAGCTGCTCGGGCTCAGCGTGCTCGAGGCGATGGCCAGCGGCACACCGGTGGTCGCCAGCTGTCTCGACGCGCTGCCCGAGGTGCTGCGCCACGGGGAGACCGGGTTCCTCGTCACCCCGGGTGACGTCGACGAGCTGCGGGACCATGTCGCGCAGTTGCTGGAGGACCGGGCGCTGGCCGGGCGGATGGGGCGGCGTGGCCGGGAGGTGGTGCTCGAGCAGTTCACCTGGGAGGCCTGCGCGCGGCGCTGCCTGAGGGCCTACGAAGAGCTGCTCTCACCTGGCGCTCACAGCGGCCCGGTGTAACCCCCGAACGCCACCGGGGACTCCCAGACGCGCACGGCGAGCGTGACGCCGGGCAGTGGGCCGAGCGCGGCCGCGAGCTGCATGTGCACCCAGCGGGCGAAGAGTTCCACGGTGACGGCATCGGTGTCGGCCGGCTGGATCTTCTCCAGGTCGTCGTCGGCGACCTGGGCCGCGGCATCCCGCAGCGCCTGCTCCAGCCGATCGAGGTCGACGACCATGCCGTGTGCGTCGAGGTCGTCCCGGCGGACGACGACGTCGAGCCGGTAGTCGTGCGAGTGGCGCTCGCCTTCCGGCGGCGGCATGCCGGGCATGACGTGAAAGGCCCGCACCTGCAGCGCTGTCCCTGTCTCGTACATGAGGCTATGGATAGCGCAGCGCTACGTGCACGACACCTGCGGCTCGGCGGTCCAGCGCCTCGTAGGCCAGGGGGGCGTCGTCGAAGGCCAACTCGGTGGTGGCGACTGCGGACAACGGCAATTGGCCGAGGAGTGCCGCGGCGACACGGCGGCGGCGGGTGACGTCCCAGCGGCCGGCGAGCGCGGCCGGGATGGTCGACACCTGGCTGCTGCGGATCGTCAGCCTGCGTCGGTGGAAAGCACCGCCGAGCGGCAGTGTGACCTCCTGTCGGCCGTACCAGGAGCCCACGAGAGCGGTGCCCTCGTGGGTGAGCAGGGGAAGCGCGCCGGCGAGGGCCGCGGGTGCGCCGGACAGCTCCACGAGCAGCGGCACGCCACCGGCCGGCACGCGGGACGGCAGCTCCTCCGGCGCAACTGCGGGGATACCCAGTGACAGCGCCAGTTCGCGACGCCGGCCGAGCGGATCGGCCGCGAGAACGGTGGAGCCGGCCTGCTGCAGGAGCAACGCCGTGATGAGCCCGACCGCGCCCAGTCCGAGGACGACGACGGTCTCGTGGGCCACCTGGCCGGCGTCGAGGCTGAGCTGCAGCCCCGTCTCGACGAGCGGGAACAGGGTGGCTGCGCGCGAGTCGATCCCCTCGCCCAGCACGACGACGTCCGCCTCGGAGACGACGAACCGGTCCTGGTGCGGGTGGAACGCGAAGACGCGGGTTCCGGCAGGGACCGTGCCGGTGGAGCCTTCGACCTCTCCGACGCAGCTGTAGCCGTACGGAAACGGGTAGCGGAAGCTGCCGCCGAGCGATCCGATTCGTTCGTCCAGGGGAAGGTCGGGATCCAGCAGGCCCCGGTAGCAGAGCAGCTCCGTGCCGGTGCTGATGCCCGAGTGCAGGGTCCGGACGAGCAGTTGGCCAGGTCCGGGCTCCGGGACGTCGACGGGCGCCAGCTCGACGCGTCTCGGGGCGACGAACAGCAGTCGGCGGGCCTGCACGCCAGTTCGCCTCCCGGTGCGTTCGACCGCGTGTGATCCGGCGCCGCGACGGTAGCGTGCGGGGCCCGGAGCACGCGCGAGCGAGGAGTCGGGCTGATGGCCGTTACATCGTCGCAGCAGGGCCGGCCATCCGTCCGCGAAGTGGCGTCCGCACCGATTCCGACACCGTACGGAGAGTTCGACGCACGTGCCTTCCAGACGCCGTCCGGACACGTGCACCTCGCGCTCGTGCTGGGCGCGATCGGCGACGGCGGGTCGGTGCTGACCCGGCTGCACTCGGAATGCCTGACCGGCGACGCCCTCGGCTCGCTGCGCTGTGACTGTGGCGTCCAGCTGCGGTCGGCGATGCGGACCGTCGCCGCCGAGGGACGGGGCGTCGTGCTGTACCTCGACGGCCACGAGGGGCGCGGTATCGGCCTGATCGACAAGCTGCGGGCCTATGTCGAGCAGGACGCCGGAGCCGACACCGTCGACGCCAACCTGCAACTCGGGCTCGATGCCGACCTGCGGAACTACGACGACGCGGCCGCCGTGCTGCGCGCCCTGGGTGTCCAGTCGGTGCGGCTGCTGTCCAACAACCCCGGGAAGGCCGACGGCCTGCAGCGCAACGGAGTCGCGGTCCAGTCGATGCGCCCGCTGGGCACCGCCGCACATCGGCGCAACCGCGCGTACCTCGAGACCAAACAAGCGCGCTTGGGACACCAGCAGCCGGCCGGGAAATCCCTCGAGGAGCTATCCGCCGCGCCCGTCGACGTCGGCCGCCTGCTCGGCCCGCAGCGGCCGCGGGCCGACCGCCCGAACATCGTGCTCAAGTACGCCCAGACGATCGACGGTCGGATCGCGACCCGCACCGGCGATGCCAGATGGATCAGCGGCGAGCCGGAACGCCGGGTGGCGCACGCCATGCGCGCAGGCTGCGACGCGGTGCTGGTGGGGGCACGCACGATGCTCCAGGACGATCCACAGTTGACCGTGCGGATGGTCCCCGGGGCCTCGCCGCTGCGCGTCGTGCTCGACTCGACGCTGCGCACTCCGCTGACGGCGAAGGTGCTGTCCGACGACGCGGCGACACTCATCCTGTGCCGGCCCGACGCCGACCCGGCGCGCCGGCGGGCACTCGCGTCGACGGGTGTCATGGTGCGCGAGGTCGCCGGCGGTCCCGAGGGGCTGCGGATCGAGGAAGTGCTGCGCCTGCTGCGCTCGCTCGGTGTCGCGGCGCTCCTCGTCGAGGGCGGCGGCCGGGTGATCACCTCGATGCTGCAGGCCGGCGTGGTCGACCGCGTGGTGGTCTCGATGTCGCCCACCATCATCGGTGCAGGGGTGGACGCGGTCGGTCCGCTCGGGATCAGCAGGGTCTCCGAGGGAATCCGGCTGGCCAACCGAGCCGTGTACCTGGCTGGTGACGACGTTCTGCTCAGCTTCGACGTGGAGAACGGCCCGCGGTCACGAGCCGATAGCTCGGCCGGCGGCGAGAGTGGCACAGAGAGTCCGTGAGAGGTGCCGCTGACGGCCATCGCCTTGCCGACGGCGTCCAAGGTCGAAAGCCCAGGACTCGTCCGTCGCCCACCGCTGACCTGCGCTGGGGACGACTACTGATCGGAGCCGGTCAGTGCGGCCAGATCCCGGCGAAGTGGTGCACCGGCCCGTGTCCCGAGCCGATGCCGAGTGCCTCGCCGGCCTCCAGCGCGCTCTGCAGGTAGTCGCGTGCGCCCTCGACGAGCACTGGCCAGCCCGCGCCGGGGGACCGGGCCGCGAGCGCGGCGATAGCCGAGGACAGGGTGCAGCCGGTGCCGTGGGTCGCGTTCGTCGCCACCCGGGGACGGCGGGTGATCTGTACGCCGTCCGCGGAGGCCAGCACGTCGATGCTCTCCGGGCCGCCGAGGTGGCCGCCCTTGAGCAGCACTGCGCCCGGACCCAGCGCCAGGAGGGCGAGCGCCTGTTCCGGTAGCGCGTCGGCGTCGGTGACCGGGGCGGTACCCAACAGCGCAGCGGCCTCCGGGACGTTCGGTGTGATCAGGTCGGCGAGCGGCAGCAACTCCGTCCGGACGGCGGCCACCGCCTCCTCGTCGATCAACCGGTCACCACTGGTGGCGACCATGACGGGGTCGCAGACGACCGGCCCGGGACGGCGCTCGGCGAGCACTGCTGCGACCTCCCGCACCACCTCGGCGGTGCCGAGCATCCCGAGCTTGGTGGCGTGCACCTCGACGTCGTCGAGCAGCGTGCGCAGCTGCAACCCGACGAAGGCGGCCGGCACCGGGTGCACCCCCGTGACACCGCGGGTGTTCTGCGCGGTCAGTGCGGTGAGGACGGCGGTGCCGTAGGCGCCGAGGGCGCTGAAGGTCTTCAGGTCGGCCTGGATGCCGGCACCGCCGCTGGGGTCGCTACCGGCCACGGTCAGCGCCACGGCGGTCACCGGGCCTTCACCGCCGACCGGCCGCGGGTGACCTCGTCGCGCAGCTTCCGGGCGGCAGCCGCGGGGTCGGCCGCCGTGCAGACGGCGGAGACGACGCAGATCCCGTCGACGCCGGTGGCGGCGACCTCGGCGGCCCGGTCGTGACTGATCCCGCCGATCGCCACGGCGGCCAGCCTCCGGGCACGGGCGGCGGACGCCAGCTCGGCGACCCCCGCAGGCCCCAGCGCCGGCCCCGCATCGGGCTTGGTCGGGGTTCCCCATACCGGGCCCAGCCCGACCAGGTCCAGCGTTCCGGTCGGCAGCGCCAGCGCCGCGTCGAGCTCTGCCCGCGACGACACCGACAGACCGAGCAGCCGGTCGGGACCGATCAACGCGCGTACCTCCGCGGCGGGGAGATCGTCCTGGCCGACGTGCACGCCATCGGCACCGGCGAGCAGCGCGACGTCCAGCGCGTCGTTGACCACGACCCGCACCCCCGGCGTGTCCGCGACCGCGCACTGCACCGCTCGTACCAGCTCGAGCAGGTCGCGGCGGGAGGCGAACTTGTCCCGCACCTGCACGGCCGTCACACCGCCGGCCACGGCCGCCCGGACGACGTCGGCCACCGGCCGTGGCCGGGACAGTTCCGTGTCGGTGACCAGGTAGAGCGTCGGGTCGAACGGCGGCCTCATCACGCGATGCGCACGTCGGCCTCGGCCAGCGTGTTCCCGTCGACAGCGTCGAGAGCATCGAGCCAGGCGGCCGCGAACGTCCCCGGTCCGCCGGCCGTCACTGCGGCACGCTCGGCGGCCAACGCCACGTGTGCGTGCGCGGCGACCGCCCCGGCGAGCGGGTCGTCGGTGACGGCGAGATAGGCAGCGACCAGAGCGCCGAGCGCGCACCCGGCCCCGGTCGTCCGGGTGAGCAGCACCGACCCGCCGCCGACCCGGACGGTCCGCTGTCCGTCGGTCAGCAGGTCCACCGCGCCACTGACCGCCACCACGCCGCCGGTCCGCCGGGCCAGCTCCACGGCAGCCTTCGCCGCGTCGTCGGCGCCCGCGGTGCTGTCCACGCCCCGGCCCCCGGCGCCCGCCCCGGCCAGCGCCAACACCTCCGAGGCGTTGCCCCGCACCACGGTGGGTCGCAGCGCGAGGAGTTCCTCGGCCAGCGCCGTCCGATAGGCCAGAGCGCCGACGGCGACGGGGTCCAGGACCCACGGCGTACCGGCTGCACCGGCCGAGCGCGCCGCCAGCCGCATCGCCTCGGCGGTGCGCTCGTGCACCGTGCCGACGTTGATGAGCACGGCCGAGGCGACGGCGGCGAAGTCGCCGGCCTCCTGGGGGGCGTCCACCATGGCGGGCGCGGCCCCGGCGGCCAGCAGGGCGTTGGCGGTGATTGCCTGGACCACCGTGTTGGTCAGGCAGTGCACCAGAGGTGCGGTCTCGCGCAGCGCCTTCCGGGCAGCGCGCAGGTCGATGGCTTCCACGCCGGTGACATCCCTTCGCCAGTGCGAACTGGAGCAGGTTCGACGGGTGTGTTCTCAGTCCCGAGCAGGACACCCCGTGCCACGTACGGCCCGAAGGTAACAGCCCGGCCCGAGCGGGACCCGGCGGGCGGGCGCATCTGGCGGCCTGGGTAGCGTGCCGCCCGTATCACGGGAGCCCACCCGAGTGGACTGAGAGGGCGGCTGGGGCCGCCGACCGTTGGAACCTGTCCCGGGTCATGCCGGCGTAGGGAGGAAACCGATGCGTGCTGTGCGCTTCCACGGCGTGGGCCGGCCGCTGGCCGTCGAGGACGTCGACCGGCCGCGGCCCGGCCCCGGGGACGTGCTGATCGACGTGGCGGCGGCCGGTGTCTGCGGCACCGAGCTGCACTTCCTGGACGGCCTGCTCACCCCGGCTCGGACACCGATCACCCTCGGCCATGAGGTCGCGGGCGTCGTCGCCGAGGTAGGCGAGGCCGTCGAGGACGTCGCCGTCGGGGACCGCGTCGACGTCCATTACCTGCACGCCTGCGGCGCCTGCCGGTGGTGTCGTACCGGTGATGACCACCTGTGTGACGCTCCCCTCGGCTTCCTGGCCTTCGTCAGCGACGGGGGTTTCGCCGAGCAGATCGTCGTGCCCGCGTCCGCGACCGTGGCCGTCCCCGATGGCCTCGACCTCCCGGCCGCAGCCGTCCTGTGCTGCAGCGGCACCACGGCGCTGCACGCAGTCGACATGGCCGGCGTCGTGGCAGGTGCGACGGCGGTCGTCTACGGCACGGGCGGGGTGGGCCTGGCACTGGTGCAGGTGCTGAAAGAGGCGGGGGCGCGACCCATCGCGGTTGCCCGGAACCCCGAGCGGCTCGCGCTCGCGCGGGAACTGGGTGCCGAGACGACGGTGAACGCCGCCACCGAGGACGTCACTGCCGCGATCCGGGAGGCGACAGGCGGCATCGGGGCCGACGTCGTGTTCGAGCTGGTCGGCACGAGGAAGACCAGTGCCGCTGCGCTCGCCTCCCTCGGCAAACGCGGCACCCTCGTCTACGTGGGTTACAGCTTCGACCGGGTGGAGATCGACCCGCTGTCGCTCGTCGTGCCGGAACAGCGCATCGTGACCTCGGTGGGCAACCGCCGTTCCGAGCTGGTCGAGGCGCTGGATCTGGCCGCACGGGGCCGGCTGCACACCACCGTCACGACGCATCCGCTGGAGGACGCGGCGCGCGTCCTGCAGGACCTTCGGGCCGGCCGCGTCCTCGGACGTGCGGTGCTCGTCCCGTAGGAGCGTGCGGACGTCGCGGAGCGTCCGTCGCCCGCTGCTGACCTGCCTGTCGCGCGAAGACGTGCACGGCAGGTCGGCCTGGGCGGCTGTTTCAGTTGATGCTTGACGCTCTCTCCATCCTGGGAAATACCGTGAGCGGATGGCTTCAGGAGTGGCCGGCCGCCTCGCGCCGCTGATGACCCAGTTGCTGGGGACGGCCCTGACATACCGGTTGCGCGGCTGGGACGGCAGCGAAGCCGGGCCGCCCGACGCGTCAGCGACCGTCGTCCTCCGGTCCCGCCGCGCACTCCGCACCCTGTTGTGGCAGCCCGACGAGCTCGGACTGGCACGGGCCTTCGTGGCGGGGGATCTCGACGTCGAGGGCGACATCTACGCGGCGCTGGCCTCCCCGGGCCTGGTCGCCAAACTCTCGAGCAACGAGGGGCTGGGCCTCACCACGGGTGAGAAGGTGCGGGCGTTGGTGACCCTGGCCGCGCTGGGGGCGATCGGCCGCCGGCCACCGCTGCCGCCCGAAGAAGTGGTCCGCCCGAGGCTGCGGGGCCGGATGCGGCACGATGAGCGCTCCGACGCCGCCGCCATCAGTCACCACTACGACGTCAGCAACGACTTCTACGCCCTCGTCCTCGGGCCGTCGATGGCCTACTCCTGCGCCTACTGGGCGCGCCCCCCGTCGTCCGACTTCGGTCTGGAGGAGGCTCAGGGGGAGAAGCTGGAGCTCATCTGCCGCAAGCTCGCGTTGCGGCCCGGCCAGCGGCTGCTCGATGTCGGCTGCGGCTGGGGCGGCCTGGTGCTGCACGCAGCACGCGAATTCGGGGTGGATGCCGTGGGGGTCACCCTGTCGCAGGAGCAGACGCAGTTCGCCCGGGCGCGGGTCAGCGCCGCGGGGCTCGCCGACCGGGTGGAGATCCGCCTTCAGGACTACCGGGCGGTCGACGACGGCCCGTACGACGCGGTCGCGTCAGTCGGGATGGCCGAGCACGTCGGCTCCAGCCAGCTCGGCGTCTACGCCGCGGCGCTGCGGGGCCTCATCGCTCCCGGGGGGCGGCTGCTGCACCACGCGATCGCGTCGCACCCCGAGCCCACGGGGATCGAAGAGCCGCCGAGGTCGTCGTTCATCGACCGGTACGTGTTCCCGGACGGCGAGCTCGAGCCCTTGGGCGCGACGATCACCGCACTGGACCGGGCAGGGTTCGAGGTGCGGGACGTGGAGAACCTGCGCTAGCACTACGTCCTCACCCTGCGGGCGTGGGTGTCGCGGCTCGAGGAGAACTGGGACGCTGCTGTGGCGCTCACCTCCGCCGGTCGGGCCCGGGTGTGGCGGATCTACATGGTGGCGTCGGCGCTGGCGTTCCAGTTCGGGGACATCACCGTGAACCAGACTCTCGCCGTCGCCCGCACCCCGGACGGGCGCAGCGGGATGCCGCTGACGAGGGACGGCCTGCTCCCGGGCCCACGGTGACCTCCGACCGAAGCGCGCCGCCGTGGTCGGAAAGGTAGGTCCGCGAGTACCACCCGTGCCTGCTCGAGCCGCCCGTCCGTCGTCCTCTCGCCAGGCGCTGTGCCGCGGCGAAGCCGGCCGCGCGCTTCAGGATCGGACGGCGCGATCCATTCCGCGCTCCACGGCATCGATGAGGCGGGGGCGCAGTTCGGCGGCCGGGATGATGGCGTGCACCGAGCCGACGTCCCGGGCCCGCTCGATGTTGTGGATCCCCTCGAACTGCGCGGCCACCTCGCCAAGCTTCTCCGAGCGGACGCTGCTGCGCAGCGCCGCCAGTTCGACCCGCAGATGGGCCTGCTCCACGTCGTCCGCCGCGTTGAGGGCGGCCTCCAGCTCACGCACTCGGGGGTCGCCGGCGGTGCGCTTGTCGACCTCGCCGGTGAAGACGACCGCGGCCGCGGGCGCCCCGCCCAGCACCGACGCGTAGGAGCCCTCGACCGCCAGGACCTCCATGTTGTCGTTCAGTACGCCGGAGAAGACGACGAAGGCGCCGCCGTGGTACCGGGAGACGACGCAGAAGACGATCGGGCCGTCGAAGTTGACGATCGCGCGGCCGATCTCGGCGCCGTACTCCAGCTGCACGTTCCGCAACGACTCCGGGGAGCCGTCGAACCCGGACAGGTTGGCCAGCACCACGAGCGGCCGGTTCCCGCTGGCCGCGTTGATCGCCCGGGCGGCCTTCTTCGACGAGCGCGGGAACAGCGTTCCGGCGGTCCACTGATCGGGCCCGTCGGTCGGGAAGCTGCCGCGCCGCTGGATCGGCCGCGACTCGACGCCCAGGACCGTGACGGGGTGCCCCCCGAGGTGCGCGTCGAGGACGACGGTCGTGTCGGCGTCGGCCATGCCGGCCCACCGCTCCAGTACCGGGCGGTCCAGGTCGGTGACCGACCGCATGACCGTACGGATGTCGAACGGCTTCTTCCGGTCCGGGTTGGCGGTGGAGGAGAAGACGTCGCCGACGCTCGTGAACTCGCTCGACGGGTGGCTGTGCGGATAGGTCCGGACGTCCCGGTCGCGCGGGTCGTCGGTCTCGGCCGGCCGGGCCCAGCGCTCACCCGGGGCGACGTAGGCGTGGTCGTAGTGCTGGAACAGCAGGGCACAGGCCGCGGACAGGTTCGGCGCCCAGTACTGGGCCTGCCCGTTGGGTCCCATCACGCGGTCGTAACCGCCGAGGCCGAAGTTGTCCTCGGCCGACACGCCGCCCGAGTAGTCCAGCGAGTGCTTCCCGGTCAGCACCATCGCGCTGTCCGGGGTCATGACCAGGATGCCCTTGGTGTGCATGAGCATCGTGGCCTCGGCGTTCCAGTACGGCTGCGCGCCCACATTGATGCCCGCGACGACGACGTTGATCTCACCGCCGGTTTGGGTGAACGAGATGATCCGGCGCAGTGCGCGCGCGACCCAGTCCATGTTCTCGGTGCCGCTGTCCATGGAGATCTTGGCGCCGGACGACAGCGCGAACCACTCCACCGGGAGCCCCCGCTCCTCGGCCAGGTCGAGGGCCCCGATGACGATGGCGCACTCGGGCTCGGCGACCGTGCCGAGCGCCTTCGTCGGGTCGCCGAACAGGGCCACCCGGGTGATGCCCTCGGGGTAGCGCTCGGTGGGCGTGGTCACCAGGCCCGCGACGATGCCCGCGCGGTTGGTGCCCGGGGGCCGGTCGACCGGGACCAGCCGGCCGTCGGCGTCCAGGTCGTGCTCGACGAAGGTGCCGCCCGGCCCGGCCAGCAACGGTGCCAGCTCGTAGGGGTAGGCGAGGCCGCGGGCGCGCGAGCGGAGCACCTTCTGCGTGTAGTCGTCCAGCGGGCGCATCGGCTCGGTCGGCCGGTCGGTCACCCGCAGGCCGACGCCGGTGCCGGGGCTGTTCGAGAAGCGCAGCGCGACGTCCCGGGGCGCCACTCCCGGCTCCTCCTGCAGCCGGCCCAGGATCACGATCTCGTCCACACCGCCGCCGACGGTCAGCGGGGCGATCGCTCGCGCCAGGGTCGCCAGCTGCGTCAGCGGCAGCTCGATGGACGGCCAGGCGTACAGGAAGATGCGGTTGTGGTCGAGCCGTCGGCCACCGCCCAGCTGCGCCCGCGCCCGCCGCAGGCTGTCGATGCACGCGGTCAGCAGCCGCTCGACCGTCGGGAAGCCGATGACCTCGCCGGCGGCGTCCCGGAGCGGCGTCGCGTCGCGCACCTCCGCCATGGCGAACAGGCGCTCGTCGTTCGGGTTCTCCGTCGCGACGACGTGGAACAGATAGGTGTCCTCGGCCGACGGGAGCCTCCGGCCGTTGAAGTTCTTCAGCCGCCACAGGTCGAGCCGCTGCGCGGTCAGCGGGTGCATCCCCCGGATGACCTCGTCCTCGGCCAGCCCCGGGCCCGAGCCGTCGCCCTCTGGTGAAGGCCGGAAGGTGAGCGTCTCGACGTCCCCGCTCGGCGTGCTGACCGTCACCGTCACCCGACGGCCGGACCGCAGCACCTCCGACTCCGTGAGCTGCTCGCGCAGCCGGTCAGCCATCTCGCCGGCCTCGGACGGCCGGTCCGGCCAGGAGAGGTAGAGGTCCACCACCACGTTCGAGGGATCGTCGCTCTCCGCCACGAGCCTCGCGAGCGAGGAGAGGGCTGCAGGCAGGCTCTCGTGCTGGGCCATCAGGGCCACCAGGTGCAGCCATTCCCCGTTCAGCTCGTAGTCGCCGGTCACGCACGTCCGCCCGTCGAGCAGGAAGGACCGCAGGTTCTCCAGGCTGCGCCGGCGGTAGTAGCGGCGGGTGAGGACCTCGAGGACAGGGTCCGGCTCGGGCGTGCGCGCGCTGAGGCGCTGGGCCAGCAGCCGGATCAGCGGCTCCGGGCTGTCGACCAGCGCCTGGACCCGCTCCATGTCCTGAGGGCTGTTTGCGGCGCCACCGGGGGACTCGGCCAGCTCGGCCAGGAGCCGCTCCGCCCGGTCGACGACCTCCTGGCGGGCCTGCTCCACCAGGGGCTTCTCGAAGTACCGGAAGCGCACGGCGCGGGCCACGTCGCCGACCGACGGATAGCGGAGCTGGGTCGCGACGATCAGCCGGTCCAGGACCTCGGCCACCCCGTCACGCAACGGACCGGCCGGTAGCTGTCCCGCGGTGAGCCAGCGGTCCAGCAGCGCGAGGACGACGGGCAGTTGGTCGGCCGTCCGCTGCTGGGCCAGGAAGATGCGGAACACCGCCTCCTCGAGCGCCGGACCGGCTTCCGGACCGCCCACGCCGTAGTGCAGGAGCGCCCTGCTCAGCCGCGCGCGAAAGCTTTCCGGAAGGGCCTCGCGGTCGATGTCCAGCGAGTGCAGGTACGAGTGGAAGTGCTCGCGCGGGCTGTGCACCTGCTCGTCGCCCTGCTCCTCCGCGCTCGTCGGGCGGTTGCGCGACAGCTCGCTGAGATCGGCGAACGTGGTGAGCAGGGCCAGCTCGCCGTGCAGCAGTTCGGGGTCGTCGACCGGGAGCTCGCTGCGGGCGGTGCTGTACGCGGAGACCAGTTGCCGGCCGTGCTCGGCACTGATGTCGTAGCCGGTGATCAGGGCCTGCATCGCCGCGAGCACGTCCAGCGCCGTCGTCCGGTCCACGCCGGCCGGAGCTCTCTTCGAACCCGGGAGCGTGACCCGCTCGCCGACGACCTTCTCGTCGTCGTCACCGGCCGGGTCCAGGCGCAGCAGGGCCGCACCCGCGTCGACCTGGGAGTTCACCACCGCCAGGACCTCGCGGATCCGCCCCGAATACGGCGCCCGCACCACCGTCTCCATCTTCATGCTCTCGAGGACGACGATCGTCTGGCCGGCCTCGACGTCCTCCCCGTCGCCGGCGCGGACGGCGACGACGACGGCCGGCGCCGGCGCGCGGACCACGCCTTCCTCGTCTCGGGTGATGCGGTGGGTGACGCCGTCCACCTCGACCAGGTGTGACGTGGCGGCGTGGCTGGCCACCACGGAGAAGCGTTCGTCGCCGATGGTGAGCCGGCTCTCGAGTGCACTGAGCCGGTCCACGGCCACATCGACGTGCCGGTCGTCGAGCGATACGCGGTAGCGGCCCGGGTCCACCTTGGCGACGGTCAGCCGGTAGACCTGCCCGCGGTATCCCAGTTCGACCGTGCGCTCCACGTCGTGCGAGACGCGGGGCCGGCCGCCGCGGGCCGACGAGAGGAAGGCGACGCGCTCCAGCGCCTCCTCCGCGTCGGAGACGTCGAGAGCCACCTGCACGAGCGCGATGGCGGCGTGCCGCTCGGGGTCGGCGCCGCCGCCGACTCCGGTGCGGTCCAGCCAGCCGGTGTCAGCAGTGCCGGCGACGACCTCGGGGCGGTCCAGCAGCGCGAGCAGGAAGGACTTCGTCGTCGTCCCGCCACGGAGCACGACGGTGGTCTCGCGCAGCGCAACGCGCAGGCGGGCGAGCGCCTCGGGCCGGTCGCGCCCCCAGGCGATGATCTTCGCGACCATCGAGTCGTAGGCCGGCGGGATGACGTCGCCGACGGTGATGCCGGTGTCCACGCGCATGCCGGGCCCGGTCGGCAGGCGCATGAACTCGACCGTGCCCGGGGCGGGTGCGAACTCCTGGTCGGCGTCCTCGGCGTTGAGCCGGGCCTCCACGGCATGACCGAACTCCGACGGCGGATCTCCCTCGAGCCGCCCGCCGTCGGCCACGTGCAGCTGGAGCTTGACGATGTCGAGCCCCGTCGTCGCCTCCGTCACCGGGTGCTCGACCTGCAGGCGCGTGTTCACCTCCAGGAAGGTGAACAGTTTCTCGTTCGGCTGGTAGAGGAACTCCACGGTGCCCGCGTTGACGTACCCGGCCGCCTTGACCAGCGCCATGGCGGAGGCACGCAGCGCGGTGTCCTGCTCGCGGGTCAGCGCGGGCGAGCTGGACTCCTCGATGAGCTTCTGGTTGCGCCGCTGGACCGAGCAGTCCCGCACGCCCGGTGCCCACACCGCGCCGTACTGGTCGGCGATCACCTGCACCTCGATGTGCCGGCCGCCCTCGACCAGCTGCTCCATGAACACGATGGGGTCGCCGAAGGTGCGCAGGGCCTCGGCCTGAGTGCGCTCGAGAGCATCTGCGAGCTCGTCCTCGGAACGGACGATGCGGATGCCGCGCCCACCGCCGCCGCTTCTGGCCTTGACGATGAGCGGATAACCGATGGCGGCCGCGTGCCGGAGCCCGTCGTCCAGCGTCTCGACCGGCCCACCGCTCCACGGCGCCACGGGGACGCCGGTCTGCTCGGCCAGCACCTTGGCCTCGATCTTGGCCCCGAGCAGGCGCATGGCCTCCGGTGGCGGGCCGATGAACACCACGCCGAGCCTGACGCACAGCTCCGCGAACGCGGGGTCTTCCGCGACGAAGCCCCAGCCGACCCACGCCGCGTCCGCTCGACCGGCCTGCAACGCCCGGCCGAGCTCCTCGTGGTCGAGGTAGGGGATGCCTTTCCCGGTGTCCCGGAGGACGACGGCCTCGTCGGCGGCGCGCACGAACGTCGCGTGCCCCTCGTCCTCCGTGTGCAGGGCGATGACGCGGATCCCGTACCCGTGCTCTTCGTTGAGCTCGCGCACGGCCCGGATCAGGCGCATGGCCGGCTCACCCCGGTTCACCACGGCGATGCGTTTGAACACCCGAGCGACCCCCTATCGGTGCATCCCGGCTGTGGTCGTCGGAACGGCCGAGACGTGTCACGGGGGAGGAGCGGGAATCGCCCTCACCACGAGATCCGGGTTGTCTGGGCAGCATCGTGCGAGCACGGTGGGCAGTCAATTCCGGGACAGGTGCAGGCGTTCGAGGCTGCCCGCCCCGATGCCTGCGGGGTAGAACGCTCGAGCCTGGTCACCGGCCCGCCGCTCACGGTGGATCGAGGGCCGACTCGTTCTGGTCGTGGCGCAGATCTGCCTCCACCAGCGCCGTCGCGCCCGCCGAACGGACGTCGACGGAGCGGGTGCGCTCCCGAAGGCGGTCGAGCATCTCCGTGTCGCCCGTGGGCACGCTGGCGGCCAGGTGGGAGGCCGCACAGACCTGGGGGTCTTCCAGTACGGCGTCCACCAGCCTCGTCCGCGATCCCGCCGGCAGGTGTCCCGATTCGACGTGCATGGCGGAGCGGACCACGTCCGGGTCATCCGTCCGGCTGATTTGTGCGGCGGCGACCAGATGGCCGTCGACCTCTATCTGGAGCTCATGGGGATCGGGAGAACAGGTCATGGAGGGCTTCTTCGGGGCGCGAGATGGGGGAGTCCAGGTCGTTGGCGCGACTTCTCTCACGATCTGTCGGCCACCTGGCAGTCCGATGACATCCCGCTGGGTGGCGGATGTGAGCCGCACGTGTCGATCGCGAGGCCGGCCGATCACGCAGTGACCATGCTCGGCGTACCCGGCCGACTCGTCCGTCGTCCGCCGCAGCCCGCGGCGGGCGCTCTCAGTCCAGTGCGATGGTGACGTGAGCCGGCAACGGGTCGTCGCCCGAGTGCGTGAAGACGCTCCGGCCCGGCAACCCGTAGAGGTGGAGCGCTCGCGCGCCCTCCGGGATGGGCCCATCGAACGTGGAGTTGTAGATCATCCGTCCGAACGGTCCACCACCGCCGCCACCGCCCTGCCGAAAACGGTGGAAGCCACCGAGGTCGTCACGGAGGGCGAGTCGGACGTTGGAATGTTTGGCCTGGACGCCCAGGCCCGGCTCGACGGTCAGGACCGTCACGGAGTCGGGCCAGCCGATGATGGCGATGATGAGCATCGGCCCTAGGCCGGGAACGATGAACGTGCTCGCAGGGGCGGCGAGCCGGCGGACGTCCGTTCCGGATGCGAGCCAATTCTCGACGTCGTCACCAAGCCCTGTGCTCTCCACGCACCTCACGGTAACCGTGGGATAACCCAGAGTCCGGGGCACGCGTGTGGCCTTCGCTACACCATGCAGGTGCCGGCCGGCCGCCTCGAATGCTTCGTTCGGGCGCAGCGCAGTCGAACGTTCAGAAGCGCTCAGTCGACCAGTTCGGTGCAGCTTCGGCAGGCATAGGAGTCCGCCGCGTCCTGGCCCGACCAGGGACGGTTCAGATCGACGGCGACGAGTTCAGCTCCGCACAGCGCCAGACATCGGTTCGGCTGCTGCGGGTCGACCGCATGCGACGTGGCGATCGGCATCCACGTCGTGAGTAACCGGCCCCAGCCGGTGAGCGCCATGGAGGGCGTCGCCGACTGTGTCGATCGAGGCCCGGGCTGTCTGGGTTCCACAGCAGATACGTCGACCAGGTACGCCCGGGAGTTGATCTCGCATTTTCGTTGGGTGACATCTGTGCAGGCGATGGCAGGAGCGCGGTCGACCGCACCCTCCCACCCTCAGCGACTGTCGGCAGCCCGGGCTGACCGAGCGCGGATGGTCGCGACGGTCGCCCACAGCGCGGCCACGACCAGAACGCCGACGTCGACCAGCAGCAGGTTCCGTCCGTAGGCGCGGGGCAGGAACGACGGGTTCGCCGGGTCGGCTCCGACGCCCAGGACGAACGGTAGCGCGATCAGGGCGAGGAGCCCCGCGACGGCAGCGCCCACCACGACCGCCGGCCGGGCCGCGGCCGGAAGCACCCGTGTTGCGAGCCACCCCAGGCCGATCCAGATCGGCGCGATCACCAGGTCGTGCAGCAGCGCACTGCCGACGAACCAGGTCAGCCAGGAGCCGAGCGGCACCCGGCTGCCTGCCGTGAGCAGGCCGTAGACCCCGTAGACGACCGCGGCCAGGCCCGGCAGCACGAACAGCCACCGCCACCACGGGCGCAACGACGAGGTCGCCGGGCGCGCAGGGTCGGACGCGTACGGGTCGTCCGGCACGAGCGCGGCGGCCCGGTCGTCGGGCCCGTGGGCGGCTTCCGTCGAGAGGCTCATACCGGCGTCACCTTGGTGACCCACTTCGTCTGCAGAACCCCTGGCCGGTTCGGCGCGATCAGCCGCACCGGGTAGCCGTGGTCGGGGTCGAGCGGCGATCCGTTGAGGCCCGTGGCGAGCAGCGTGCGCGGACTGGCCGCGTGCGGCGGGGCCACCGTCGACTTCCGGTAGAGACCGCGCTCCTGCAGGGATTCGACGGTGACCTCGGTGTCGCGGGGGAGGGCCGCCTTCTCCAGGAGGTCACCGAGCCGGACGCCGGTCCAGGTGGCCGAGGCACTCCAGCCCTCGACACAGGTGATCGGCAGGCGTTCGGAGCGTTGCGGGAAGGCCGCCAGGTCGACCAGGGTGAGCTCCAGTCGGTTCGGCCCCTCGACGACCAGGCGGTAGTCGGCGCCGACGTCGGGCACCCGGGCTCGCTGCGCGGTCTGCCGTACCGGCAGGCCCTGGGGGCCGAGGCCAGGGACGCGGGGGGACAGCACCGAGACCGCCCCCAGCGGGGAGAAGCTCTGGCCGACGGTGGTCAGCGTGACCGCGCCGACGCCCAGGCCGGCGGCGACCACGAAGGCCCGCCGGGAGACGCTCTGGTACTCGGCGGCGGAGTCCACCGCGGCACGCTCGACCGCCTGCTCCTCGGTCAGGCCGGCGGCGGCACCCGCAGTTCCGCGGCGGGCCAGGCCGCGCCGGATCTCCGGGGCCTTCGCCCCCACGTGCACCGCGACAGCACCGATGGCGAGCCAGCCGGTCCAGTAGTGCGTCGTCGTGAAGAAGAAGGTCCACGGGTACCACTCGGCGATATTGATCAGGCCGGTGAGCAGTTGCATCGCGCAGGCGCCGACCAGCACCAGGATCGACAGCCGGCTGACCGCCCGCGACACCGAACCGGCCGGCGGCCACTCGAACAGCTTCGGGTAGACGGTCCACAGCTTGACCAGGAGCAGGGGGATCGCCGCGAGGCCGGTGGCCACGTGCACGCCCTGGGTGACCCGGTAGAGCCAGGCCGGGGACGCCGGCCAGTAGAACCAGCCCGGCGGATTCTGGATCAGATGGCTCGTCAACCCGGTGAGGAAGCAGACCGTGAACGCCAGGCCCAGCCACAGGCCGACGCGGGCGGCCCGGCGCTCGGAGTGCAGCGGGCTGCTGAAGGTCCCCTCGCGGAACGGGCCGTGGCGCGCTCCCTCGGGCGGACCGGGCAGCCGGGCCCCCAGCAGCCGGTCCAGGCCGCTGCTCATTCCAGGCCCAGAGCGGTCGCCACGGAGGCCACCAACCGAGCGGTACGGCTGTGCGGCGCGCAGTCGGCCGCCACCGCCATCGCATCGGGGAAGTGGTCGATGTCGGTCAGCTGCGGGAGGTCCAGCACGGTCAGCCCGGTCGCCTCCAGGGCGGCCCGGGTGCGCACCGCGGTGTCCTCGCGCGACATCGGCACCGTCGCCAGCACCGCCGCCGAAGCCGCGCTGTGCAGCCCGAGCGCCCACCAGCCGCCGTCCGGCGCCGTCCCGAGGACCGCGTTCCCCGGACCCGCGGACTCCAGCAGCTCCGAGCAGTGCGTCAGCAGCTCCGGCGTCACCTGCGGGGTGTCCATGCCGATGAGCAGCGTCGGCACGGAGCCAGCGGTCATCGCGTCGGCGAAGGCCGCCGCGAGGCGGGTGCCGAGATCGCCGTCGGTCTGCGGCACGACGGTGAAGCCGTCGAGCTCGAGCTCGCCCGGTGCGCCGTCCAGGACGACGACCCGGGAGGTCACCGGTGTGGCTCGTACCGCGTCGAGGGTGTCGCCCACCGCCGCGGCGGCGATCCCGGCGGCCTGCTCGGGCGTGCACGGCGGGCTCAGCCGGGTTTTGCTCCGCCCCGGCACCGGCGCCTTCGTGATCACGAGAACCTGCACGGCGCTCATCGGGTCAGCACCCCGCGCATGTCCCGGATCGTGCGCACGGTCCCGAGGACCGTGCCGGTCACCTTGGACGTGCTGCCCGCGGTCCGGGGGCCGTAGTCGACGTCGACCTCGCGCACGCGCCAGCCGGCGTCCGCAGCACGGATCACCATCTCCAGCGGGTAGCCGAACCGCCGGTCGGTGAGGCCGAGCCCCAGCAGGGCCTCGCGCCGGCCTGCCCGCATGGGACCGAGGTCGTTGAGCCGCAGTCCGGTGCGGGTGCGCAGCATGCGGGCGAGCGCCACGTTGGCGACCCGGGCGTGCAGCGGCCAGGCGCCCCGGGCCGGGCGGCGGCGTCCGAGAACGAGGTCGTACTCCCCGGCGCGCACCGGGTCGAGGACCCGGGGCAGCTGCGCGGGGTCCATCGAGCCGTCGGCGTCGCAGAAGCAGACGAACTCGGCCGTCGCCGCTTCCAGACCCGCGTGGGCGGCGGCGCCGAACCCCCGCTGCGGGACGGGGACGACGGTCGCGCCGTGCTCGGCGGCGATCTCCGCGGACCCGTCGGTCGACCCGTCGTCGGCCACGATCGCCCGGTAGCCGGCCGGCAGCCGGGAGAGCACCCAGGGGAGGGACGCTGCCTCGTCGAGGCAGGGGAGGACGACGTCGGCGAGCGGGGAGTCCTGAGGATTCGTCGCCATGTCCGTGTATTCGCGTCGGAGCCCATTTCGGTTCACCTGCCCGAGCAGACCCGACGCCTGCCCGCCCAGGCACATACTCTGCGGCTGATGAGCGCCGCTCCAGTCGACGTCGGGACGGAGCCGGTCTCGCGGGCCCCGCGATGGCAGCGGACCGCCCGCGGCGGCCTCGTCGTCCTCGTCGCCGCGGCTGTCCTCGCCGTCTGGCTGGTCGGTCGCGCACTCACCCGGGACGGTGCGGACCTGCACCTGCGCACGGGCTACGTGCTGGTCGGCGGGTTCGATCCGATCCTGACCGCCCGGGTGCTGCTGCCGCTCGGAGTCGCGGCCGCCGGTGTGCTCTGGGGCCCCCCGCTGGCCCGCGGCTTGCGCTGGTCGCGGCTGCTCGCCGGAAGTGCCGTGGCCGCGGCCCTGTGGGCGGTCGCGCTCGCGCTGAGCAGCGGCTGGGGGCGGCTCACCGAGCCCATGAAGAGCAGCCACGAGTACGTCGCCGACGTCGGCCGGGTGCACGGGTTCGGCCCCCTTCTCTCGACGTTCATCGACTCGGTTCCGGTGAACTCGGCGGACCCGTGGACGACGCACGTCGCCGGTCACCCGCCGGGTGCGCTGCTCGCCTTCGCGCTGCTCGACCACCTCGGGCTCGGCGGACCCGGCTGGGCCGCCGTCCTCTGCATCGCCGGGGGAGTGCTGGCGGTGCCGGCGGTGCTCGTCACCGTCCGTGCGGTCGCCGACGAGGCCGCCGCGCGGACCGTCGCACCCTTCGCTGTCCTCGTACCCGCCGCGGTGTGGGTGGCCACGAGCGCCGACGCGTTCTTCGCCGGGGTCACCGCGTGGGGGGTCGCGCTGCTGGCCCTCGCCGCCGTGCGGGGACCGTCGCCTGCCGGCTACCTCCGCGCGATCGCGGGCGGCCTGCTGCTCGGCCTCAGCCTCTTCCTGTCCTTCGGCCTCACCGCGACCGGACTGCTCGCGCTGGCCGTCGTCCTCGTGCAGCAGAAGCAGCTGCGGTGGGGCGGCGTCGTCCGGGTGCTGGCCGCTGCCGCCGTGGGGGTGCTGCTCGTCTTCGCCGTCTTCACGCTGGGCGGCTACTGGTGGTTCGACGGGATCGCCGTCGACGCGCAGCGGGTGCGCGACGGCGCCGCGTACGGGGACCGCTTCCGCCACTTCCACTACTTCCTCGCGGCCAACGTTGCCGCCGGGGCCGTCGCGGCGGGTCCGGCGGTCGTCGCCGGGCTGGCCGGCGTGCGCGGCCGGCCGCTCTGCCTGCCCCTGGCGGCGGTCGCCGGAATGGCGGTCAGCGACGTCTCGGGGCTGGTGCTCGGTGAGACCGAGCGGATCTGGCTGCCTTTCGTCGTCTGGCTGCTTCCCGCGACGGCGACGCTGCCGCCCCGGTCGCAGCGGTTCTGGCTGGCGCTGTCCGCGCTGCTCGCGATCACCGTCGAAGTCGTCGTCCGCACCCCGTGGTGAGTGGGGTCAGGGGGCGGGTCGCAGGGGATCGGTCGCGAAGGTGCGCATGCCGTCCTCGAACGCCACCTGGGCCCGGAACCCGAGTTCCTTCTCGGCCCGCACGGGGCTGGCGACGACGTGCCGCACGTCGCCGATCCGGTACTCACCCGTGACCTGCGGCTCCGGCCCCCCGAACGCGTCGGCCAGCGCCAGGGCCATGTCGCCGACGGTGTGCGGGTGCCCCGAGGCGACGTTGTAGGCGCGTAGCCCCCCCTCCGGGGGATCTGGGAGCAGTGCCCGGAGGTTCGCCTCGGCCACGTCGGTGACGTGCACGAAGTCGCGTTGTTGGCCGCCGTCCTCGAAGACCCGCGGGGCCCGGCCGGCCTCCAGCGCGCTGCGGAAGATCGCGGCGACACCGGCGTACGGGGTGTCGCGCGGCATGGAGGGCCCGTAGACGTTGTGGTAACGCAGCGCGATGGCGCCGCCCCCTGTCGAGGACGCCCAGGCCGACGCGAGGTGCTCCTGTCCGAGCTTGGTCGCGGCGTAGGTGTTGCGGGGATCGGGCCTGGTCTCCTCGCTCACCGGACCCCAGGACAGCTGCCGCCCGCAGAGCGGGCAGGGCGGCTCGAACCGGCCCTGGTCGAGGTCCGCCCGGCGACGTGGCGCGGCCGGGACGACGCCGTCCGCGGGGCACTCGTACCGGCCTTCGCCGTAGACCACCATCGAGCTGGCGAGCACCAGCCGCCCGATGCCGGCCCGGGCCATGCCGGCCAGCAACACCGCGGTCCCCAGCTCGTTGATCCCGGCGTACTCGGGCATGTCCTGGACGTCGACGCCGAGCCCCACCATCGCGGCCTGGTGGCAGACCGCGTCGACTCCTTCGAGGGCCCGATCGACCATCCCCGCGTCGCGGACGTCACCGACCAGCAGTTCCCCGCCGTCGGGGAGCGTCGGCTCGACTCCGGCCTGATGGACGGCGGGCAGCAGCGCATCGAGCACGCGCACCTCGTGGCCGGCGTCCCGGCAGGCACTGACGACGTGCGAGCCGATGAAACCCGCACCTCCGGTGACCAGGATGCGCACGGTCAGGACGCCAGACCGATACGGGGGACGACGACCGCGCGACGGTGGTGCTCGGACGCCGGAACGAGCGCGGCGAACGAGCGGCCGGCCCGCTCCCAGGTCTGGTCCGCGCACAGTCCTGCCTCCGCGGCGGGCCCGTGGACGGCGTCGGCAGCGACGTGCGACCAGTCGAACCAGCTGCCCCGCTGGGTGCCGCGCTCGAGCCGCACCCGGTTGGAGCGCAGCCCCGTCCCCGCGGGGTCGAGTTCGACGAGCACTCGGCCGGTGGGGCCGATCAGGTCGCGGCAGCGGGCCAGCAGCATGGCCGGGTCGCCGCCGATACCGACGTTGCCGTCGGCCAGCAGCACCGTGTCCCACCGGCCCTCGCCGGGGACCGGATCGAAGATCGACCGGCACAGCGCGGTCGCCCCGGCGCTCCGGGCGAGCCGAACCGCGACCCGGGAGGTGTCCACCCCGGCGGACTCGCGTCCCTGGCGGGCCAGTTCGATGACGAGCCGCCCAGGGCCGCAGCCGACGTCGAGCACCGCGCCCGGTGCGCGGGCGAGCAGGTCCTGATCGGTGGGGTCCACCGTGCTGCACCACCGGCGCAGGGCCTCGCCGAGCGATCGGCGGGGGCCGCCCTCGTAGCGGGCGTACCAGTGCCGGTGGCCGTCGGGATCGTTCATCGAGTGCAGGGCGGTTCCGTACAGGTCCGCCGTCGGCGCGTCCGTGACCGCGAGGCTCATCGGGACAGCCACGCGCTGTCGTGCAGCGGGCGGCGGTCAGGGCATCGGTGGCGGGTCACATCGGATGTTCGATGCGCGGGGTCCGATCGGTTCGTCGCAGTGCTCGGTCTCACCCGGTCCGTCCCCGTCGACGTACGCGACTCATCGAAAAAAAATCTGGTTGTGCGCAATCCGTCGAGGCGTCTCGGCCCGAATGCCCCCTGCATCGACCGATCGACACCCAGGAGCCACCATGACCCCGTCCACGCTCTCCGCCAAGAAGCTGCTGGTTGCCACCGTCGCCCTGAGCGCGGCGCTCGGTCTCGGCGCCTGCAGCAGCACGGACGCCGGCGCGAGCAACTCGTCCTCGAGCTCCAGCCCGCAGGCGCGCCCGAAGCCCATCGCCTCCCTGCCGGCGATCCCCGCCGGCGGCAGCACCGCCGTCGCGCTCGACGCCAACTTCGTGTCCGCTCTCGGCACCCTCGGCCTCACGCCGGCCACGGTCGGGAACGCCACGCTCGCCGACGGTTCGGTCAGCTTCCCGATCACCGGGGGCACCGTGACCGTGTTCGACAAGAGCAGCGGCTACCGCCCCTACGTGCAGGGCACCCTGCTCCACCAGAACAGCGGCCTGAGCCTCACCGCGGGCAGCACCACGGTCGAGCTGACCGACTTCACCGTCGACCCGGGGACCCCCGCGCGGCTCTTCGGTGACGTCGCCGTGAACGGCCGGCAGGTCGCGGCCAGCGCCCCGCTGTTCGACCTCGACGGCACCACCCTCAACCCGATCTCCATGGACGCCAAGGGCAACGCCGTTCTGCAGGGCACCACGGTGAAGCTCAGCCCCGAGGCGGCCGGCCTGCTCAACAAGACCTTCGACACGACCGCCCTGGCCGGCGGCCTGGTGATCGGCATCGCGACCATCACGGTCCCGACCACGTAGGCACCTGCACGCGAACGGGGCCGGTCGGCAGAGAGATGCCGACCGGCCCCGCTGCGTTTCCTGGGCCGGATCAGCCGAGCGGCAGGGACACCAGCACGCCGTCGGTCGCGCTGCGGCGCGCGGCGTCGAGCACCGTCGCGGTGGCGACGGCGTCGTGGGGATCGACCGGCACCGGCTCGAGTCCCCGGACGGCGGCCGCGAACGCCGGGTAGAAGGTGTTCCACGCGCCGGGAAGGGTCGGCACCACCTCGCCGTCGTCCCCCCGGACCACGTGTCCCCAGCGCTCGGCCGGCTCGGCGCCCCACGCCGAGCCCAGCGTCGCCGGCGTCGCCCCCGCCAGCAGTGCGGCCTCCTGCCCGTCCAGGAGCGCGCGCACCACGTAGCTGCCCGTCGTTCCCGTGACCCGGAAGCGGGGGCCGGGCGCGCCCTGCCTCCAGCTGCCCCACAGGTGCGAGCGCGCGCCGTTCGCGTGGGTGAGTGCGAGGAACACGTCGTCGTCCAGACCGCTGTCCCGCACCCGCCACTCGGCGTACACGGAGGCGACCGGGCCGAGGAGCACGAGCGCCTGGTCCACCAGGTGACTGCCGAAGTCGCGCAGCGTGCCACCGCCGGAGGTCGGGGGGCCCGGATCGGGTGCCAGCCGCTCGAAGCGGGACTCGAATCTGGTCAGCTCACCGAGCGTGCCCTCGGCGGCCAGGGCCCGCACGGTCAGGAAGTCGGAGTCCCAGCGCCGGTTCTGGTACGGGGCCAGGGGGAGTCCGAGCCGCTCGGCGCGCTCGACCGATCGCCGGGCGGCGTCCGCGTCGAGCGCGAAGGGCTTGTCGCACACCACCCCGAGCCCGAGCTCGAGCGCCTGGTCGATCAGCGCGCTGTGGGTAGAGGCAGGTGTCGAGATGGCGACCGCCTCGGCGCCGGCGGCGCGCAGCGCCTCCAGCGAGTCGAAGGTCGGCCGCCCCGGGTGGTCGTGCTCGACCAGCGCCCGCCGTTCCGGGGAGGAGGTGACCACGCCGACGACGTCGCACTCGGCCGCCGCCCCCAGCAGGGGGGCATGGAACCAGCGGCCGCCGAAGCCGTACCCCACCAGGCCGATCCGGACCGGTTCCATCCCTGCGCCGGGTGTCATTCCTGCATGATCCTGTGGCCCGCAACACTCACTCTCAGTTACCGTGAGGACACTGCGCGCGGCGGTCCGGTGAGAGATCCGCGACAGGCATCCCGCTAACGGCCTAAACCTGTCCCATTTCCTTGACAGGCGCTCACGCACCGTGAACCTTTCGAGCCGACAGCTAGGACTGGGATCGACGTACTGCCAGGTAGACCGCCCGACCGGGTGGGCCTCGGTAACGCACGGTCACCACCACGGGGAGTTCGCATGGTTAAGAGCACTGGCATGTCGGGAGCTGTCCGCCTTCGTCGGAGGGCGTTGCACCCCCGCTCCGCCCCCTGGTCGCGCCGTACCGAAGGTAGCCCGATGTCCTCACTCTCCGTCCGGGGTTCCCGCGCCGGTTCCGCAGCGCTCGCCGCGCTCCTTGCCGTCGGGCTGCTGCTCCTCGGTCTCGCGGTCCCGGGTGTCGCCTCGGCGGACACAGCGCCGGACCCAGGTGTCCCGGCCACCGTCGCCGCCGACCGGCTCGGCACCGTCCAGGTCAACGGCGTGGTGTGGTCGATGGTCACCGTCGGCAACATGGTGTACGCGACGGGCAGCTTCACGCAGGCGCGGCCGGCGGGTGCGGCGGCGGGCACGAGCGAGACCCCGCGGGCCAACCTGGTCGCCTTCAGTCTGACGACCGGCGTGATGACGGCGTTCAACCACACGCTCAACGGCCAGGGGCGCACGATCACCGCCTCGCCGGACGGCACCCGCATCTACGTGGGTGGCGACTTCACCACCGTCGACGGCGTCGCCCGCGGGCACATCGCCGCGTTCGACGTCGCCACCGGCGCGCTGATCACGACCTTCGCGCCCACCTCGAACGCCGCCGTCTATTCGCTCGCGGCCACCGACACGACCGTCTACGCGGGCGGCAACTTCACCACCGCCGGCGGCCAGGCTCGCACCCGGCTGGCTGCGTTCACCGCCAGCAACGGCGCCGTGACGGCCTGGGCGCCCACGGCCAACCACACGGTGCGCGGCATCGTGCTCAGCCCGGACGGCACGCGGGTCAACCTGGCCGGCCAGTTCTCCCAGATCAACGGCGCTACGGCCATCGCGGTGGCGAACGTGAACACCGCCGGCACCGAGATGCGCACTTGGCAGCTCGGCATCACCAACTCCGGTGACGCGGGTGGCGTCTGGAACATGAAGACCGACGGGACGAACCTCTACGTCGTCGCCTACGGCTTCCAGGTGGGCAACATCGAGGGCACGATCGCTCTCAACCCCAACACGCTGGAACTCGTGTGGATGAACGACTGCCACGGCGACCCGTACGACATCTTCTCCACGGGCACGGTCGTCTACACCGCGGGTCACGTGCACGACTGCGAGACGTCCGGCGGGTACCCCGACCAGCGGCCCACCGTATGGAAGCGGGTCATCGCCAACACGGTGGCCGCCACCGGCACGCTGAAGGCCACCACGCAGGTGCCGCGGTACACGAGCTGGGCGGGGCGCCCGAACCCCAACCTCCTGACCTTCTTCCCGCTTCTGACTGCCGGTTCCTTCACCGGTCAGAACCAGGCGGCCTGGTCGGCCTCAGGGAACGGCAGCTACCTCGTCCTCGGCGGCGAGTTCCCCACGGTGAACGGCACCGGCCAGCAGGCACTGGTCCGGATGGCGACGAGGAACATCGCGCCGAACACCCGGGGTCCCGAGCTCACGGCCGCCCAGATGCGGCCCAACGCGACCTCGACCACGCCCGGCGAGATCAAGGTCACCTGGCCCTCGTCCTGGGACATGGACAACGAGACCCTGACCTACAACCTCTACCGCAATACCGGGACGACGCCGGTCTACACCGTGACGGCCAAGTCGCAGTGGTGGAACCGGCCGAACATGACCTGGACCGACACCGGCCGGCCCGCTGGCAGCACGGCCTCCTACCGGGTCACGGTCACCGATCCCTTGGGCAACGTCGTGAACAGCACGCAGGGCAACACGGCTACGGTCGCCTCGACGGCCAGCGCCTACGCCAATCGCGTGCTCGCAGACAGCCCGGCGCAGTACTGGCGACTCGGTGAGACCACTGGAACGACCGCCTACGACTACGTCGGTACGGCCAACCTGGCCGAGGCCGCCGGCATCACGCGCGGCACGGCCGGAGCGGTCACCGGCGACGCGGCGATCACCGCGAACGGGACGACGACGGGCCGCGCTGCGACGACGGCGTCGCTGACCGCTCCGAACCCTGCCTTCTCGGTCGAGACCTGGGTCCGGACGACGTCGACGGCCGGGGGTGTGATCGCCCAGTTCGGCGACAACGCCACCGGGGCGAACACGACCACCGACCGGTCGCTGTACGTCGACGCCGGTGGGCGCGCGTCGTTCGGCCTCTCCCGACGGGTGGGCACCGGCGCCACGGCGACCATCGCCTATACCACCGTGCGCAGCCCGGCGGTGGTCAACGACGGACAGTGGCACCACCTGGTCGCCACAGTCGGAGCGGGTGGCACCCAGCTGTACGTGGACGGCGCGCAGGTGGCCGGCAATGCCACGATGACCACAGCCAACACGCGGGTGAACCCGGGTTACTGGGCGCTCGGCACCGGAACGCTGACCGCGTTCGTCGACACCCCGACGAGCGCTTCGCTGGCGGGCGCGATCGACGAGACCGCGATCTACCCGACGACACTGACCTCAGCGCAGGTGGTGCAGCACTACTCGACCGCCACCAACACGGCGGCCAACCCGTCACCGACGGCGTCGTTCACCTCGACGGCGAACCAGCTCGCGCTGTCGGTCGACGGTTCGGCGTCGTCGGACACCGCTCCCGGAACAATCACGTCCTATGCGTGGAGCTGGGGTGACGGCACCGCGAACGGCTCGGGTGTCACCGCGAGCCACACCTACGCGACCGCTGGCACGTACACCGTCGGTCTGACCGTCACCGACAACGATGGGGCGACCGGCACGGCCACTAGCTCCGTGACGGTGAGCGGACCGCCCCCGGCCAACCCCGCCCCCACCGCGTCGTTCACGGTGGCGGCGAACGGGCTGCAGGTCACGGCCAACGGTTCGGCGTCCAGCGACACCGCCCCCGGCACGATCAGCTCCTACACGTGGAATTGGGGTGACGACACCACCACGCCGGCGGGTGCGGCGAGCACGGTGCCGCACACCTATGCGACCGCGGGCACCTACACGATCACGCTGACCGTGACCGACAACGGCGGGGCCACGAACAGCACCACGAGGAACGTGACGGTGGCAGCGGCGACAGCCGAGTTCGCCCGCGACGCGTTCGGCCGGACCGTTCCCGCCGGCGGCTGGGGCAACGCCGAAGTCGGCGGCGCCTGGACCGCGTCGGTCGGGGGCAACCGACTCTCGGTCACCCCCGGTGCCGGCGTGATGGACCTGCCGACGGCGGGCAACAACACCGGGGCCTTCCTCGGTGGTGTGTCCCAGACCAGCGCAGACATCCGGACGTCCATCGTGGTGCCCGTCGCGCCCGTGGGCACAGCCGGCACGGACGCCTACGTGAGCGGCCGCCGTGTCGGCGCCGGCGAGGAGTACCGGGTCCGGGTGCGCTTCTACACCAACGGCACGGTTGGCCTCGTCCTGTCGCGGCTCAGCGGGGGGGCGGCCGAGGCCTTCCCCGGCGGGGAGGCCATCGTGCCCGGGCTGACCTACAAGCCGGGCGACGCGCTCAACGTGCGCGTCCAGATGTTCGGCACAGGCACCACTACGGTGCGGGCCATGGTGTGGAATGCCACCGGCGCCGAGCCGGCGACGTGGCAGATGACGCGGACCGACACGACGGCCGCACTGCAGGTGGCCGGCGCGGTGGGTCTGGCGGCGTACCGACCGGGCAGCAACACCTCGGCCACGTCCGTGCGGTTCACGTCGTTCAGCGCCCGGCCGGTCGCGTGAGCGGACCGGACGCCCCCCGGCGGAGCCGCAGGCAGCTGCTGCTCCGCTGGGGTCTCCCGGTCCTCGTGCTGATCGTCGTCGGGCTGCTGCTCGCCCTGATACTGCCGGGCGGAACCGACGGCTCCGTACCCGCTGCCGACTCGGAGCCGACCGCGTCCGAAGGCCTGTCCCCGGACGGGGAGCCGACGGCCACCGTGCCGCCGTCGCCGGCAACCGAACAGCCGGCGGCCTCCGTCGCCGCCCGTGAGGGCGTGCCGGAGTCGGCGCGGACCGTCGCGGTGGCGGCGGCGGCCGAATTCGCGGGCACGGCCGAGTGGTCGGACGGTGCGTCGGTGCGTGTGACCGACGCCCGGCAGCAGGTGACCTCGGGCCGGGGGCCGGGGGAGCGGGCCGGTCAGCCGCAAACGGTCTTCGCTCTCGAGCTGACCAACGGCTCGGGAGCGCCGCTGGACCTGAACGCGGTGATCGTCCAGGCCGTCTACGGGGGCGACAAGTCGCAGGCCAGCCCGCTCTACGACGCGGAGACCGTGGACTTCTCGCGCACGCTCGAACCGGGCGGCACGGCGACGGCGATCTACTCCTTCGCCATCCCGGCTGACCAGGTCGGCGACGTCGTCCTGTCGGTCGACGTCGACGGGTACCGCTTTCCGGCGGTGTTCAGCGGGGCAGTTCCGGTCCGCTGACCGTCCGGCGCCCCGGATCTGCACCGCGGACGCCGACCGCCCGGGTCCCTGGGTGCGGCAGGGCGCTGTGTCAGGGTGACCGCCGTGACAGCCGCCCTGACCGCGTTCCTCACCGGAGTGCTGGGACTCGGGATCGGTCACCTGGCGAACCGGATGGCCGGCAGATTTCCCTGGTCAGATGACGACGGGCGCGCGCTCGCCGTCCGGCCGCCCGTCGTCGAACTCGGGACGGCGCTCCTCTTCGTGCTCGTAGCTCTCCGCTTCGAGTCGTCCTGGGAGCTGCCTGCGTTCCTGTTCCTCGCGGGCGCCGGTGTGCTCCTCGCCGTCATCGACCGGCAGCACAAGCTGCTGCCCGACCGCGTCACGCTGCCCTCGATCGGGATCGGCGCGCTGCTGCTCGCGGTGGCGGCGGTGACGACCGGGAACGGGGCGGCGCTGCTCCGGGCGGTGCTGGGCGCCGTGGTGCTCTACGTCGTCTTCGTCGTCCTCGTACTGATCTCGCCCCGCAGCATCGGCATGGGCGACGCCAAACTGGCCGCGCTGCTGGGCCTGTACCTCGGCTGGCTGGGGTGGGGCGTGCTGCTGGTGGGCGCGGCCGCCGGCTTCGCGGTCCAAGCCGTGCTCGCGCTGGTCCTGCTCGCCAGCCGGCGGATCGGACTGCGCGGTGAGCTGCCGTTCGGACCGGCGATGCTGATCGGCGCCGCGCTCGCGATCGGGTGGAGCGACGCGCTTCTCGGCTGAGATCCGTTCCGGCTGGCTACTCAGCGTCATGGCGCGGTGCGCAGAGTAATCCAAACGCATGACTGCTGTCCGGCGTCCGGGTGAACATCGCTCAAGTTGCCGGCAGTTCGGCCCGACAAGCTCCCCACAGCCGCGAGGCCGGGTCGCCCGACCCGGTCCGGACGGTCGACCCCTCAAGGAGCTCATGTGCTGAACGTCTACGCCACCCTGGTCAGCCTCGTCGCGGTCGCCAAGAACCGCATGGAGGAGGAGAAGGGCGCCACCGCCGTCGAGTACGGCCTGCTCGTCGGCCTCATCGCCGTCGCGATCATCGTGACCGTCGGCATCCTCGGCGGCCAGCTGAACAGCCTGTTCAAGACCATCACCGACGCCCTTCCGTAAGGCGCACCTCCCATCCATTCGCGGCTGTCCGGCGCAGCGGCCCCGATCCCGGGGGCCGCTGCGCCGTTGCACACGGGAGGCGGTGACCAGCACTGACGAAGAGACGACTGCGCGGAGAACGCGGCGCCACCGCGGTGGAGTTCGCCTTCATCATGCCGCTGCTCATCGTGCTCGTCCTCGGCATCGCCGAGTTCGGGCGGGCCTTCCAGGTGTCCGGCACGCTCTCGGCCGCCGCCCGTGAGGGTGTCCGGGTGATGGCGCTGCAGAACGACCCGGCCGCCGCGCGGGCCGCCGTGCGCAACGCCGCGCCGGCGCTCGATCCCGCTGTCACCGACGCCCAGATCACCATCACGCCCGCCTCGTGCCCGACCACGGGCACCACCAACACCACGGTCCGCCTGAGCGTCACCTACCCCATGCCTTTCCTCACCAGCTTCTTCGGGAGCGGCGTCGACCTCACCGGAACGGGGGTCATGCGATGCAACGGCTGACCGCCCCGTTCCGCAGACGTCTTTCCGGCGAGCACGGGGCCACCGCGGTGATCTTCGCGCTGCTCCTCGTGCCGATGCTCGGCTTCGCCGCCCTCGCCGTGGACATCGGCTCGCTCTACGCCGAGCGGGCCCGTCTGCAGGTCGCCGCCGACGCCGCCGCGCTGGCGGTCGCGCAGGACTGCTCCCGCGGCGCCTGCGGAGACATGCTCGCCACGGCCCGCGCCATGGTCGCCGCGAACGACGGGGACGCCGCCGCAGCGCAGCCGGTGCTCAACAGCGCCCCGCTGAGCGTCACCGTCACCGGCCGGACTCCCGTGCAGCACTGGTTCGCACCGGTGATCGGGCACGACGCGACGGCGGTCTCCGCGACGGCGACCGTGGGTTGGGGCGCGCCGAGCCAGGGCACGGCCGTGTTGCCGCTGGCCTTCTCCTGGTGCTCGTTCAAGGCCCAGACCGGTGGTGGCCTGCCGTCGACGACGACGGTGCAGACGATCAAGCTCAGCAAGTCCGCGGGCCTGCCCGACTGCACCGGGCCCTCCGGGAACGTCGTCCCCGGCGGCTTCGGATTCCTGGTGACCGACAGCGGGACATGCGAGGTCACCAGCGCGCTGGACCAGCGGATGACCTCCTCCACCGGAAACACCCCTCCCCAGGGCTGCAGCGCTGCGGACTTCGCGGGCTACGTGGGGCGCACCGTCCTCCTGCCGATCTTCGACGAGTTCGGCGGAACGGGCAGCGGTGCCTGGTACCGGGTCTACGGCTACGCCGCCTTCACGCTCACCGGCTACGACTTCGGCGGCCAGTTCAACACCGGCAAGAAGGTCTGCGGCGGCAACGGCAGCGACCGCTGCGTCCTCGGCTACTTCACCCGGTTCGTCGAGCTGTCCGACGCCTGGAACTACAGCCCCGACGCCCCGCAGCTCGGGGCCTCCATCCTTCGACTGATCCGATAGGGGCGCCGATCCTTGGCACGTCGACTCCTGGCCGCGTTCGCGGCCCTGCTCCTCCTCGTCGTCGGCACCGCCGTCCTCGTGGCCTACGTGCGCGGCGCGGACAGCCGTGCCCTGGCCGGCGTCCGCACCGTCGACGTCCTGGTGGCCGATGAGCTGATCCCCGAGGGGACGGCGGCCGCGGACCTGGCCGGCATGGTGCGCACCGAGACCGTGCCGGCGAAGTCCGCCGTCGACGGTCGGGTCGAGAACCTGGAGGAGCTCACCGGGCAGGTCGCCACGGTCGACCTCCTGCCGGGGGAGCAGTTGCTCGCCGCCCGCTTCGCGCGGCCGGGCGACCTCCGCGCGCCGGGGACCGTCGACGTGCCTCCGGGGCTGCAGGAGATCAGCGTGCTGCTCGAACCCCAGCGGACGGTGGGTGGCCGCCTCGCGGCCGGGAACACCGTGGGTGTCTACCTCTCGCAGGCGCTCCCGGACGGCACCGCTCAGACCTCTGCGGTTCTCCACCGTGTCCTGGTCACCCAGGTGCAGGGCGCGCCGGCGACGCCGGACCCGAAGGCCGCGACCGGTACCGAGGCGGCCGCCTCGGGCGCGCCGGCCGCGAGCCTGATGGTCACGCTGGCGCTCACCGCGAAGGACGCCGAGACGGTGATCTTCGGCGCGGAGCACGGGACGCTGTGGCTGTCCCTGGAGCCCGAAGGAGCCGAGACGGGCGGCACGCGCGTCATCGAGCCGGGCACGATCTACACGGAGGTACCGCGATGAGCCGCGTCGTGCTCGCCGCAGCCGATGAGGAGCTCATCCTGCGGGTCAAGCAGGCGGCCGACGGCGACGTCCAGGTGCTGCCGCCCGGCCGCCTGCCCGGCGACCCGGCCCGCCTGTTCGAGCAGTTGCTGGACGGCGAACTGCCCGACGTGCTGCTCGTCGGCCCGCTCGCGCCGCTGCAGGAGGTGCTCACCCTCACCCAGCGGCTCGACGTCCAGTCCCCGGGGATCAGCGTCGTGCTGTTGACCGAGCCGGCGCCGGACACGTGGCAGGCCGCCATGCGCGCCGGCGTCCGAGACCTGCTGCATCCCCGTAGTGACGTCGCGGAGATCCGGGCGGCGGTGGACCGGGCCGGAACCGTCGCGGAGGGACGGCGGCGGGTGCTGCGCCCGGTCGAGGAGACCGCCCGCTACACCGGACGGGTCATCACGATCGCCTCGCCCAAGGGCGGCGTGGGCAAGACGACGGTCTCGGCCAACCTGGCCATCGGGCTGACCGCGGCCGCGCCCCAGTCGACGGTGCTGGTCGACCTCGACGTCCAGTTCGGCGACGTCGCCTCGGCGCTGAGCCTGGTGCCCGAGTACACCCTGCCCGATGTCGTCCGCGGCCCGGCCAGCGAGGACACGATGGTCCTCAAGACGTTCCTCACCCAGCACCCGAGCGGTCTCTACGCCGTCTGCGGCGCGGAGTCCCCGGCAGCCGGCGACACCGTCCGCGGCGAGGACGTGACCCGGCTGCTGGCCTCCCTGGCGCGGGAGTTCCGCTACGTCGTCGTCGACACCGCGCCCGGGCTCTCGGAGCAGACGCTGGCCGCACTCGACCGCGCCACCGACGTGATCATGCTGACGAGCATGGACGTGCCGGGCGTCCGCGGACTGCGCAAGGAGCTCGACGTGCTGCGCGAGCTGTGCATGATCCCGGCCGGCCGGCACGTGGTCATGAACTTCGCCGACCCCAAGGGCGGGCTGTCGGTCCGGGACGTCGAGACCACGATCGGCGCCGGCGTCGACGTCGTCCTGCCGCGGTCATCGGCCGTCCCGGGATCGACCAACCAGGGCGTGCCCCTGCTGGAGAGCGGCGGCCGGCGCGATCCCATGGTCAAGGAACTGCGGCGGCTGGTGTCCCGGTTCTCCGCGACCCCACTGATGCGCCCGTCCCGGTACCGGGCCAAGCACCGGGCGGCCTCCTGATGAACCTTGCCGACCGGCTGGAGGCGGCCCGCGGCCGCCCGATGCCCCACGACCCGACCGGCGGCCCGGCCACGACGGCCGCGCCCCCGCGCCCGCTG